>JBBQEG010000066.1:0-17894 GCA_038320495.1 Opitutales bacterium | reverse complement strand
GTATTTATAGGAAAATCCATAAACATCCTTATTCCCCACAAAGAGCTGAAACTCCCGCTGCTCCGGCAAGGGACTGCCATCGGAACCGAGTACCGCGGTGCGTTTGGTCTGGCTCTTGACAATCTCGCCGGCGAACGCGGGAGCCGTCTTTATCCCGGCCTGGCTACCCGGCTTGATTTCAATGCGAACAACCGGTTTCGGCCAGAAGACCTCAAGCCCGTTATAGAGGATCATCCCCAGCAGGAAGGTAATCATCGTCACGCCGACGGCCAGCCCCATGGAAGTCACCCAAACCCAGCTTTCGCCCGCTGGTTTAAAGTTACGCGAATTGTAATCGGCCTTTTTCATGGAGATATACGCAGGCCTCACTCGACCGTCTTGTAACGGTCGCGGAGCCTCTGCCGGAGCACTTCAGCCAAAGTATTGACCAGGAAAGTCATCACAAAGAGAACCATCGCCCCCAGGAACAGCGAACGATAAAGCGTACTGTGATGCGGCGCCTCGGGCAGTTCGACCGCAATGTTCGCGGAGAGCGTCCGCATCCCGGAAAATATATTCCACTCCATGATGGGGGTATTGCCCGTCGCCATCACGACGATCATGGTTTCCCCGACCGCACGACCCAACCCAATCATCAGGGCGGAGAAAATCCCTGCCGACGCTGTCGGCAGCACGATGCGAAACGCCGTCTGCCACCGACTCGCACCCAGCGCAAGCGAACCCGAACGAAGGGATGTTGGCACATTGGTCAGGGCATCTTCTGCGATTGTGAAAATAATCGGGATAACGGCGAAGCCCATCATGAACCCCACCACGAGAGAGTTCCGTTGCTCAAACGGTGTACCCGTAACCTGCGGCCACCAGAGGCGAAAATCCGCCACCCGGGCGCCGCTGGTCGGGTCAGTGACGACGAAGAACATCCGCTCGATCACCGGACCCAAATTCCAGGCGAGAAAGCCGACGATCAGCATCATCGGGAGAAACAATGCGAACTCCAGACCCGGCGGAATATAAAGACGCACCCTCGGTGGCAGCTGGGCCCAGACCCCGCCGAATACCACGGCCGTTGCGGGGATCAGGATAACGATCATGAGAACCGACGGGACGCGGGTATCGAGGATCGGAGCGAGCCAGAGTGCCGCCAGGAATCCGAGGACCACAGACGGTAGGGAGGCCATGATCTCCATCACGGGTTTAACCACGGTCTTGACCGCAGGCTTTAAGAACTGCGATGTATAGATCGCAGCGAGCAGCGCGATCGGCACGGCGAAGAGCAGCGCATAGAAGGTCCCTTTGAGGGAACCAAAGATCAACGGAACGAGTGAAAGCTTGGGTTCAAAGTCGTCGGATCCTCCGGTAGACTGCCAATCATAACGCGGTTCAGGTGCTCCTTCATACCAGAGTTTGCCGAAAAACGCCCGCATGCTCGCTTCCGGATGCGGGTCCGTCAGACGAAAGAAATGAAGCGTGGCCGCCTCATCAAGAAAGACCATGCGGTCGTATTTACCACCGATGACGGCGTGCTTGATTTGAAAATCAAACTCCTCCTGCCAGCGGACCGTCTCGGTCGTCGAGAAGATCAGCGAAGCCGTGCGCCCCTCGCCAAGGAGAAAGGCTTTATTTCTTACACTTGCGGCAAACACATTGGTGCCGGCCGCCTGAGGCGGAAAGACTCTGGTTTCGCCAAAGAGACGCTGTCCGGCCTCCGGGTGAAGATAAAGGCTGTAACCCGCGGTCGCACCGCTGAGTGATACCGCCACAAACGTCATATCGCCGAAGACATAATCCAGGAGGGCAATCCGGCTGTCCGGCAGACGAGCGAACGGCGAGAGACGTTGACGGACGACAAACGCGTCGCCCTCGAGAAACAGATACACCACCTCACCGGCCTCGGTGGCGACGAGCACCGAGTCGGCTTGGGTGGCGACGATAAAGGTATGGATTGAAGCACCAATCAGCGACGTCAGATCAAACGTCTGGCCGATGCTGGTCTGTCCTCCCCCCATCAAGCTTCGCCGCTGGGTAAGCGTGACCGCGTGAAGCTCCTTTTTCCCCTCGACCATTTGCGTGGCGACCGCGAGTTTACGAGCCCCTGCGTCCGCATAGGCAATCTGCGTGATCGGAGCTCCCGCTCGACCGATATTGAAGAGCGGTCCCGCCCGGACCTCAGCCGTGGTGACCCGGGCGTTATCTCCCGTATACTCTGCCTGATAGAGAATATCATTTAACGAGAACTTCCCGTCGCTCGTCCCCAAGGCGATGCGTTGCGCGCGCTGATTATAATGAGCCGCTCCGAAACCATGTTCCTGCACCCCCGGCAATGTCTTCTTAAGGACACCCCGATCCCCAACCACATCGACAAACAACAGATCACCATCCGCCTGCATGGCGAAGGGCAATTCCGACCATTCGTCGATACCCAGCTCAATATAATTTCCCGCTTCGAGCGACACCCGTTTGAGTTCCTCGACCTCGGCGCCCCGAAAGAGCGGCACGACCTGGGCCAGGATGAAAACGAAGATCGCAAAAACCGCGACGATGATGGACAGCCCGCCGACCTGGATGAAACGGTTCATGAACCGATCCACCAACAGGGTCGATCGGGCAACCTGAAAGCGCTTGGGTACAGGTGGGGGTCGGGTGCTTACAGGCATGGAAGGCAGGCAACCTGATTGCCAGAACGCCGCCGGCGGCACAACCCAGGGCCGGTTACATTAGCGTGACGAAGTAAAAGGGACATTCGGCGGCGAGATGGGATCCGGATCGGCAAAGAATCCCGTTTTACTTCAACAACTGCTTCACCTCTTCAGCGATACTGTTCGGCAGTGGAAAATAGCCGTCCTTGACGACGACTTCCTGACCCTGCCGCGAAAGGACAAAACGAAGGAACTCCGCCGTGAGTTTATCCATGGGGCGGCCCGGATTCTTGTTTACATAGATATAAAGAAACCGGGCGAGCGGGTAATCGCCGCTGAGACAATTCTCCGGCGTCGGCTCGAAAGCCTTGGCCCCCGGCCGTTGCGCGAGGGCAATCGCAGTCACGCCGGATGTTTTATAGCCAATACCTGAATACCCCATCGCATAAAGGTCGGACGCGACCCCTTGCACGACGGCCGACGAGCCGGGCTGCTCTTTAACCCGGGTGCTGAAGTCGCCCCCGCCCAATGCCACATCTTTATAAAATCCGTAGGTGCCCGAGGCCGAATTGCGGCCAAAGAGTGAAATGGGCCGGTTCGCAAAGCTACCCGTCAAGCCCACCTCGCCCCAAGTGGTGATGGGCTTGCCTCCGAGGCGATACGTGCTGGAAAAGATCGCGTCCGCTTCGGGTAGGCTGAGGCTCTTGATCGGATTGTCTTTGTGCGTATAGATCGCGAGGGCATCAATCGCCACTTTGATTTCAAGTGGCTTGTAACCATATTTCTTTTCAAACTGATCGATCTCAGATCCCTTCATTTCCCGACTCATGGGTCCGAGTTGCGCGGTCCCTTCAATCAGTGCGACGGGAGCGGTGGACGACCCCTTCCCTTCAATCTGAATATTGACGTTCGGGTAGACCGAGCGAAAGCCCTCGGCCCACAAAGTCATGAGGTTGTTCAATGTGTCGGACCCGATCGAATTTACATTGCCGGACACACCCGATACTTGAGCGTACGGCTTGAGTTCGGGATCGACCCGAATTTGTGCAGAAAGCGATACGGCGAACACACCTAGGCCGAGCGTCAGCGCGCTCGCGGCGCGGGATAATAGTTTCATGGAATTAATAGAGCCGGTCGGTTTGATTCTCTTGTGGATTAAAACGTAACCTGAAGTTGCGATCGAACGCCCATGGCATTCGCCTCGGCGGGACCACCGTTTACGGTCTCACGCGTTTTGGCATAGACGACGCCAAGCTGATATTTGAGATCGTTTCCGCGTAAATACCAGTTGGCCCCCGCATAACACTCCGTCGATTGGTTCATGATACCGCCGCTCGGGGCCGAGCGCACCACATCGGAAAGGTTGACTCCTCGGCCGTCGGAATCGAGCCAGGCATAGCGCACCACGGCCTCGATTGTATCCGTTAACCGGAGACTTGGCTGGACTAAGAAACCCCAGGGAGTGGCGTCGCGGGTGGTGGAAACACCGCCCTCGACGTCGGCGGCGAGGAATTCAGCCATGACCCCGAAGCGCGCGGCATTCACATCAAGGTAAACTGAATAGAGGTTGAGATCGAATCCGCGGCCGAGATTAGTCACCCCGGCTCCTCCTTGGTCGGGCAAGAACCCTGTGCCAACGCCCGCCACCCACGTACCTTTATTAGCGAACCGGCCCGTGATTCCCGCACTGCCCCAGAGCGCGGGTCGATTCGTGGAGCCGTCACCCGAGGAGGAGGCCAGCGTGAAGTTCTCATTGCGCTCGGGCGTGGTCACCGCGGCGCTATAAACAAGGCCGAACGTTGAACTCAGTCGCGTTTTGCCATCGAGGAAAGCGCCCACGCGATAACTGGCCGCACCGAGGCGGCGACCGTTGTTAGACTCTACGAAATAACGCGTGACCGACGAGCGCTCGAGCGCGCGCAGGTTTCCACTGCTTGCCCGTTCCTCGTAGGCCACGTTGACCTTCCTTAGGCCAAAACTAAATGTCAGTTCAGGTGAGGCTTTCCATTCGAAGAAGGCGTCATCGTAACCAGACGAGGCAAAATCATAGGTGACGGTTGCGCCCCAATTCTCACTGAGTTCAGCTCGCAGAGTCAGGTACATCCGCCGAAGAAACGCTCGATTGGTCGCCGCAGGGCCGAAGGCCGCACCGTCGATATCGGTGTCCAAGTGCGCGTACTGCATCTGCACGCGCATGCCCAGACTCAGGCGTTGCGTGGAACGGCCGCCTGGCACGACTGTAAGAGGCGCCGCTTTGCTTTCTCTCACCAGTTCGGCGCTGATCGCATCCGCTTCCTGATTCGTAAGAATTCCTTTTCGAATCAGAACCTCCAATAGCGCTCGGTTCTCTTGCGCCACAGAGCTCACCGCACACCCCAAAACCAGACCGAGGACAGCGAGTTTTTTCGAGTGAGAGTTGAACATTTCGTCAGTTGAATCGGCCGACAGCCCGCCGAACAACCTCATCTTGCCCGTCGATTGTTACAATCGTGTGGCGGAATTGTGACAACCCCGCCACAACTGCGTTACGGGACCGACTTTCCTGTAACAATTGAGGGAATGGCAAAAGCAACGTCAGGGAATGGGCGGATCGGCTTTCGTAGGGCCCGAGCTCGCTCGCGGCCTGCTTGGGGGCCGGTGTGTTTTCCGCTTTCCCGCTTTCCCGCTTTCCCGCTTTCCCAATTTCCCTGTTTCCCGATCTCCCTCTTTTCCGATCAAGGCAAGCCACGCGCGAGCGCGGGCCCTACGGAAGGGCATTACGCTGATCGGTGTAGGGCCCGAGCTCGCTCGCGGCTGGCTTGGGGGTCTGTGTGTTTTCCGACTTCCCGCTTTTCCGCTTTCCCAATTTTCCGCGTTACTCGCCGGTAACGTACCGGAGGGCGTATTGCGCGTGATTATAATCCGCAACCGTCGCGAGATAATCGCGGCGTGCCCGGGCCAGTTCATCCTCCGCTTGCAAGTCCTCCAAGACTGCCCCGACGCCGGTTTCGCGCCGCTGCCGTGACAACCGCGCCGTTTGATCGGCCGCTTCGAGGAACTTCCGGGCAGATTCGATCTGCGCTCCGAGCGAGCGCAATTGGGCATGCTGCTCAACCACCTGCCGTCGGATGACGTCTCGCAGGCGCTCCACTTCCAACTCGCTCTGGCGTTCACGCGCCGCGGCTTCGCGTTGGCGATTGCGGTCAAAAAGTCCGCCCGGACCCACGCGCCAACTCAATCCCAGCGAGTAGTCCGTGCTCCGGTCAAAGCTGCGCGTCAGCGTCGAGCCCGCCGGCCCGCCACCAAGTCCACCCACCACGGCCTGCGCCGCCACCGTCGGCACCAACGGCGCCACCGTCGCACCACGCCGCACCGCCCGCGCGGCCTCCAACCGGGCCGCCGTTTCGTCCAATTCGGGTCGAGCCGCAAGTGCCCGGCTGATGAGACTGCCGACGTCGTCTCCGGCGGTCGCCACCGACAACGGCGCCAGGTCACTGTCGACCGGCACGAGCTCAATCGTCGGATCCAAGCGCAAAACCTCGGCCAGACGCGCCGCCGCCACCCGCTGCTCCGTCCGGCTCCGCATCGAGGCCAGCTCCGCGCGTTCGCGCGCCGCCCGGACCCGGGCTGCGTCACCTTGAAAAGTCAGTCCAGCCTCAGCCGTCACAGCGATCTGTTCAGCGTGACGATTCGTGATCCGCAACGCTTCCTCGGTCGCAATCACTCCAGCCCGCGCCCGTGCGAGTTCAAAATAGGCGGTCGCCGCGCGGAACGTCATTTCCCGCTGCCGGCCCGCGAGAGCGGCCTCGCTCGAACGCACCGCTTGGCGCGCGACGAGGTTTTGATAATAGGTTTCTCCCAGATCGAGCTGCGCGTTGAGCGCAATGCCTGCGGATAGCGACTGTTTATCCGCATCGAACACCCGTCCTTCGACGGCTTGAACATTCCCTTCGTGCCGGCGCACGACGATCGAGGGCGAAATCCACGGAAAGTAACGCGCCCGCGCCGAATCGTTCGCGGCTTGCGCTTCGGCTAAGCGGGCCCGGGCGATCTCAACTTCAATATTATTGGCGCCCGCGAGCCGCAGCGCGGTCGGCAGATCGATCACTCCGCCCGGCGGCGATGGCTCGCGATCCGCCGCCGCCAAGGTTCCGACCAACCCGGCGAGAACCACGCAACGAGCAATGAAGCAATGCGTGCGTTTCATCGGGCCTCCACGGCGGAAACCATCTGGCCGGCGACCAGAGGCGCTTTTCCTGGAATGAGGACACGCGTGTTCTCAGCAATGCCTTCGAGGATCTCGACGTTCGTGCCATCCATGAAGCCGTACTTAACCGGTACACGCACCGCTTTGCCGTCGACGAGCGTGAAAAGGAAACCCGCCGCTTTCTCGCGGATCAGCGCCGCCGCCGGCACGAGCAACGCGCCCGTGTGGCGTTCGACTCCGATGCGCACGCTTACATACATGCCAGGACGCAAGGTGAGATCCTTGTTGGGCAGGTCGGCCTCAACCAGGAGTGTACGCGTTGCCTCGTCCAGTGCACCGGTGTGACGGCTCACTTCACCGCGGAATGTCCGACCGGGGAGTGCATCCGTGGTCACGACCACCGGCTGGCCGGCGGTGACGCGGGCCGACTCGATTTCCGGAACTCCCACGCGGACCCGGATCGTGGAATAATCCATCACCGTGACAATGGCGGCCGCGGTGGGATTCGAGCTGGCAGTAGCCGCCGGCACGAACGCACCGGGATCGACATAGCGCATCGTCACAACGCCGGCAAACGGCGCGGAAATCTGGCTGAAGCGGAGCATCGCCTCGTGGTGCACCAGCGCCGCCTTCGCCTTGGCAAGGCGGGCGTCGGCGGTATCCGTCGACTGCGGGGTGATCAGATCAGGGGCTTTGGCCCGTGCCGCGTTGAGACGTTCCGACTCCAAGGTCGCGATCTTCAATTCGGCATCGTAGCGAGCACGCTCCGCCAGGATCTCTGGCATCTCGATTTCAGCGAGCAACTGCCCCGCTTTGACGGTATCGCCTTTGTCGACCGCGATGGACTTCAGATAACCCGCGACTTTCGCGTGCAACGTCACCTGTTGGTTCGGCCGCAGCGTGCCCGGCAAGGTGACGAACCGATGGATCTCGCCGCGAACGGGAGTGACGACCTTCACCTCGTCCGGCGCCGAAGCCGCAAAGGCGCCGAACGGGGACACGAGGAGAGCGATGCTCAGGAGTCGGGCAGCGGGGTTGAATGGGATCTTCATGTGTGAATCACAGGCGTGGGGGAAGCGGGCAGGTCGCGAACAGCAGGAGAAACGAAATGGCCGCTCATTGGATCGTCCGGATCAACCGAACGGGAGCGGGTGCTGGCCCGACGGCGGAGCAGCGCAAAAAACGCCGGGAGAATAAACAGCGTGGCAACCGTGGCCAGCGCGAGCCCGCCGACGACAGCGCGACCGAGGGGCGCCGTCTGATCGCCGCCCTCGCCCAAGCCCAAGGCCAGCGGCATCATGCCGGCGATCATGGCGAAACTCGTCATGAGAATCGGCCGGAGACGACTCCGGCCGCCCTCCACCGCGGCGGCGAGCGAATCACCACTTTGGATCCGGCTACGCTCGGCGAAGGTGACGAGCAGGATCGCGTTCGCGACCGCCACCCCCACCGCCATGATCGAGCCCATGGCGGATTGGATATTCAACGTGGTGCCGGTGAACCAAAGCGTGAGCACCACGCCGGCCAGCACCGCCGGAATCGTTGAGACGACCGCGAGCGATAGCCGCAATGACTCGAAGTTGGCCGCCAACAGGAGGAAAATAACGATCACCGCGATGATGAGACCCGAGCGAAAACCATCGAGCAGCTGATCCAGCGGCACCACTTGACCGCGGAAATCAACCTTGGTCCGGGCTTCCGGCGGCGGGCCGGCATCCGTAATCGCCTGCCGAATCGCCCGTGTCACCGTACCGAGATCGGAGCCATGGATATTCGCAGTGATGCTGACGACCCGCGCCAGATTATAGCGTTCATACGTCCCCACCGCGGTGCCCTGAGTGATTTGGGCAATATTGCGTAGCAGGACCGGCTGGCCCGTGCTCGCGCTGACGGGCACGTTGCCCAAATCCTCAAGCGAGGTCGTGTTCGCCTCGGGAATCTGAACCTGCAAATTAAAGCTGATCCCACTTCCAGGATCCGCCCAAAAAATCGGAGTGGTGAACCGACTCGAGGTAGTGGCGGCCACCAATGAGCGCGTCACATCGGACATCTGCACACCGAGCAAACCGGCCCGCTCGCGATCGACGTTCACGTTGACCGTCGGATAGTCGAGGGTCTGCGCGATCTGAATGTCTCGCAGCGACGGAATCGTCTTCATGCGCTCGATGATCTTGTCCGCGTAAGCCTTGCTGACCGGAAGGGCCGATCCGCTGATGGCAATTTCCACCGGAGTCGGCGACCCGAAGCTCATCACCCGCGAAACAATGTCCTGCGGTTCGAATGAAAAGCGCACGTCGGGCATCTCCCGCGCAAAGACTGCCCGCAGTTTCTCCTTGAAGTCTTCGATGCGAATACCGGTGCCGGGCTTCAGCTGTACCGCGAGCCAGCCTTCCTCGGGACCGCCATTCCACAAGTGAACCAAATTTACCGGGAAGCTCGAATTGTGCACGCCGACCATGCCAATCGAAACATCGATCGCCTCGGGTCCGCCGGCTTCCCGCCCAATAATATCGAGCACCTTTTTCGACAACTGCTCGGTGATTCCCACTTGAGTGCCACTGGGCGCCCGCAGACGAAGTGCAAATTGTCCATTGTCTGTCTTGGGGAAAATTTCCGTCCCGAGCTGACCGCCGATGGTCCAGATAATTGAACCGCAGACGCCGAGATAGATAATCGCCAACACCCAGCGGAAAGAAATGACCCCGTGCAATACGCGGGCATAGCCGTTCTGCATTTTGCCGAAAGCCGACGTCTCGTGTATCTGGGCCGCGTGACCGCGCAAGAGCCACACCGAGAGGATAGGCACCAAGGTGCTCGACAACAAGTAGGACGCGATCATCGCAAATCCGACGGCCAGCGCCATCGGAACGAAGAGCGCCTTCGCCGCACCTTCCATAAAGAACGCCGGGATAAACACCGCGAGAATACACAACATTGCGAGCAACCGCGGTAGCGCCGTTTCTCGCGTACCGTCGAGCGCAGCACGCGAGACCGAGGACCCTCTCGCGATGTGCGCATGGATGTTTTCCACCGCCACCGTCGCTTCGTCCACCAGGATTCCGACCGCCAGCGCCAGGCCACCAAGCGTCATGAGGTGAATCGATTGTCCCGTAATCCAGAGGGCGAACAACGCCGCCAACAGCGAAAGCGGAATGTTGATCACGACCACGATGGCACTTCGCCAGTCGCGGAGGAACAACAACACCATCAGACCGGTGAGAATCGCCCCCAAGCCACCTTCCTTCATCAAGTCGCGAATCGAGCGATTAACCACCGGCGACTGGTCGAAGACGTAACTGACCTTGATGTCCTCCGGCAGAATTTTTTGAAACTCAGGAATGTTCTTTTTGACAAGGTTAACCACCTCGAGCGTTGAAGCATCACCGCGTTTCGTAACCGGGAGATACACCGTGCGAAGCCCGTTCGCCAAGGCGTACGCGGTGGTGACGTCGGCCGCATCCGAAATGGTCGCAACATCGCGAACAAACACCGCGCCCTGATCAGTCCGGCGCAACGGTACCGCCTCGAGGTCCTTGATGTTGGTCACGATCGAATTCATCTGCACGATCGGATACTTGTCCCCGAGGTTCATGTTACCCGACGGGCTGATCGTGTTGGACTCCGACAGCGCTTTGACGATCTCGTCGGGCGAGAGACCGTACGCGCGCATGCGCTCCGGGTTCACGTTGACGATGATCCCGCGCGAGCTGCCACCGAAAGGCGGAGGAGCCGATACGCCGGGCAAGGTCGCAAACGCAGGACGCACGCGGTTCAGCGCCTGATCCTGCATTTCGCTGAGGGTGCGGTTCGGATTATCGGTGGAGAAAACGAGGTAGCCAACCGCGACGCTCCCCGCATCGAAGCGCATGATAAAAGGCGCCGCGGTGTTGGCGGGCATGAAGGCGCGCGAACGGTTCACCTGCGCGACCGTCTCGGACATCGCCTGCGACATGTCGGTACCCGGGTGAAACTGCAGCTTCATGATTGAAGCGCCTTGAATCGACTTCGACTCCACATGCTCGATGCCGGAGATATAGAGGAAGTGGTACTCGTATCGATAGGTAAGATACCCTTCCATCTGGGCCGGGTCCATGCCGCCGTAAGGCTGCGCGACGTAAATCGTGGGGATCCCGAGCGGCGGAAAAATGTCGCGCGCCATGCGTTGCACGGCGAGTCCCGCCGCCAGCGCCACCGCAATCACTATGACAATTACCGTGAGGGGCCGACGCAGGGCGATTTGAAGAAAATTCATGCAGGAAGTGCCGGGGTAATCGAAAGGAAGCAGAGGAGAGCGAGTGAGTCAGAGTCCCACCCAAACTAACGAAAGGTTCCCGACTAGAAGGCCGAAGACGCATACGGCAAGCATTGGTTTCGTCATCGGCCAAAACATCCGCGATGGGGCCAAACCACCCCACGTGCCGCTCCCTTCCCTCTGGCGCGACCTGCCAGCGTGCATCTCCGGTCCCGCGTTACGCATTTATCTTCAACACTTCTCGCTCAACCTGAATGAAGTTGCAGATCCATACGCCCAAGAAAAAGAGGCGGACTCGTGAGAATCCGCCTCTTCACCCTTCCTGCTCCCGCTTCATCTCCGGAAGATGCGCCTGCCGCGCATCTTAATTCCGGATACGCGTTGAACTCAGTCGATCTCGTAGACCTCGACGATGGCCACACCCGTCGCCGTGCCCTTGCCTTTGACCTGCACTGTATAGCCGCCGGGCTCAAGGTTCAGCACGAGCGCCGCGTCGAGGCTGCCGGTCTGCAGGGCGAACGCCCCGGCCTGATTTGAAAGCGTCGTCACCTGTGCGCCCGACCAATTGTCATTCGTGGCAAACGGGACGGCGGTGCCGGCGCGATAAACTTCAAGAACGGGGTCCGCCAGCACGCCGCTGACGCCAAACACGTTAAGCGTCGGTCCGACGCCGCGGATCAGAACCGTTTGAACCTGCCCGGCTGGAATCACGAAGCCCGCCGTGAGCACCTGCTCACCGGAACCAGCGAACCCGCGGGTCGAGATATTGACGAACTTGTTCGCCGAACCGGGGATGATCGTCGTATCCGTCCCCGATCCCGCGCTGGCGAGAGAGAAATAACCGTCCGTCCAGAGCTTAGTCCAGCCGGCGGCCCAATTCGTATCACCGAAAGCTCCCTTGTAGTTGACGGCAGTCAGTCCAAGTCCGGAAACCGGATACACCGCACCGGTGAGCGCCGGGCTGCCGGCCGCTGGTCGCGGATCGAGGACGCGATTCGTGCCATAGGAAATGGCGCGGAGCTGAGGATCCGCGATTACATTACCGAAGGCGGTGTTCGTCCAATACGTGCCGCCACTAACGGCGCCGGCTGGCCGGGCATTCAGGCCGGCCGCGGTATTGTTGGCGGCAACGTGGCTCCACCAAAGATTATTCTGGATATCGGGAATCGGGGTACCCACATCATCCTCGACGTCGAGTCCGCGGGTGAAATTTACGAAGACCGAATTATAGAGCTTCGCCTCAACGTTGTCGCGAATGTTCACCGCCGTGTTGGCTCCACCGCTCGGACCGACGCCGATCATGGTGACATTGGAAATCGTCACGACGGCTTTGGGCGTTGCGTCGAGCGGCGATGTCGCTCCATCCCATTCAATGCCCTTGTCGCCCCGATCAGTGGTGATGTCGGACTGAATCGAGAATACAAACTGGATGTTGCCGCGATAGCCTTGGTCGAAATCGATCGCATCATCATTTCCGAACGCGGAAATCAGATAGCGGGCGTTAACGGTGCCGCCAAACCACTCGAAGCTGTCGTCCTTGTTGGCGAACACCTCAACATATTCGATGGTGGTGCCGGAACCGACGCCACCGAGGGTCAATCCGTTGATTTCGTTGTCGCCACCGATCTGGGCACCGCCGTGACGGATCGAAACATAACGAATCACACCCGAGTTGTCGGCGTCATTCGTACCGCCAAACGTGGCATACGCAATCTCATCGCCCGCGACGGATAGTCCTTCGATTTGGTCCTGCGCAGGCGTGCCTGCCGGCTGGCTATTGGCGCGGGAATTGATGCGGGCATTTCCCATAACGAGAACGCCGCCCCACAGGCCAGTATCGCTGAGACCGAGGTTGCCGTTCAGGTTGTCGAGTTCGGACGTGAAGATGATCGGAGACGCCGCAGTTCCCTCGGCCATGATCTTTGCACCACGCGTAATAATGAGGGAGGACGCGCCCGCTCCGGTCGACACTTTGCCTTTGATCACGGTGCCCGCTTCGATCGTCAGGGTGGCGTTGTTGATTACAAACGTATAGCCTTGCAGCAAATAGGTATTGTCCTTCGTCCACGTAGTATTCGCGGTAATGGTACGAGGGACATTGATGGTGGCGGCAAAGGCCGGCGTGACGAACAGGGTCGTCACGGCCAGGCTCGCAAGAAGTTTCAATCGTTTCATCATATGCAGCTAGGATTACAGGTTAAACAGTGACCAAAAATCAGTTGAAGTCGTAGCTGGCGCTGAGGCTGAACGTCCGCCCCCGCGTGTATCGCTCGTAGAAATACGTCGTACCGCCGTGTTCCAGGGTCTTCTCCCGCGGCGAATCGAGGAGGTTCTTCGCCGAGAATGTGAACTTCCAGAAACGCGAGAGGCGCTGTGACCAGATAAAGTCGAGGGCCGGAGCCGGCTGCTCATAGACATCCGGCAACGCCCCCGAGGTCACGAGATCCAAGCGTTTGCCTGCGATGCCATAAACCACCGTGAAGGCCGAGGACCGCCGGGGAATACGGTAGGTCGCATCGATATTGATGAGATAAGGCGACTGGCCAAACAACGCCCGTTTGTCAGAGGCCTCCGGGAACACCGCGCGGATCAGCGCCAGCTCGGTGGCGGAGATCGCGACCTGCGACTTGATCAGAGAGGCATTGAATCCTACCGAGACATTCGCGAGGGCCGGAGTAAAGGCATCGAGTTTCCGCCGCGCTTCGAACTCGACACCATAGACCTGACCCGAATCGACGTTGTTCGGAAAGATGCGACCCGACTCGAAGACCTGTTCAATGGGTCGATCCAGTTTTTTATAGAACGCGCTCGCCGCCACCACCTCGCCGCCCCGTGGAAACCATTCCCAGCGGAGATCGAGATTATCGATCACCGTAAGATCGAGGTTCGGATTACCGCCAATAAAATCATCGGTGAAGGCCTCATAGTTGACCACATCCGTCAGCTCGCGAAACGTGGGCCGGGCAAGGGTACGGCCATAGGAGAACCGCACATTCTGACGCTCCCAGGGCGACCAAATCGCCGACATCGCGGGAAGGAGATCGGTCTGGGCGATCTTGCCGGTCCGCACCGACAAACCGACCAGCGGAAGCGGAGCCGTCATGATCTCGGTGCGCTCCAGGCGGGCGCCACCGATGAACCGCCAGGCGTCGTTCATCCTCAAATCGCCCATGATATAGCCGGCGCTAAAGGTCTGCTCGCCGTCGTAGTTTAAATTAGCGGTGATCTCACGCATCACGGTGCCAAATGTCACTGAGTTTGCCGTCTGAGCCGTGATGCCGACCGCACCAGGAAAACTCTCGATCCCGGCCCGGGTACGCGCGAAAGGACTTTGAATGACAAACGAACGCTCCCGATTGGTGCGATCGCCGCCAAAATAAGCGCCGCCCATTTTGAGGGTCAACTCGCGCCCCTGCGCCAAATCAAACGTCCGGGTAAAATCGACGCCATAGTCAGCCGACTCTTCGCGCAGATCGCGGAAGTACCGGTAATTATTCAGCCCGGAGGGATCGAATTCCTGCAGGACGAAACTCCATTTAAACTCAAGGCTGCGATAATCGGGCTGATCCTGCGTACTGCGGCTCAACGCGGCGCGCCATTCCAGCGTAGCATCATTCCACGTCGGAAAGTTGGTCCGTCCGGCAAACTGAAGCGAACTCACTCCCCGCTCAGTATAAAGCAGATCATAGTTTTCACGAAACTCGCCGCCGGAATCAGAGCGGGTCGCCTCCCCGATTCCGCGCTTCACCTGGTCCTGCGCGGATTGGTTATGGAAAAATGTCGTGGTGAACTCCTGGTTCAAGGTCGGCCGCCAAGCCAGTTGCAGGTACGCGCCCCAGTCGACGTTCTCCGCGCTCCGCGTCACGCCAAAGGCGGGTGCACCACCCGGGACGTCCGGATTCGCCCGATAGAGCGCCGCGAACTTATAATCTTCCACCGCGGTGGTGAAAACGCGTGAGACCTCCACGAAACGGCTGCTCTGCGGGTCAACACTGCCTTGAACGTAGCGGCCGGTGATCCCGTGATCGAAATGCTCGGACGTCCGATCGTACGTGAGACTGGCAACGTATCCAAAAACCTGATCATTGGCGAAGCGAAGGCTGTCTCCAAACGAGGCACTGAACCCGAAATTCGGCCGCCCCTTCCGCGCCAGCGGGAAAAACGAGGCGTTATGGAATCCCCGGCTGATCGCGTCGAGTTCCTGCGCCGGCCCAAAGTCGCCCTGGCGCGCCGCGAGTTGCGCGGTCGTCGTTGTCAGGCTCGACGGCATCGGGTTCGGCACGGCCGACGAAAGCGCCCGCGTGCCGTCATCCCGTCCCTGCCAATCCTTCCCGCCGCCGGGGAGCGTCAGAACGTCCTTGCCTGTCACATTCGAGTTGAAAGCCGAACTGATCGAACTGGTAACGAAGAACGACTCGGGAAACGATTTCGTCTTCAGATTCACGCTCCCGCCGGAAAACGCGCCCGGCTGGTCCGGCGTGAACGATTTCAATGTCGTGATACTTTCGAGCAGATCGCTGGGGAACTGGTCCAGCTGGACGGCCCGCCGATCGGGGTCGGCGCTCGGCAGCGTGCTCCCATTCATCTGGGTGTTGGTGTAGCGATCGCCGAGCCCGCGAATCACAACATACTTTCCATCAACCAGGCTGGCCCCGGTTACCTTGCTCATCGCATCGGCCGCGTTGCCGAGTCCCAGTTGGGAAAGCTGATCGCCGCCGATCGAATCGCTCACGGCGACGGCCTTCTGCCGGGCGGCAAGAAGCCCGAGGTTCGAACTCGCCACCACGTCGGCCGAGACGCTGAACGCCGCCATTTTTAATACCGGACTCGACGCTCCGGACACCGGGATATCGACGCGCGTGATGCCGCCGCTTGCGACCACGACGGCGGTGATGGTCACGGGCGAAAAATCCGCCTTGGCGACGGTGAGATCGCGCACCCCTGGCGCCAGACCATCGAATCGGTAAACGCCATTGAGGTCGGAGGTGGTCGTGCGGCCGACGCCAGTGACCGACACGGTCGCACCCGGAATACCCTGGCCCGTATCCGCATTGATGATATTTCCCGTGACGGTTCCATTGGTGGATTCAGCAGCGGAGAGCGCACCACCCCCGGCGGCCACCAGTGCAATGAAGCAGGTCGAGCGCAGCGTTCGACAGAGCGACGTGAACATAATCATACGTGCAAAAACCGCCCACCACGACCACTCTCGCAACGCTAATGGTTCTGTTTCGCCGAGACGTCACGCGTCCGTCACGCCGTTGACACAAACCTCGCCGAAGGAGGGCGTTTATCGCGATTTTGAGAAGGCGCCAGAGCGTCGGGCCCGCCGCTCGTGAGCCGGGCGAAGTCTGCTTGCTGGCTCCACTCGTCCCGCGTCCGCCGATTCGAGCGGGCGGCCCAGCGGGTCAACGCGCCGAGTAAACAAAAGGCCGCTCCAACCCCTTGGAGCGGCCTCTAAACCTACCAACCCAACTACCGTGAACGAGAGGAAAGACGCGAGGACAGGCAGAGCGTTCAACTTTTGTTCATTCCTGTCCAAAGATTTTGGTCTCCGTCCGAAATCAAGCCTCACTCGTGGAGTCGAAGCGCGATCGGGCATCGAACTCCACGAGGGAAAAAACCTCCTGTTCCGCCCGCAGCCAAAGCTGCCGATCGGAGGAACGCTCTGCACCACGGCGGCGCGCCAGCGCATCGGCGTATCGCGCCACGCGTAACTGCAACTCCAACAACGAGGCGGTCAACGCCGACGTGGTCGAGACACTACGAGTAACCGGAGGGGATGATTCCAATGTGTGCATGACGGCGACGAGTTTAGAGCGAAGTTGACCAAAGTTGGATCAGACGATGCGCCGAGCCGACCAGCCCGCAACACCCCTGCCGTTAATTCGCGGCGACATCGCCACCCGACTGTCACCTAAGCGGCCGGAGTGTGTCATCCGGATCACAATTCAGTGACAATCAGCTCCGCACGATTTCGCGTCGATACGATCGCATTCAGAAAAACTTAGCCGCCACCTGGGATGATGGGGGCATGCGAGGGCACCACGCCCGAAGGATCCGTCGCCTTGGCCCGGAGCATGGCCGCCGCCATGAAATACTTCTGAGCCCGAAACGGCTCCTCCCCTTCCGGTCGTTCGGGCGCAATATACGTTCCATCGGGCTGCAATACGCGCGCGTCTTCATTATCGCGGAGCTCGATCTGAAGAATATCCTCGATGATACGCCGCCGCAGCTCCGGATCTTCAATGGGGAACACCGTCTCAACCCGGCGAAAGAAATTTCGCGACATCCAGTCCGCGCTACTGGCGAAGACCAGGGGCTGCCCGCCATTCTCGAAATAGAAAATGCGCGCATGCTCCAAATAACGCCCCACAATATTGCGCAACCGGATATTTTCGCTGAGTCCTTTTACCCCGGGCAGGAGGCAACAGGTCGCCCGCACGATGAGATCAATTTTTACGCCCGCCTGGGAGGCGGAGTAGAGGTTCTCGATCGTCACCGGATCGACGAGCTTGTTCATCTTCGCAATGATGCGGGCCGGGCGCCCGGCAGCCGCGTGCGCGCTTTCGGCCGCAATAAGTTCCTGGATACGCGGATGCAGGTTGAATGGAGCCACGAGCAGATGCTGGAACTCCGGTTTCCGGCCGAGGCCCGTCAGCGTGTTAAACAATTGGGCGACTTCGGCGGCGAGATGTTCGCGGCAGGTGAGCAGACTGAGATCCGTATAGAGACGCGCCGTTTTCGGATTATAATTTCCGGTGCCGAGGTGAACATAACGCCTCAGCACGGCCCCTTCTCGGCGTACCACCAGGCAACA
>JBBQEG010000065.1:0-18042 GCA_038320495.1 Opitutales bacterium | reverse complement strand
TCTGGCGGGCGCAGCGAAAAAATAAGCGCCAATCGACGCTCAAGGACTTCCACGACGCCATGGATCGCCACCAGCATCGCGCCGCCTGGCGTCTCATCCAAACCGCCAGCCTTTAGCCTCCGTGCAAAAATCCGCCGTGGCAGGAGTGAGCACGGTGGATTCTGCGTTCATCGCCTTGTCGAGCGCATTTACCTTTTCCCTTTCGCCGGAGGGCGGACACGCCGTCCGCTCGTTGAACGCTGAAATCTGTCTGCCGAAGTAGACACGAGGTGGTTGGGTGAAGCTCGGTTGCGCGATCGATCACTTCCAAGAATCGGGATCGAAAATCGAGGCGGCGATATAACGGTAGGGCCTGGCTTCAGGCTGAAGCGCATTGTTCCAGTAATATACAATGACCAGTTTGCCGTCGGGCCGTTGTATCATCGTTGGATATCCGATGTCCCGGTTGGCGCCATCGCCCTGCCGCAGCGGGATTTCGTTACTCCAGGTTTTTCCGTGGTTCGAGCTGAAGCGGACGCAGAGCCGGGATCCGTACTGGCTCCGGTAGGCTTAACCGAGTGCGAGCCGGCCGTCCTTGAGCCGGACTAGTGTGGGCGGGGACCCGCCATGGCCCGTGTCCGCAACGGGATCCTGGATCCGGGTCCAAGAGAGTCCATTGTCGCTGGAAAAATGAGCAGTCATCAAATCCAGGGTGTTCCCCTGGCGGGTCCGGAATACGGTCAGGATTTCGTTCGCCGAAATCCGTTCCGTCGAGGGCATGATATCAAAGCCTTCCGGTTCCAGTCCGATCCATCCGAGCATTTTCCAGGTGAGCCCGCCGTCAGTGGTCCGGACGTTGGCGACGCGGCCTTCCCGCTGGTTGTTCTTCGCGACGGTAAGAAAGGCCATCAACTCTTTGTCGCCTTCGACCAGAAAGTCATTTCGTGTCGCCACTCCGGGAGTTCCCAGATTCGGAAAGCTAAACGGTCCTTTCCACGATTTTCCCTTGTCGTTCGAATGGTAGAAGATCGACGGCCCGTCGTGGTTGTTATTCAATCGCACGAGCGACAGTACAAACTCAGGGTGCATGAAGTTCATCGGCACGGTGAGCGGTTTTGCGATGGAGGCTATATTGTCTTCAATAAAGTGATCATAGGCGCGCGCCGTCTGGCCGGCGGCATAAGCGTCCTCGATGCTCCAGTTTAAGCCTCCGTCCAGACTGCGCGCATACTTGTGCCGGGCGGTCTTGGGGTCATAGGTGTGCAAGGAGGTGGTTTCGGCGTAGCTCGCTTCCACGAAACCAACGAGGATTTCGTTGCCCCACGCAGAGATTCCCCCGTTCGCCGGCCAGGCGGCAAAACGTCCGTCCTGCTGAAAGACCTGCACATGCTGGATCATGGCCCCAATCTGGGCGCGGGCCCGGGAGTTGTTCGCTTCAAGGAAGCCGCATTGGACGAACGCGAGGACGAGCAGGAACGATCGGTTTACTCGATGAGTCATGGCCATGGGGATTTAAGATATGAGGATGAGACGCGAGGCGCGTTCGTTCATTCTTTGGATTTTTTCTTCGCTTTCGTTTGCGATGCAGCATTGCCACTAAGGGCACCGGGAGCGACCGCTTCAGGATGACGGGCGAGGATGGCGCGGAGCCGGGAAACGACTTCCGGCTGCGACGCGGCGAGGTTTTTTCCTTCGCCGGGATCGGCATGGTAATCATATAGCTCGAGCTCCGCGGTGTCGGAGGGAGCCCCCGGCTTCTTCCATTCGACCAACCGATGACGTGCGGTGCGGATCGCACGGCCCAAACGCTCGCCGCGCGGGTAACAATGATAAACGTGGTCCCGGATCGAGGTCGTCGGGTTGCGGAGTACAGGTACGAGGCTGAGGCCGTCGATCGGCTGGGGACCTCGCGGCGCGGGAAGTCCGGCCAGGGCGGCGAGCGTCGGGAAGATATCGACCGTTTCGGCGAGTTGCTGCGTGGATGTGCCCGCTTGAGTGATGCCGGGCGCAACGACGATGATCGGGATGCGGTTGGCCTGTTCGTAATTGGTGTGCTTCGTCCAGTAACCGTGATCACCGAGATGCCAGCCGTGATCGCCCCA
Organism: Opitutales bacterium; assembly: GCA_038320495.1. GTDB lineage: Bacteria > Verrucomicrobiota > Verrucomicrobiia > Opitutales > Opitutaceae > ER46. The sequence continues at coordinate 15,961 of JBBQEG010000065.1, read as the reverse complement.
GAGGACAATCAGCGTGTTCTCCGCCAGGCCGAGTCGGTCGAGCTCGTCGAGCACGCGACCGAGTTGGGCGTCCATATAACTCACGCACGCGTAATAGGCGTAGATAAGATCGCGCTGCGTTTTTTCCTCCCGCAGATTCTCCACCGTCAGTGGGTCGTAGGCCACAATTTCGCCGCCGACTTTGTTGGCAATGGCGGGCGCGCCCTCGGGCGCAAGTTGGTCGGGTGCGAGGGTGAATTTTTGCGGATCGTGCAGATCAAAATATTTCTTCGGCGCGGTGAGCGGCAGATGCGGTTTCACAAAACCAAGGGCGAGAAAAAAGGGTTGTCCGCGCTCCTTCGACGCTCGCAGTCGCTTGATGCCTTCGTCCGCGATGCGACCGTCGGCATAGGCGTTGTCCGGGACGTCCGTGACTTCGATCGCGGCGCCGCGCGGCAGTGATTTGATCTCGCCGAGCTTCTGATTCGTGAAGAGCGCTTCCTCGCGGGTAAGCTGGCCGTTGGCGGAGTTCTTGGGGTCTAGATATTCGACCACGTTATCCTTCTGGGTCGGCACGCTCCACGAGGCTTCGTCGTCCGTGTTGCCGTGCCCCGTATGGAAAATCTTGCCGATGGCCTCGGTGCGGTAGCCATGCTGCATGAAATGCTGCGGCATCGTCACCGCGTTGGGAACGGCAGTCCGAAAATTCTGCGACAATCCATAGAGGCCGAGCGACGTGGAGCGCGACCCCAGCATAAGGTTGTTTCGCGAAGGCGCGCAAACGGCCTGGTTGCAGTAAGCGCGATCGAAGCGCAGCCCGCGTGCCGCAAGGCGATCAATATTCGGTGAGATCGCTAGGGAGTCACCATAGGTGCCGAGTGCCGGTTTGAGATCGTCCACGGACAGGAGGAGCACATTGGGCCGCGCCGCGGCGCCGTGCAGCAGACTGGAAAGGCCGAGCGCGCATAGAACGAGGGAGAGACGCGGAAGACGATAGGTGCGGAGGAGTCTCATGGACGGGTTCTGATTCTATTATTGGCAAGCGTTGTTCCTGACGCTGGAGCCAGGCGCGGACTCAAGGGGTCGTATGCGAGTGGGGCGGGGGAGCGGTGGCTGCGGACGAAGGAGAGTGATCTGGGGAAATCACCAAAAGCGAAAGTTTCATCAACGGTGTCGCTGCTTCGCGCCGGGGCCAAGCGTGGGTTGCGCACATTCGACTGACGATTTTACACCACGCGGCTGGTCCGCGCAAAGGCAGAGGTCCTCGACGCGCAGTCTGGAGAACTCGCCCGTCACCGTGCTTTCGCGGGCATCAAGCCTTGGCCGATGAACCACGCTTCGCACCGGTCTGCCCAGGATGTCACAGGGGAGTCGGCGACCGGTCGCAGACCGTAGCCGTGTCCACCATTCTGATACACATGCAACTCGGCCGGCACCTCGGCCCGGCGCAGGGCGAGGAACAACTGCACGCTGTTTTCGCTGGGCACCCGGTCGTCGGCGGCGTGGACGAGGAAGAAAGGGGGCGTCGATTTTGTTGGAGTAAGCTCCGGCTTGAGTTCGCGCGTGTCGTCCGTGACGAGGAAACCCGGATAAACCAGCACCACGAAGTCGGGTCGGAACGAAACCCGATCGACCGCGTCGACTGGTTCATAGAGGCGTTGAGTGGGTTGCAGTCCCACATGGGCAGCCGTGAAGCCGCCGGCGGAAAACCCCAGGGTGCCGATGCGATCGGGCGCCACGGACCACTCGGAGGCACGGCTGCGGACAAGGCTGAGCGCGCGTTGGGTGTCCTGCACCGGAGCGAGCCAACGGTTTTCGCGGGAGCGGGTCGGCACCCGATATTTCAACACGGCGGCGGCGATCCCTTGAGCATTCAGCCAGGCGGCGACTTCCGTGCCCTCCAGATCCCAAGCGAGAATGGTGAAGCCGCCTCCCGGGCACACCACCACCATGCTGCCATTGCGTCGCTCGGGTGGCGGCAAATAGACGTGTAGTTGGGGCGTAGATACGTTGCCCAGCTTGATGATCCGGCGGCCCGCGATCAGGCGGTCCGTGGGCTTGGTCAGGTCGGCCTCCGCCTCTACGGTTGCCGCTGGCGGTTCATCGGGAGGCGAGCCCGGCCAGAGATTGATGATGGTCGTCGGTTCCGCCGCGGAGGAACTGAACGTCACTACGCCCAGCAGAACGAGCGGAGCGAGCAGCCGGCCGACGCGGGCTGCGTGTACTTTGAACTCAGATACGAGGGCCATGGGAGAGGGGAAATGCATTGGGGGCGGAGCGGGAAAAGACATGGAAAATCTTGGCGATCGAAGCAGTGAAGTAACCACTCTTGCGGAACGCTTGCGGGAGCGTAGTGGCATCCGGAAGGGTTTTCCGCAGGGGAGTCGAGTTGCCGAAGATCCGGGTGGTATCGGGGCGCAACCCGGTGAGGAAGGAGGTCCGCGAGGGGTTGCAGACCGGATACTGGGCATATGCGCGGTCGAATCGTACGCCGCGCTGCGCCAGTTGGTCCAGGTGCGGCGTCTTGGCCACCGGATCGCCATACGAACCCAGCCGGCAGGCGAGGTCGTCGGAAACGATGAACAGTACATTGGGTCGGGTCGCACCGTGGGCCACGACCGCCACGAACAACATCAGGCTTAAAAGGAGAATGGACACGAAGAGCGGTTTGAGATGGCCGGCGGTTGGGTGTTACCGCAAAGGCGGCCGATGGACGATGAGTTCGCGGATGGGGATCGCACCATCACCATTGGGGATGATCTCCACCGTGTGCTGGGTATTAGTGAGGCCCTGGGCAAGCGTGATCGTCTGCTGGAGGACGGCGTCATCGCGTTCGAAAGCATGGTAGGTATCGATGAACTGCGGGACGACTTTCCAGGCGATTTCCCAACCGACCGGGGCGGCCTGCTTCGCGCGCTCCTGTCCCCACAGGACCTTGAGATCCCGGTATTCAATCACCACCCGCCGCGAGTTGGAGACAAACGCCTCCGGCAGATCTCCGTCGGGTGAATCAAAATCGAGCACTCCGTAACGCCCGTGCCTTAGGCGTCCCAACGCAAATCGCCCCCCGCCGTCGAAGCCGGTTTTCGATCCGTGGACTTCGAAGGCAAAGCCGTTTTCGCCGGTTTCGGTCAGCCGCAGAATCCAGTCCTCCGCTTGCAAGGGAGCCTGCCGGCTCACGCGTCGGATCCCCGGCTGGTAATCGGCGCCAAAGGCGGGTGACGGCAGGGTGAAGGCGTAGAGTTCGGGGTGGGCGGACGGTGGCCGGCCGTCGATCAGGATTCGCGCCGTACCACGTCGCAGACCTTTGGATACGCCGGGGACGAGGTCGATGCGGTTGCCGGTGAAGGTGAGCGTGAGGGCGCTGCGCGGGTGTTCGCCGATGGCATCGCTATCGCGAAATTTCCAGGGTGGGCCGGTGAACACAATTTCGTCGCTCGCACCTTCGTCCGGCTGCCGCTTTGCTTCGTACGAGCGAACGGCGTTCATCCAGTCGTTCGCAGCATGGAGGTTCAGCCGGAAGTGGCGCAGGAGAATCGCCGTCAGCAGCGATTTTCCGTGCGCATTCAGATGCACATTGTCGCTCAGGAGAGCAGTACTCTCGAGCTGGTTTTTCGTCAGATATGCGAGCCATGCGGTTCGGGCATCGACCAGCTCGCAATTGTATTTTACCGCGAGCGCACGCACGATGTTCGAGGCGTCGTCTTCGCGGGCAACGCGGGCCTGATGTTCGTCGTCCCCGGGAACGCCGGCGTTGCCGTAATGGTCCGTCCAAACCATGATTTCTGCGGTGGTACGGCGGCGGATGTCGGCGAAGATGCGCTCATACTCTATAGAGTTGGCGCCATAGACATGAAATATGATCAGGTCGGGATACGAGAGTGGAATATCGACGGCCGCGGTGCGGACCAACTGGTTGGCGGAGAACCCGGAAATGGAACGATTTTCGACCGTGAGGTCGGCGTGAGGAAAACGCCGTCGCAGCTCCGATTCCAAGCAGCTGTTATCCATTCCGCGAGAAATCGACTGGCCATAAACGAGGATTCTGACGGCGTGGCGCCGCGTCGAATTGCTGGTCGCCAGAAGTGTCATCGTGCGCTGGATTTTGCTTCCCCACAACAGCTCGTCGGATGCCGGCTCCAGGATCGGTAAAGGGGAGTCGCAGGGCAGGCGATCAGCCGCGTGAACGTTGTGCCGTGCGCCTGCGACGAGGAGGAGCAAGCTGAACACACCATACGCGGCGCGGAGAACGGGAGACATTCGATGACAGGTTGGAAGGGCGAAGTGGCCGGGCGGCGCTCTCGTCCGCCGGGAGTATATTGGTTCGACGCCTCTAGCGCACGTGATCTTGTCCGTTGGCTTCGCGAAGGGAGGACGGCGCCGCGACGCCGGTGAGCGGATGCCCGGCAACGACTCCGCAGACGACGCTCTGAAGCGTGTGGATCAATTCCGCGTCGTGAACGGCGCCTCTGCAGGGATTGCGGCCGCCAACCTGCGCGTAACGTTGCGTAGGGACAAACCAAATACGCCGGCGGCGATCGGTCAGGCGAAGTCGAGGCCGCGCATCGTGCCGGTCGACGAAGCAAACTTGTCCGCTTCGATACCCATGCGTTGGAGCATCGACACAAACAGGTTCGGCAGCGGGTAGTTGCGCTCGCGATCGAACGCCAAGTGCTTTCCATGCTTGAAGCCGCCGCCGGCGAAGATGGTTGGCAGATTCGTCGTCGTGTGCGCGTGCGCGTTGCCGAGATTCGAACCATATAGAATCATGGTTCGATCGAGCAGGTTATCCCCGTCTTCACGCACTGCTTTCAGATCGGTGAAGAGGCCATGAAGCAGCTTCATGTGCCATTCGTCGATGGCCTTCAGTTGCGAGAGTTTCGCCTCGGATTTGCCGTGATGGGAAAGGTTGTGATAACCATCGCTCACGCTCGTGCCGTCGAGTTCGATCGCGGGCGAGTTGACACTGTCGAGCAGCAGCGCGACTACGCGGGTCGAGTCGGTTTCGAACGCGAGCCGGGCGAGGTCATACATCAGCCGGACCTTCTCCATGTACTCGCGCGGACTCGCAGGATCGAGGGGCACCGGAGCGGTGACGGACGGCTTGGGCCGGCGTTCCCATTCCTTGGACGCCGTCATCCGCTGTTCGAGTTCGCGGACACTGGTAAAGTATTGATCGAGGCGTTCACGATCGCGGCTGCCAATCTTTCGCTGGAGGGTACGCGCCTGATCGCCCACTGCATCCAGAATGCTCTGGCCGAGTTCCAGCTTCCTAACCTGATGCTCCGTCTCCGCCACCGTGCCTTGGATGAACATCCGCTTAAACACATCCGAGGCCTTTTCCTCACACGGGATCAGCACGCCGGATTCCGTCCACGACAGACTGCGCATGCCCTGCTGGACATTCACGCCCAAGTTGAGCGAAGGGAAACGCGTTTGGTGTCCGATCCGTTCCGCCATGTATTGATCGAGCGAAATGGTATTGCGGAAACCGCCGCTGCCGGGATGAGGGGCGGCGGTGAGGAAGCAATTGTCTGCGGGGTGTCCGCCATCGACGTCGGGATGCGAGACGCCGCTGAAAACGCTGAACTCGTCGCGGTGCTCGCGCAGCAAATCCAGATAGGGCGACGGCGTATAGCCGTGGCCGGTGTCTTGAGGGAAGAAGTAGTCGGGTAGCAGACCGAGATTATTGCAGATCGCGAGCATCCGGCGCGGCTTGCCGTCCGCCATCGCCGCGGCTCGCGTGGCGGCTCCCCCGAACACCGGTTGCATGGAATCGAGCAGAGGGAGAGAGAGCGCGATGCCGGCATTGCGCAAAAACCGGCGGCGAGAGAGAGTGTGTCCGGTGGAGACGTAGGGGGCGGACACGGCAGCTGCGGGGGGTGATGACTTCATGGTCGCGGGGCTTATTTATTGAGGAAGATTTCGCTCTGGACGATTTCGTGAATGAGCTGTCGCACGCTGTAGTGGGAATCGCGACTACGGGCAAGGATCGCCGCGACTTGGGGACGGTCAGAAAAACGGATGGGGGCTCCGGTAGCGTAGACAATCAGTTGTTGGGTCAGGTTGCGCGCCAAAAGTGATTCATCCTCTAATAGTAGCTTTCGAAACTCACGAATGTCTTTAAAGGTGCGTCCATCGGGAAGTTCACCGCTCGCGTCAACCTCCGGGCCGAGCCGGAATTTGAAAACGTAACCGTCGTGGCCGACCCCTTTTACCCGATCGCCGGCGCCTTCGCCGACGGCCCGATAATGACCGCGCCAGGCGCCCATCACATCAAAATTTTCCAGCGCGAACCCAGCGGGATCGATGATGCGGTGGCACACGTTACAGGACTCCTCGCTCCGGTGTTTCTCGAGTTGCTCGCGGATGGTCGTGGCGCCGCGAATATCGGACTCGACGGCGGGAACGGCCGTCGGTGGAGGAGGGGTGTGCTTTCCCAGCAGTCGTTCCATCACCCACACGCCACGCATCACCGGCGAGGTGGTCGTCCCGTTGGCCGTCACTTTTAGAATGCTCCCCTGCGTCAGGAGGCCGCCACGCACGCTGTCCGGATCCAGCGGAACCGGGCGAATCTGGATTCCGGAGACGCCGGGGAGTGCGTAGAGGGTGGCGAGGCGCTCGTTCAGCATGGCGAAATCCGAGGCGACAAGCGTCCGTACTCCGAGATTTTTCCGGATCAGCTCGAGGAAGTAAAGTTGAGTTTCCGCCGGCAGCGATTCCGTCAACAGATCGTCCAGCTGGTACTCGGGATAGAGTTCCGCGTCGGGACCGCTGTCGTTGATCTTCCTGAGATCGAGCCAATAATCCAGAAACGCGTCGACGAAGCGCCGGGAGTGCGGGTGTTCGAGCAGGCGCTCAACTTGCGTGCGCAAAACGTCGGGGCGCAGCAGCTTACCATTCTCTGCGAGCCGGCGGAGTTCCGCATCCGGGGCAGTATTCCACAAGAAGTAGCTGAGTCGCTCGGCTAAAGCCAGCCCGCTGAGTTTGCCGACCTCCTGCTCAAAATAAAGGAATCCCGGTGAGGCGAGGACGCCAGTGTAGCCGGCGATCATGGCGTCGGTGAAATCAAAGCCCATTTTCAACGCGCCGCGGATGACGTCGAGGAAGCGGGCGACGTCGCGTTCGGCCACGGGATTACGATAGGCGCGCGTCATGAAATTGCGAAGCAGACGCTCGGCGTCCTTTTCCGGATCGGCTGAGTGCACGGCGACATGCGAGCGGACGCCGGGTGCCGGGCGATCGCCGGCTTCGGGTTTTGTCGCGGGATCTACGATTTTGAGGTCGCCGAAGAGCAGGCGATGTCCAGCTCTTGGCCAAGTGTCGATCAGAGGGCCCTCGGCTTCCATCCATTGAAAAGCGACGCCAGGCATGCCATCGGCTTCTAGATTAGGGTTTTTAAAATCGGGTGGACGGGAACGAACGAGCCGGGCGGCGTCGGGCCGGATGGTTTCGCCGGCGAGTAACCAGACCTCGATTTCATGCGTGGTGGGATCGGGTCCGAAATCAAACCCGCCGAGTTTGCGCAACAGGCGTGGACTGGTGTCGGAGTAAACCGTGACCGGCTCGGTGCGACGCCCGCGGGAGACCGACTTGTAATCGGGAGCCATCCAGACGGTGTAGCCGGAAAACCGCAGTCGGTAACGACCGGTGACGGGTGCGCGGAAACGGTTGAACTGAATCTCCGCCGGCTCGTATGTGCTCATGAGCATCACGACGGCCTCCTGCTCGCGTCGCTCGGGTTGGGAGGCATCCTGCAAATTAGGACGCGTATTTCGACCGGTCTTGGGATCGCGGCCGGCGACGAGATCGCTTTGTAACTCCAACCCGACGATCGGAAACGTGCGGCGAACGTCAGGGCCGGCGGTCTTGACGAAGCCGGGTTGCAGCCACGTGTGGTAACGAGCGACCGTGGTTTCCGGACGGGCGACCTGCGGAGCAATGGCTTCGCGAAGGGAAAACTCGGCGGCCCGGAGGTAACGAGCCATCTGCACATGCGACACATCGAGGGCCTCGCCGATCTTGTTGAACCCGTGGGCGGTGGGGTCCTGGGGGATGCTTTCCTTGATGGAAAGATAAGGCAGCGAGAGCAGATCGCGGACGGTGTTTTCGTACTCGTAGCGGTTGAGGCGGCGTTTGACGGCTCGACCCCGCGTCGCGACCTCGGCCTGCTCGCTGGTAGAAATCGATTGGGCGATGGTCCCGACAAAGGACTCGAGCGCGTCGGAATCGGGGCGTTCGCGCTTTTTCGGAGGCATTTCTCCTGCCCGCACGCGATCGTGAACCTTGGCCCAAGTCTCGAAGCTTTGAGGCGAGTTTGGCTGCGCTGAAAGGGCGATCAGGTCGAGATTGCCCTCCTTGGTGAGGTCGTCATGGCAGTTCGCACAATGCGCCTCAATGAAGTCGGGAACCGGCGCGGTCATCGGTGCGGGCGCGGCGAAGCTGCCACGGGCAAGGATGGAGGCCGCCAGAAAGAGGATAACGGGTTTCAGCATCACTAACGATAAAGGGGGTTTGTTCACGGTAGCGTGCGAATTGATCTCCCCGCAAGCAAGTAGACGAATGAAGAGGTGGAAAGCACACGCCAAAACGATGATTTTGTGAATTTGGTCACGTTGCTGGCGTCGGTGAAAGAAGGCAGGTCGTGAAGGGGAACGAGCAAGATCGCCGAAGCATACGGAGCCGCAAGATAAGGGCCATGCGACCGTTTAGGTTCCATCCGACAATGAATGCGCGCCGGGGCTGGCGGGTCATAGGGTGGGGTGGGTGCGCCGAATACGTCACGTCGATCCGCGGAGTTGGAGAATAATCGCAGGGTCTCACTGCATCCGAGGGTCGACAGGGACGCCCGAACCTCTATTGACCCCAGAGATCAGTTAGCGCCGCGAATTCGCCCCTCCATCCGATGAACTCAAGCTTAACGTTTGTTCCGTCCTGTCTGCGGCTTTTCGCTTTGCCCGGATCGAGGTCGCTCCCGCGCCGGCTCTTCGCGTGGTGCTGTCGTCTTATATTATCGGTCGGCTTTATTTTCCAGCTCCTGCCGCGCGCGGCAGCTGATCAGCCGAACATCGTTCTGATCTTTGCCGATGACCTTGGTTACGGTGATCTCGGTTGTTACGGTCATCCGACCATTGCGACGCCCAATATCGATGGACTTGCGCAACGCGGGGTGCGCCTCACCTCGTTCTACTCCGCCCCGAGTTGCGTCCCGGCCCGAACGCAGTTGCTGCTCGGTCGATATTCCTTCCGGGTAAACTTTAACGGCGGGACTGGCCCGGGTGGAAAAGGTGGGATTTCCGACGAGGAAGTGACGCTCGCGCAGGCGCTCAAAAGCGCGGGCTACGAGACGGCGATGATTGGCAAATGGCACCTCGGCTCTGCGACCGACGCGTTGCTGCCGACCGGCAAAGGGTTCGATTCGTGGTATGGACTGCCGTACTCAAACGACATGGTGAAACCCTGGGTTCAGACCGACGAGCCGCTATGGCTTTATGAAAACAACCAAAAGGCGGAGTATCCGGTAAATCATGACACCTTGCAGGCCCGCTATACGGACCGCGCAGTGGAGTTTATTGGCCGCAAACGCGCGGCTCCGTTCTTCTTGTATTTCGCTCCTGCCATGGTGCATCTGCCTCTTGCCGCCGGGAGCGAGTTCAAGGGCCGCTCGCGAGCCGGGCTGTACGGAGATGCGGTTGAAGAGATCGACGGGTCGGTTGGGCAGATGATCAAAGCCGTGCGTGAGGCCGGCAAGGAGCGTGAGACGATCCTGATCTTCACCAGCGACAATGGCCCGTGGATCGACTTGCCACCCCGGATGCTGCAAGCGGGCAATCTCCCGTGGCATGTGGGGTCGGCAGGGGCGTTGCGGGATTCAAAAGGCTCGACCTATGAGGGCGGGGTGCGCGTCCCGGCAATTATCCACTGGCCCGGACGATTTGAAGGTGGCCGCAGCAGCGCGGAAATGGCGGCGACGATGGATCTGTACGCGACGCTCGTGCGGTTGGGCACAGGAGCGGCACCGAAAAAAGCGACGGATGGTCACGACTTGACGTCATTCCTCGAAGGCAAGGTCAAGTCGTCGCCGCGCCAGGAGCTTGTCTACTCCCAAGGCCGGCAGCCGAATGCGATTCGATCCGGACCCTGGAAGCTACGGGTCGCGGATGGAGTCGAGCTCTTCCAGCTCGATCTCGATCCGTCCGAACGTTACAATCGTGCGGAGGAGCATCCGGATATTGTGGCGCGGCTGCAAAGCCGACTCACTTCCATCTCGGGCACTACAAGTGGAGCCGTGCGCGCCAAAACCAAACGGTGACGTGCGCGGTCGACGCAGGGGTTATGTTGTAGTCGGATTCCGAATACGGAGAGTGAACTATTCTCAGCTCACCGATTCCATGGCTGCTTTTCCTTGGTCTCGAGGAAGCGCTTCGCGGGCACGGTGTGCGGGTTGGGCCCGGGAATTTCTGCCGGGATTGATTTGATCCAGGCGTGCAGCTGGGCGCTCAGCCGTGCGGCGCGTTCGGGCTCAGCGGCGGCCCGGTTATCGTTTTCGCCGAGATCGGTGCGGAGGTTGAACAACTCCAGTTTGCGGCCGAGCTGATAGTGCAGGTTTGCGTCAAAGGAATCGCCGAAATGCTCGATGAGCTTCCAGTCTCCCTCGCGAATCACGGCTGATGGAGTGGCGGCCCAGCGCAGATCATAGAGCGGCAAATACCAGTAAAGCGGGCGCGAACGAAGCGACGCTCCAGCGAAGGTCGGTCGTAGGTCGGCACCATCGACCGGATAGTCCGCGGGTGCTTGGCCGCCCGCGGCTGCCAGCACGGTGGGCAGCCAGTCGACGACGTGAATCGGTTCGGCGCTCACGTGGCCGGCTTGCGCCACCCCGGGCCAGCGCACGATGCAGGGCACGCGAATTCCGCCCTCGTAAGCGGAGCCTTTGCCGGAACGAAGTGGGGCGTTGTCGAACTGTTGCTCGCGCTCCCTGAGCGGCACGCTGCCGTCGAGGGGATCATTATGCCAAGCGGGAAGAGCCCAGGTGGTGTCGATGCCGCCGTTGTCAGTGAGAAAAACCACCAGGGTTTTCTCGCGGAGATTGAGTTTGTCGAGCCGGGCGAGCAAGCGGCCGATCGAGTGGTCGAGGTGTTCGATGGCGGCGAGGTACATCGCGTTGTTGAGCCCCGTTTCGGGAGCGCCGCGCTCGCGGTATTTGGCGACGAGTTCCGCCGGCGCGGAGACAGTGTTGTGAAGGGTATGATGGGAGAGATAGAAAAACCAGGGACGCTCCCGGTTTGTATCCATAAAGCTGATCGCCTGATCCGTCAGATGATCGACCCACTTGTCACCCGCATTATGCGAGCCCGTACCGCGCGAAGCCACGAAGTCGAAACCGTACGCGGACCCCGCTTCGGGATTGAGCGAAACATAATCGCCATCGGCACCGGTAGTGAGGTGCCATTTGCCGGCGATTCCGGTGCGATAACCGGCCGTGCGCAGACCCTTGGCGAGGTTGAAAGCGTCACGGGGGAACTGTTCACGATAGGCGGGTTCCGTGACCGGCGCCCAAGGGGAACCGTACCACGGGATCACGTGCCACATCCCGTTTCGCGCGGTGTGTTGCCCACTGAGCAGCGCGGCGCGGGTCGCAGTACATTGGGGCATGACATACGCATCGGTGAAGCGGACGCCGTCGCGGGCAAGTCCGTCGAGATGCGGCGTCGCCACCAGACGGTTGCCGTAGCTACTCAAGGTTGGCCAGCCCTGGTCATCGGTGAGGATGAAAAGGATGTTGGGGTTTGCAGGGGTGGCGGCCCGCGCCGTGGAGCCGAAAGCCAGACCAAGAAAGAGAAGAACGCGAAGGATCGTGGGCATGGTGAGAGGTCTCATGGCGAGAGGTCGGACTGAGGCGGGGAAAGGGGCGAGGGTTGGATGTTTCACGCGAGGCACTGCCTGATGCGTGAAGGACGGTTTCCCGCGGAGTACTTCCAAACCGAGGGAAGATCGGATGCACGGGGGATCGAAGAACGTCAATCACGCGGTAGCCCAAGACAGCTGGCTGGCCGGCGCGGCCGCACGGCTTGGCTCTCTTCGTTGTGCATTAAAATGTAACAATCGCACGTTTGCGCTCGGGCGGTCCTTTGTCGTACCTCCTCGGCGCGCGGTACCATTGAGCCAGAATTTAATTTATGAAAGACATCGAATCGTCCCCCCCGGCCTCCTCGAAACGTCCCAGCATTCGTCCGCAGTTGAAGAAGGCTGAGATCAAGATGGAACGTCTGCTGGTCGCTGCCGGCGCAGCGAAACGCACGTACAAGCGGGCAAGGGCCGAGTTTAGGCAGGCCAAGAAGGCCGCGAAGCAGGCACGAAAGGAATTCGAGGCCTTGTCGCTTTCGAGCGAGAAAGCCGCCCGGAAGCCTGGTGCGAAAAAGAGCGAGAAGGCGGCCGCCTCGAAGCCAGCTGCCACGGCCAAGCCTCGCAGTCCGGCCAAGCCAGCTTCAAGCTGACCCGGGTCCCCGTCAGGCGAGGGGCGCGCTGACGCAATGTCACGGCGATCACGCTTATCCTGGCGCCGCCGCGCGCCTCAAGGCTGACGCAGTCCCACCGGCAGTTCCGGAATCCGGGTTACAATGACTTCGCGCGAGGTACGGGAGATGCCATAGATGAGGCGTTTTTCGCTTCGGTCCCAGGCCCACGCCTGGCCCTCAAAAGGAACGTCAATGGTGGTTATATAGTCGAGGGTCACGCCCATCTTCGGCACTTGAAGAACGTAGAGTTCTTTGGCGTCGTGTCCGGTAACGTACAGGAAGCCATCATCCCCCCAGCTTCCGCCGGAGCAACTGCTGGCGCCCCACGTCGCGACCACTTGCGGCGGGAAACTCCATGATTCCAGCATGTTCCATTGAGCATCGAATCGACCGACATAGGTCCAGCGTTGATCGAATCCAGGCGTGGTTCCCTTGTCATTATAGTTGGCAAAGCACGCCCACCAGAAACCGTCCTTCTTTTCTGCCCACGTCAGCGAACCCAAACGGATTCCCAAGCTGAGTGTTTTCACCGGCTGCACGGTTTCCCGGTCGAAATACTCCAATGAGCTCGCCATCGGCAACTGGGGAAAATTCGAGTGGGCGACGACAAGGAGGCCGTCCTGAATGTTGCCCCCATTGAAGTGCACGATGGGCCCGCCACGCAGGCCAATCCATTCGCGCAGGCGCTCCCCCGTATGTTTGTCGTATTTGCCGACAATGAAGTTTCCGATGCCGTAGAAATGCCGGTCATCGACCGCGACGCCTTGATTGGCCCCGCGGGGCTGCCACCGCCGGATTTCCTCGGCGACGAGACCGTGCTTCGTGAGCTCCGGCTTGGGGGCAGACGGAAGGGCGGCATACCAGGCCTGGGCGGCTTCGCGCTCCATCCCGGCTTTTGTTAACACCACCGGCGCGGCGGCGGACGGTGGTGGTTTGCCGTGTGCAGAAACCACCGCGTGTGCGACGATCACATACGCCAGGATGATATAGGCCCAGGGTTGAATCAAGGCTTTCACCGGCAAATGACTGATCCGGCGGTGGCTCGCCCGGAACACCGCCATCATGAGGAGGGGCATGCTCAAAATGATTTGGTGAGGTCAAGGGTCCAGGTGCGCCCAGCCAGCAGATTCTGGCTCACGCCCGGGCTGTATCCAAATCCTCCCGACGAGACCGGTGGGGCCTGGTCGGTGACGTTGACGATGCCGAGACGGATCCGCGTGCCCCGCAACCATGTCGACCGGCCGGCGCCGAAGCGATAGCCCAGGGACACGTTGTACGTGAGCGTCGAATCAACGATATAACGATAAACAAACTGCCCGCCTGTAAAATGCTTCGCGATATAGTCCGGGCGGCCGAGTGACTCATAAAGCGCGGCCGTGGTCGTCGCACCAGAGTCCTGCGAAGGACCGGCGTAGTAGGCGCCCAGATTGCCGGTCCACGGACCGTGGCGCCATGTCACATTGCTCGTCCCACGCCAACGCGACGCGCCCTCCACGTTGAGGTCATTGTTCTCGATTGCTGGAAGATTGGCCGGCTGCTGGAGGGAGCGCGACTTCACGAGATATGACCAATCGGAATTCAGGACAATGTTGCCGATCGGCAGCCGCGGGAGCACGTAACGCAGACCGAGATCGACGCCTTCATGGTCGCTGGTCGCAATATTGATAAAGGGCCGGTTGACGGAGAAGATCCGGCCGGCGACAGCCTGCGGGTTGCCCGGGTTTGCGTTGTTATAAGCAGCAAAGGCAGTATTGTCTTCCGGCGTGAGCGGGAAGCGCTCGATATCAGGATCGCCCTTGTAGTTGGCGGTCCCGCTGCCCAGGTCGACCGCAGCGAAAGGACGGCCCGCTGCAAGTTCCGCGCGGGTGTAGGATTGGATCAGAGCGACATCACTGGCCCGGATCTGCGCCACGCTCCGCTGGCCCAGCAGGTTGGTGCGCTGGATCCGCCAGTGATCGGCGGTTATGCTCAGGCCCTTGATGCCGGGGACGTCGATTACGAGGCCGAACGTTTTGCCTTCGGACTCGGAGGCTTTGAGGTTCGGATTGCCGCCGAAGTAGGTCCGCTGTACATACGGTCCTTCGCTGGTCACGGGATTACGATAGGTGTCGACTTCGCCGGCGCCGGCGCTGATCGACCAGCGTGGACTGGTAAAGAGCGCCGCGAGGCTGGGGGCCATGAAGCCCTCGTTATATGAGGCGCGGAGCATCAGCCAGGAAAGGGGACGCCAGTTGGCTCCGATCTTCGGCTTGGTGGTGTCGCCGAAGTCGCTATACTGTTCATGGCGGGCGGAAGCGGTGAGCTCGAGCGTGTTGATCAACGGCAGGCCGCGATCGGCGGCGACGAGAGGCACGACGAATTCCGCGTAGAAACTTGTGACGGTTCGATCCCCGATGACGTCGGGCCGGGGCGGATGCAGGAGAAAATCGTTATCCGTCGGATTTAGGCCGGAACTCGCGGGGTTCTCCCCGCTGAAGGGCGGCCTCAGGTCCTTGAGATCTTCGGTCCGGTATTCGCCCCCGAAGGCGGCCATCACATCGCCACCCCACCAGCGAAATAACCGGCCGGAGGTCCGCAGATCGCCGCTCGCGATGGAGCTTTCGGCGTTGCGGGCAAAGATGGCGGAGAACGAATCCACGACCGCGGATGGGTTGGTGTACGGCTGGTCGGCCACGACTGCGTTGCCCTGCACCCGGAAGGTGTATCCGAAAGGATTGTACGCGTTGGCGTCGGTCCGTTGCAGCGCCTGCTGGAGCAGGCTTTCGCGCACGTCCGGAGAGGCTTCGTCCTCTCCCTTTACTTGATTGTAGAAGCCCGAGGTTTCCCATGTCCACGTCTCACCCAGCTTGCCTTTGATTCCCGCCGCGAGGCGGATGACGTCGGCTGACGTATCGATTTTCTCAACCCCAAGGTCGGGGAGGGTAACCGATACGAGGCTGACGGTGCGCGGCGCACCGGTCAGCCGCGGGGTGCTATCTGTATTGGGTGCGCCTGAGACGTGATAGAAACGTGAGCCGTAGGGATTGTAGGGATTGTCGATTGCCATGACCGCGAGTTTGTCCGTCGTGGGGGCATTGAGGGCCAGCGGCTGGCGGACCATCGTCGATTCCGCGGTATAGTAAGAGAAGTCGGCGAACGCGGTGAGCCGGTCGTTGAGGTCGAACTCGGCCGAGACAAAGGAGTTTGCCCGTCGCATGCGCGGTGAGGACATTCCAAATTCGTTGAGATCGAGGAAAAATTCAGGATTCGGTGCGCGCGTGGGCGCAACGGTGGTCAAGGAAGGCGTTCCGTTCACCGGACGGAAGGTGTTGCTGGCCGTGGCCGTCCCGACGCGAAAAGTTGGAAAACGGCCGCGGGGCGTGCGAGCGTCAAACGGCCCGGCAAGGGCATTAAACGGGGCGGGGACTTTATCGCTGACGTTGGAGGTGACGCTGAAGTCCCGGTCGCGCAAAAATATCGCTTCT
>JBBQEG010000064.1:0-18473 GCA_038320495.1 Opitutales bacterium | reverse complement strand
GACACGATCAACCCGGCCAGGGCCGAAAGCCCGATCGCAAAGGCGATCGGCACCCCCGCGAACAACAGAATCGCGAACACCGCCGCGAGAATCAGGGCTTCGTTCATGTGTTCAGGTCGGTGAGGTTCTGCGCGGGGCTCGGATGGCGCCGGATGAGCTCGAGCAAAGTGATCACACTATAGAGCGTGATGAACACCCCGGCGACCGGGAGCGCGAGATAGACGTATCCAAGTTTCAACTGCAGGGCGGCGGACTGTTGTCCAAGGGAGAGCTGGATCCAGACCAGCCGACCGCCGCCGCCCACCAGCACCACGAGGGCGAAAAAAAGAATGGTCGCGTGAATAAACAGTTCGGACATCCGCTTGCGCGCACCTTCGAAACGGGTGGTGAGAAGATCGAAGGCGAGATGCGCCTTCTGTCCAGCAGCGTACGCGGCGCCGAGCAAGCCGACCCAAATCATGAGGAAGCGCGCGGCCTCCTCGGTGAAGCTCGAGGGGTGGCTGAGCACGAAACGGGTAAAGACCTGCCAGAGCACGTTACCCACCATCACTGCCAAAAGCAGTCCGATGGTGAACGCGAGCAAGCGGTCAAGAGCGAGACGCAGTGACTTCATGCGGCGTTACGCAGGTGAAAGGGCGACGGCGGGGTCGAGCGCCCAGGGGCACCGCCGGGGACGGTTCGAGCGGGAAAGGATAGAGCGAGGTACATGCTATAACAAAGTGCTTTGGCGGCGGCGTGGCGGACTTCAGGGGCGGACGTCAGCGATCCGCTGGCTGAGTGGTCCGATCACCGGATCCTTGCGTGCTTCCTCATGCAAGGGAGCAACGCGGGCGGCGAAGATGGCGCGATCGGGCCGGATGATTTCCACGCCGGCCTTTTCGACGATGGCGAGGGCTTCATCGGTCGCCGCTTGCCACAGGGTGCGTTGATAAACCGCGGATTCGTCGGCGGCCTCCTGCAGCCATTGTTGCTGTTGCGGTGTGAGCGAACTCCAGAAATGAGTACTTACGATTACAACGTCGGGTACGGTGGTGTGTTCGTTGAGGGAGTAGAAGCGGCAGACCTCGTAATGCCGGGCGAGATGGAAACTGGGTGGATTGTTTTCTGCGCCATCAACGACGCCCTGTTGCAATGCAGTATAGAGTTCGCCGAACGAGATCGGGGTCGCCGAAGCGCCAAAGGCCCGGATCAGAGCGAACGCCATCGGACTTTCCTGCACGCGAATTTTGAGCCCCTTGAGATCATCCGGCGTGCGGATCGGTCGGTTCTTCGTGTAGAAACTGCGACTGCCGGCCTCGTAATAACAAAGACCGCGCACAAACTTCCCCTGGGGCGATGCGAGAATTTCCCTTCCGATCGGTCCATCGAGCACCGCCTGCTGGTGCGCGTCATCACGAAACAAATACGGCAGGCCGAAGACCTTGAACTCGGCCGCGAAGCCCTCGAGCACACTCGCGGAGACTTTCGTCATCGCGAGACCGCCGACTTGCACCAGCTCAATGCATTCGCGTTCCGACCCGAGCTGCCCGCTGGGGTAAACATCGACCCGAAGGGTACCCCCGGACTTCTCGGCCAGGCGTTGTCCCATGAAAACCATGCCCTTGTGGACCGGATGTTGGGAATCGAGCCCGTGCGCGAGCTTGATGACCTTTATGTCCCGCTGTCCGCCGCAGCCGGCGAGTAGAATCGCGAATGCCAACGCAAAAGGAGCAAGGCCAAGGCCGCGGCTCGGAAAATTTCGGAGAGAAGCCGTCGCCAGCGAGGAAAGCGATGAAGAGCGGAGGATGCGGGAAACCAAGGTCGCGATGGGTTTTGGGGGTGCCAAGCGGCTCCCAACCATCGACGGCGTCACCAGCGGTGTCGAGCCGCTTCCCGAGCCGATAGCTTCTGTTCAACGCGTGATTCCCGCCGCAACACCGTCGGGCCGATCGATGCCTCCACCAAAGTCGATCATCCGGTTTGAGCGGCCGTATCCGACTGCCTGATTCAGGTGGATGTGCCGGCTTCTGCGTTACGCAAGGCCAGAAGCCGGTCCACTTCCGTCACGAAATTTGTCGCCGAAAACGGCTTCGAGAGAAAACCCATCGCGGCGGGTCCCGTGTGGGAGCGCACAAATTCGAGCGCGTTTCTCCCGCCAGAGACGACGAGGATGGGGACGTTCGCGTCGCGCGAGTGAATCGTCTTGATCGCTTCCATCCCGCCGAGGCCAGGCATGAAGAGATCGCAAACTACCAGGTCAACCGTGCCCATCCCTTCCTCGTGGTGAGCGATGCCTTCGTGACCATTGCCCGCCTCAATGACAGTGTGTTCTTGCAGCTGCAACGACATCGCCATGGTGCGCCGTACGGGCTCTGCATCGTCGATCACGAGAATTTTGGACATGAGTGAATGCCGTTTGACGGCCTAATTCTCTTCGACGCAATGCGCCGCCGCTTTAGCCGGAAGTCTCTTGGACGAAACCTCGGGGATCACTCGCGCTCCTGGGACGCGTTCCGTCGGTGAGTTGCGAAAATTTTGTCTTGGTTTCGGCATGTCGTGAGTAGCGGTCGCACCCATTTCGACGGCGCAGGCGCCCACCGACGGCGGGGCGCCATGGCAGGCGGTGTGAGCCAGTCGGACTAACGGCCCGAAGGCCTGCGGGATGACTTAGACGCCAGAAAGCGCGGCCCGGTTTTGAGTCGCGCTGCGCCGACCTCCCGGCACAAACGTGGGCGTGGCGAAACGGGTCGGCCTCCTTGAGAGGCTGTCTTGTCCTGCCCTCTCAACGCTCCCTTCACGACCCCGTATGCCTCTCTCCCGCTGTAGTCTTTCCCGTCGCCGGCTTCTCCTCCGTCTTACGCTGCTGGTGGCGCTTCCGCTCGCCGGGGTTAGCTCCTCCGCGGCTGCGGCCACAACCCGACCCAATATTATCCTGATCATGGCGGACGATCTGGGATTTTCGGATATCGGGTGCTATGGCGGGGAAATCGCGACGCCTCACTTGGACACCCTGGCGAAGAACGGTCTACGCTATACGCAGTTTTATAATCCCGGACGTTGCTGTCCGACGCGCGCTTCGCTGATGACGGGACTCTACCCTCATCAGGCCGGGGTCGGCCACATGGTCGATGCTTACGCGGCGGCACGGCGGGCCGACTTCAAGAGCCCGGCCTACACCGACCGATTGAGCCCGCTGGCGCCGACGATCGCGGAGGTACTCAAGCCCGCGGGTTATCGCACGTTCATGGTCGGTAAATGGCATCTCGGTTACCGCCCGGAAGAGTGGCCCGCCGCGCGCGGGTTTGATCGCTCCTTTGCTATGATCGAAGGCGCAATGAACTACTACGGCTATGGACCGCAGCATTCCCTCCCGCAAGGGGAGCAGGGGACCTTGCCCATGGTGGTCGACCACGTCGCGTTTACTCCCCCGCACGAGGGCTTTTTCACGACCGATGCCTTCACGGATCATGCGATTCGCTCCATCCGGGAAACGCGCGATGGAGCGGCACCTTTCTTTCTCTATTTCGCCCACAACGCGCCGCACTGGCCGCTGCATGCGCGCCCCGAAACCATCGCGAAATACCGTGGAAAATATCGCGCGGGTTGGGACCAGATTCGTGAGCAGCGCTATGAAAAGCTGCGGAAGGAGGACGTCATCCACTCGGGTTGGCCACTCGCGCCCCGCCCGGCAAATCTGCCGCCTTGGGTCGATCTTCCCGTTGAAAAAAAGGAGGTATGGGACTCGTGGATGGCGGTCTATGCCGCGCAGGTGGAAGAAATGGACACCGCGATCGGCCGGCTGCTCGCAGCCTTGCGTGAAACTGGCCAGGAGAAGAACACGCTTATATTGTTTTTCTCGGATAACGGCGGTGCGGCTGAGCGGCCGGTTAAAACGATCGCGGACGCTCCGCTCGGCTCGCGCGAACACTACGAAGGCTACGCCATCGACGGCGCGCACGTCAGCAGCGCCCCTTTTCGCAAAACGAAGAAGTTCACTCATGAAGGCGGCATCAGCAGCCCGCTGATCGCCTACTGGCCCGCTGGAATTCCGGCCGCGCGTCACGGTCAGTGGGTGACGGATCCCGGCCACGTAATCGACATCATGGCGACGTGCCTGGATATCGCCGGCGTTACCTTGCCCAAGGAGTGGAACGGTGGACGTCCGACGGCGGTGCAAGGTATCAGTTTGGCACGTACGTTCGCCGGTCGCACGCTGGAGCGGGCCGAGCCGCTGTTTTGGGAGCACGAGGGGCATCGCGCCGTGCGTCACCGCGATTGGAAATTGGTCGCCTCGTTCAACGAACCCTGGGAGCTTTATAATCTCGCGGCCGATCGCACCGAGATGACGAATCTGGCGAGCGTCCACCCGGAAACGGTGGAGCGCCTCTCGGCGAGTTACACGAGCTGGGCGGCGGCCGCTGGCGTCAAGCCGTGGCGCGTATTGCCGGGCAACGCGGCCAAAACCAAAAAGTAAAGCGAACGGCTTGGGGTGACACAGACATTCCTGTCTGTCCTCTCCTTGTTTTTTCTGCCTCGGATTCGGGCTGGCAGGAGGAATGCCGGTATCACCTTGGATCACGTCCGGATCAATAGGAGGTTGGGATCGGTGCCGATGTAAAATCCGAGATCATTCGGTCTCAAGTCGGGCTCCGCGCGGACCGTTAATCACCGGATAGGTTTCCCTTTCTCCGGTCTTATCGTGCCCATGTCATTCCTGTTTCTCTTCCGCGATTTCCGCCGTGTAGTTCTACCTGCGGTTTTGCTGGCTGCGTTGACGAAGCTGTCGGCGGCCATGCCGTCTTTGCAGGACTTCGAGGCGCAGAATCGGGAACTTCGCGTTCAACTGCAAACGCAGCAACAGCAGCTCAATGAGTTGCGCATTCAGATGAATCGGCTTGCTGGTATCCAAGATTCGATGACATCGAACCAGCCTGAAAGTGACGGGTCCCCGGCTCGCGGGTCATCCGACCGCAAAATTGTGGTTTCCGGTGAAGTGGGACTCTCCTTCCATGCGTCCAGCAAAGAGGGTCGTTATCCGAACGAGGAATTTCGTGTCGACGATGCCAATGTGTATATCGAGGCGACGGTGGCGAAGAATACCTATGTGTTCACCGAGCTCCACCTGGCGAAACACGAGTCGCTCGACGAAGCGTTTCACTTGGGTGAGTTCTACGTCGACTTGGAGGATCTCTCGGGCGCATTCGGCGGTCCCAGTCGGTTGGTGAATCTACGATTCGGGCGGATCAACATCCCGTTTGGCGAGGAATATCAGCGTCGCGATCCGCTCGCGAATCCTTTGATTACGCACTCGCTCAGCGATGTCTGGGGCACCGATGAAGGCATCCAGCTTTACGGCGAATCGGGTCGCGCCAGCTATGCGTTCGCGGTGCAGAACGGCGGCTCCAAGACGATGCGTGATTATCATTCCGACAAGTCGATGACCCTGAGGCTTGGTTACGATGCGACCGCGAAGCTTCGCCTGAGCCTCAGCGGCATGCGCACCGGCAAACTCGCCTCGGCGACCGAGCCGCTCTCGGAGGTTTGGTTCGGCAATGTTGTGTTTCGTAATATCGGTTCGCCCCTTTCCAGCACTCACGAGGCGGAGCTCGCGGAAATGAACGCCACCTATACCTGGAGCACTGGGCATTTCTGGGCCGCGGGCGGTCGCGCACGTTATCGCGACAACGATCCGCTGGCCGACAATACCCGCCGCTTCGATTACTTCCAACTGGAGGCGGTGCAATCGTTGACGCGGCATCTATACGCAGCCGTCCGGTTCAGCCGGCTGCAGGTTGATCGCGGCTATCCGATCGCAGGGATTGGCGATCTTAATAAATACTTTCTTGGCGCGCTTGAATCCAAGGAACTGCAACGCATCAGCCTCGGTGGCGGCTATCGGATCAATCCGTCCGTCGTCTTGAAATTCGATTACACGCTCGAGAACGCGACGCTTACCACCGGTGCCGACCGCGACGTCCATCAGGTCTCATTTCAAACGGCATTGGGCTTCTGATGGACTTTTTCCGCTCATCCGGCGTGATTGCCGTCGTTGCGCTGGTCCTCGGCTGGTTCGGACTGTTGGTCTCGCCGGCGGCGGCCGGCACGATCACCGGCCGGGTGCGGGCGCAGAGCACGACACCTGCCGCGGGCGGTGCCGATGGCGGGGCGTATTCGACCCGGCGGTACAAGTTTCTCGAGAAGATCGACTACACCACCTTGCGCGATTTCGTGGTGCATATCGATCAGGTGGAGCAACGCCCGGGCGCGGATGGTCCGCCGCCGACGAGCATCGTGATCCAGCGCGATGGCGAGTTCGTCCCGCATGTGCTGCCGATTGTGGTCGGGACCGTGGTCGAGTGGCCGAACGCCGACGATGTGTTTCATAACGTATTTTGCATGTCGGAGACGACCCCGTTTGACCTCGGCCTTTATAAACTAGGCAACGATGCAAAGAGCGTGGTTTTCCCGAAGACCGGCCGCATGGATGTGTTCTGCTCCATCCACACCAAGATGAGCTGTATTGTTCTGGTGTTGCCGAATCCATGGTTCGCCCGCGCCAACGAGGCGGGTTACTATACGATCGCAAACGTGCCGGCTGGCACTTACCAGCTCCGTGCCTGGCATGAACGCCTGCCGAGTAAAACGCGGGAAGTGGTCGTTCCGGCGGAGGGCGAGGTCCGCGTGGATTTTGTCCTCGGTCTCGGTGCGGCCGCGCGAGAGAAGTGAACCCTTCGCTGGCCCCGCCGATGACGCCCTCTCGCTCCGCGCTGCGCTTTAGCTTTCAAGCCAAGGTTCTTGCGCCAGTCCTGGCGTTTCTCGTCCTGCTTCCGACGGTCACCCTGTGGATCATCAATCGGCATATCAGCGATCAGGCCCTCGCTGAGGCGCGGCAGACCCTCTCCACGGCCGATGCGGTTTTTCGCAACTCGCTCGATATTCTCGAACGCGGGCTCGCGACCCGGTTTCGCGGCGTGGTGAACGAGCCCCGGTTCAAAGCCGTCGCGCAACTGCAAGATGCGCGGACGATGTCCGATTTTCTACGATCTTCCTTGGAAGAATTTGGCGGCGACATCGAGTTGGTGGCCTATTCCGTGGAGCCCGGCACCCTCTTGGCCGGCGCGCGGAAGGAAACGCGCCTGGACTTCGAAACTTTTCTTCGAGTCACCGGGGAAATTGCGAGTGATGCCTTCGAGGGCGAGGTCGGGACGGGCACCGTGTTCGCCGGGGGAAGAAGCTATAGTGTCGTCGCCGTTCCCGTCACCTCCGGCGATCGTCTCACCGTGGCGGGCGTGCTCACGATCGGGCTCAACTTTGGCAACAGCACCTTGCAGGAGTTAAAATCCCTCACCCGCACCGACATTGTCGTCTTCACGGCGGGCCGGGCCATGGCATCGACGCTTCCGTATGAGATGCCCGGCGAGCCGGTCGGGGAGCGGCTGCGCCGGGTCCCGGTCGGCGCTCACCGTGTCATGCCCAGAGAGATACAAGGGGAGCACTTCCTCGCGCTGTCTGGTGACTATAGGGTGGCACCCGGGAGCCCCGGATTTTCCTATCTGCTGCTTTCCTCCTACGAGGGTCGCCTGCAGGCGCTCCGTGAAACCCAGTTCAAACTGGTGGGGGTGAGCTTCGTTGGTATTCTGATCAGTGCGGGAAGTGTCTGGATCCTGATTCGGCGGGTAACGCAGCCGTTGCGCGCCCTGCGGGACAGTGCGGAAGCGGTGGGACGCGGAGATTTCACCCGTCGGGTGGAACAGTTCTCCCGCGATGAATGCGGGGAGCTGGCCGGAGCGTTCAACGGCATGACGGATAACTTGCTGGCTTCGCGGACGGCGCTGGAGCGTACGTTCGATACCCTGCGGGCGACCGATGCCCGGCTGCGCGAAAGTGAAGAACAGCTTCGGCTCACAATTGAAAGCGCGCGGGACCATATGATCTGCACGCTCGATGCGACCGGCTGTGTTCAGCGTTGGAACGCGGCGGCGGAACGAATGCTCGGCCATACGGCCGCGGAAGCGCATGGGCTGGCGTATCCGAGTTTCTTTGCGCCCGAGGAACGCGGGGCGGGCGCTCCTGAACGCATGCTCGCGGTGGCTGCCTCCACGGGTCACGAGGCCTTCGAAGGTTGGAGAGTTCGGCGTGACGGTACCCGGTTCTGGGCGGATGTAACGCTCTCGCGTTTGCCGGACGGCGCCGGCTTCGTGGAGATCGCCCGCGATAGTACGCTGCGGAAGGAAGCGGAAGAAACACTGCGGGCGGCCCGCGATGCCGCCGAGATGGCCAACCGCGCGAAGACGGAGTTCATTGCGAACATGAGCCACGAACTCCGGACGCCGATGAATGCCATCATCGGCATGTCCAGTTTGTTGCTCGACGAGAAGCTGCCTGAGGAAACACGCGAGAGCGTGCAGACCATCCGGGACAGCGCTGATGCGCTGCTGGAGATCATCGACGATCTACTCGACATCTCAAAAATCGAGTCGGGGCGCCTTGACCTCGAGTCCCAGCCGTATGATCTTTGTGGATGCATTGAGCAGATCGTCGAATCGTTCGCGCCTCGCTGCCGCGAGCGCAAGATTGACCTCGCAGTGCATCTCGCGCGCGACCTGCCGGCCATTGTGGTGGGTGACAGCGGCCGGTTGCGTCAGGTGCTTACCAATCTCGTCAGCAACGCGATCAAGTTCACCGAACACGGTGGTGTAACCCTTGCCGTTGCGGCAGAACGCTCGCCCGACGGTGAAGAGCGTTTGAGCTTTTCCATTCAAGATACCGGCATCGGCATTCCTGCGAACCGGATGGGTCTGCTCTTCAAGATGTTTTCCCAAGTCGATGCTTCCATCACGCGCCGCTTCGGTGGCACGGGACTCGGGCTGGCGATCAGCCGCCGCCTCGTGGAGCTGATGCAGGGCGCCATCGGCGTCGAAAGCGAAGTGGGTCGGGGCTCGCGTTTTTATTTCTCGATCAAGGCGCCGGTTGATCCCCTTCGCACCTTGCCGGAGTTCACCGCTTTGGGCTGCCCGCGCATTCTCGTCGTGGGTCCTGAAAGTATCGCGCTGGCCGGCGTATGTCAGCAGTTGGAAACGTGGGACGCGCACCCCCACCGCGTGGGCAAGATTCCGAATGACGCCGCGGGTTATGATCTCATTCTCCTGAGGGCGAATGCAACGGAGGGCGGGCCGCTGAGTTCCTTGCCGCCGGTGATTTGGCTCGCTGATGATCACACATGCGACCCGATCCGGCGTTCGGGAGTACTGTCGCTCCCGATCAAGCCGCGCGCGCTCTATAGCGCTGTACGCAAGTGCCTGAAGCTCGACCGCCGCTCTCCGCCTCCTTCGCCCGAGGTGCATGTATATAGTCCGGAGTTCGGGCAGCGCCACCCGTTGCGGGTTCTCCTGGTGGAAGACAACGCGGTGAACGCTCACGTAGCCAAAAAATTGTTACACCGGCTCGGTTACATTCCGGATTGGGCGGTCAATGGCCGCAAGGCGCTCGAGCGTTTTGAGCAGGGTAGTTATGATCTGGTGTTGATGGATCTACAGATGCCGGAAATGGGCGGCCTCGAAGCCACGCGGGCGTTATTCGCGACCGTGCCGCTTGGGCAGCAGCCTTACATTGTCGCGCTAACCGCCAATGCGCGGGAGGATGATCGGGAGGCGTGTGCCGAGGCCGGGATGCACGATTTTATCAGCAAACCGGTGCAGCTCGAGAAACTTGCTAGTGGCCTCGAACGGGCGCATCAGTGGATTTCGGATCGCGACAGTCAGGTTTGCGTGGTTCCGCTCCGGGCCTGAGTAAGACCGACTTTGGATGGATTGCTTCGGCAGGATTTGGGTTTGCGCAAATGCGCTCCCGCTATCCAACTGGACCTATTTCGGCGCGCGGATCCAGCGGGCA
This sequence comes from Opitutales bacterium, assembly GCA_038320495.1. Taxonomy (GTDB): domain Bacteria; phylum Verrucomicrobiota; class Verrucomicrobiia; order Opitutales; family Opitutaceae; genus ER46. The sequence continues at coordinate 8,603 of JBBQEG010000064.1, read as the reverse complement.
CCGTTGGCGGGAATCGAGATTCGCGCGAGGTCCGCGCTGCCTCCCCGGACGGCGTCTTCCGTGGTCCGGTAAACCCGATCCGATACGCTCAGCGCCACCGTCACCGGGTGCGAAGTATCATTGATCATGAAGTAGTGATCCGCGTGCGGGGCCACGAGTCGGTACACGATCGCACCCTCGCAGGTAATCGGTGAGGACTGAGTGCCCAGGGCGGCTCGCACAACGGTGCGTTGAAGTTCAGCGTGGCCGGTTTTCCATGTGCCCAGTGATGCCGCATGCGCCAGGATCACGGCGGTTCCTTTTCCGAGAGTATGCTCCGTTGCGGCAGGCTTGCCGTTGGTGAACGTGGCGGTAACCCGCGCCCGGGTTGGCTGGAGGTCCAGCACAAATCCATCGACCGGTTGATCCCCAATTGCCCACTGCACCTGATTGGCGCGGGAGAACTGAAAGTCACCGATGCGGCAACCGAAGAGCCGTTCAAAGACCGAACCGTCGGCTGTCGGCAGTACCCGGCCATCGTAACCGTACCATCCGCCGGGCGCGTCCAACACCAATCGTCCACCGCGCTCGACGTATCCCTGCAGCAGTTCCAGCAGGCTGGCATCGAGTGCGAGCTGCGCCGGCAGGTAGATGACACGATACCGGTCGGCGAGACCCGCCCGGAGATTCCGCGCGGTGACGTGTTCCCATGGAACGTTGGCGTCGATCAGCGACCGGGTGACCCCGATGCGGGCTCGCACAGGAAAGCTTTTATACATATCGCGTCCACCGACCGCCACGGCGGCCCAGAAGGCATCGCTCTCCCAATCTTGAAAGACGCCCACGAGCGGTTCCTTGCGGGCGGACCATAGTTCGTCGCGCAAGCGCTGCGTCGCCTGTCCGATCCGGCCGGCGGCCATCGTCCGTGCATTCGGTTGCTGATTGCGATCCAGCAGCGCGTACTCGCCGCCTTCCCAGCCGAAACCCCGGGCGTTCCAGGTCCATTGGCCGAAGCCGCGAAATCCCGCGGCAACCCACGACAACATGAGTTGTTGAATCGTGTTTTCGTCGATCGTGAAGCCGGCCACTTGATCGCGGACTTCCGGGACGAAGGGCGCTTTGCCTCCGCTCAGTTGTTGTGGGCCACCGGTGGATTCCCAAGTGGCAGCCCAACCGCCCTTGAACCAATCGACTGCGAGCGAGGCCTGCATATAGGTCGGGCGAGCGAACTCGAAATCAGCTTCCTCGTAATGCCATCCCGGATGCATCGAAGGATAAAATGAACCGCCTTCCCGCATCAGTCCGGCAATTCCTTCCATGTCGGTGGACCGGGCGGCAAAGGGAAGAAACAGACTCATCTCGCCGCCCGAGCGCTGGGGCGCAAGGGGATCATACGCCAAAAACTCGTCCCGCGACTGACGGAGTTTCGCCAGGTGAAGGTCGGCGCGGAAACGATACACGTCGACGATTCGCCGGTAATCCTGGCGCTCGGCGTTGATGAAATCGAGGATGTCGCCGCGAAGGTCGTCCCAGCCGGACCACTTCCGGGCTCGGGACATGGGGTAACGAAAATTCCAGGCGTCCGTCAGCGCGGGCAGTGAACCGTAGCGCTGCCGCAGCCAGTCGACAAAGAGGGGGACTGACTCGGGCGTGATGCCGTATTGATCGCGTTTGAGGGTGCCGGGCAGGCCATCGGTTTCGTGAGCGGCGATGTGTTCGGGCGGCGGGTCGCGGCGATCGATGCGGGCACGGAGCCGTTCGAGTTGCCGCTGGCGCCAGACGGGATGGACGCGGAGCGCCGCCGCATCCAGATCGGGCGGCAAACCGAGCGATCGCAGCAGTGCCGGCGTGGGCAGTTCACTGCTCGCATCGTCGTACCACCACGGAACGATGCCCTCGTCCAGGGCGGCATGATAAACCGCCCGCCAGTCCTCGCCCTCGACAAGCACGACCTGCTTGAGGCAGGTGAACCCGAGTTCGCGCATTTTCCGAAAATGCCCGCGCATTTCCGGCAGGGTCATTCCGGGTCGTTGAATGAAGACCACCCCTACCGGCCACGGCCGCAGTGCGCGCAACCGCTGTTGCATCGGGCTGTCGTGCAGCGCGTCGTATTTGGAATGTAAATACGGGTCGGAGGCTGCGAGTGCGGAGATCACGAGCGTCGGCAGCCACAGCAGGCGCGCAGAACGAAGGAAGCGAAGGTACAGCATGTCACGGGGAGGAGCCGCCAATAATATGGCGGCGCGGCGCGGGAAGCCAATGGCATTCCAACGCCGCGCCGGACGGATGGATTAGAATTCGACCGAGGCCGACAACCGGATCGACCGTGGCCGGAAGTACGTCACCTGCCGGCGGTCCACCGATGTGCCGTTGGGCAGCGCGTGGCTGACAAAGGTTTCGTTCTTCCGATCGTCGAACAGATTGTTCACCGCCAGATTGTAGCGCCAGTTGCGTCCGGCGATGCGATGACGGTAACCCAGTCCGGTGCTGATTTCATAGCGGCGTTCAACATCGGGGGTGGGGAGGGTGTTCACGTTGGCATTGGCACCGCCAAAATCGACCGTCGTTGGGCGGGCGCCCGTGAAGATCAGGCCGACCCGGAAGGAGAGGTCTTTTAATGGTCCCTCCAGGATTCGGTAATTGGAAAACAATGACGCCGTTTGTTTCGGTCCGAGGTCGAGGGAACGGCCGACCAGGCTTTGCCGGGTATAGGTCGAGGCTCGTTTGGGATCGCTGAAGTTGTCGCGACCGAGTTCGTAGAGCCAGGCGTCGTACTCGGTCCCGTAGTTGCGGCCGTCGTTCAGATCCTGATGGTCGACCAGTTGGAAGCCGTCGGAGACCTCCTTGTTGATATAGGCGTAACTGGTGACAATCTGCCAATTGGGCAGCGGCGAGAAGATGAGCTGCGCATCGATGCCCGAGGATTCTTCCTCGTACGAAACGTCGGAGCCGCGCGAGCCGCCCTTGCTCGGGTTGTTCGTCGCGGTATCACCATAGTTGATCGGCGTGGTCGTGAGGGTGTCACGGAAGGCCGCCTCGATGGCGGTCCGTTCCGGGCTGCTCGCGGTGAGATTGTCGTAGTTGACTACAAAGTAACCGGCCGTCGTCGCCGGCGTTCCGGCGTATCCGGCGGGGAAGTACTGCGTGCGAACCGCATAGGTCCGGGCGCGGGTGGGATCGAAGTTGTTAATGTTCGAAACCGGATCGATGGCGCGGGCGAAGTTGGCGCGGGGAGAGGGCGCATTGCCATAGAAGTAGGTCGCGTTCTCGCGGCCGATTTTGAAGTACGAGATTGTCCCGGAGATCCGGCCCTTGAGCAGATCCACCTTCACCCCGAGTTCCTGGCTCAGCGTCTTCTCCGCATCGAAATTTGCCGCCCGACCGTCGCGCTGGCCAGGATTCGGAAAAAGCCCTTGAGCGGTGAGACCGTAAATTGAAAGCGCCTCGCTGACTTTATAGCTGAGGCCGACGGTGCCGGTGGTTTCGGTTTGGGCGTTGCCGCCGAAGCGGTACCCGGCGCGTTGCGGAGCGTTGGCGGGTCGCGGAGTGCCCGGGCCGTTGTCGGCATTGGTGGGATTGGCGTTACGCACGCCTCCGACATAATCGAAGTCGAGCACGCGCGAGGCAAAGCGATCGCGGCGGGCGCCAAGGATGACATTGAGACGGTCGTTGAAGAGCTTGCCGTTGTAGACCGCGTAATCGCCGTCGAACCAGTTCCATTGCGACGTGTCGCGGGCACGCTCATAGGTCGTGCCATCGTAGCGGATGGGCGAGTAATCGGTCACACTGCGGAACTTCGTGCGCTGGAACGCGGCGTTGGGGGAGGTATTTTGAATCGTCGGATTATTGTTGGGACGGAAGACTTCGTCGCGGGTGCTTTGGCGACCGACGAGAAGATTGTGATTGGTGCGGCCAACAGAGAACTTGTAGGTGAGTTCGAGCCGGTACTGCTGTGAATCGACATCGAGTGGGTCACTGTCCCAGTCGTAGCGGATGACTTTTGCGGCCCCGTTCGGGTAGATCGTCAAGAGGGACTGATCGGGAACTTGGGCGTAAGTGGCGGGTGTGAGGCTGATGGTTTGGGCGCTGATGATTCGGCGCTGCGTCAAGGCGGTGCGCGAAAACTGGTACCCGGCGACAAGCGTGAGTCCATCGAGCAACCGCTGTTCGACCTGTAAGATTGTGCTCCAGGTTTTGTTGCGCTCGAACGTATCCGGTCCTGCGAGATTAAAGGTTCGGCGGGAAAGTCCGCCGCCGTCGCGAGTCCAGTTGTAAGGTTCATTATAGCGATTTCGGCCGAGGGTGGCGTCGGCGTTGTCATTGATGTCGCGCGCTGCGGTGCCGGCGTTGAAGCCGAGGCCCTCGGTGAGGGTTTCCTGCCAAAGATATTCCGCATACACGTTGGTGTTGGTGAACGGGCGCCACTCGAGTTTCGCGGCCAGAAAATCGACCTCTTGTTCATAGTGATCGAAGAAGGAACCGGTCTGTTGATGGGAAGCGAGAACCCGATAATTCAGTTTACTGTCGGCAATGGGGCCGGTGGCATCGACGGAAGCGCGCCTGAAGTCAAAGCTGCCGATGGCGGCGGCGACTTCATAGCGTGGCTTGGATTGGGGGAGTTTGGGGAGCACATTGACGACGCCGCCAAGCGTGCTGATGCCATAGAGGAGTGCGGCCGGACCGCGGATGACTTCAGCGCGATCGATGTCGACCGCGTCGGTTGGTGCGCCGACGACGGTAGCATCGTATTGGGTGCCATTACGGAAGCCGAGGCGCAGTTGCGTGCCGGTATAAAAGCCGCGAATATTCACGGCCGTCGGAAGATCACCGAGCGCTTTGTTGGTCGGCCGTGATGGAGAAAAGTCGAAGAGCCCGGGGCCGCCGCTCTCGGTGGTGAAGTTGTCGGCGCCGTAAATGCCGGCACTGTAGGCGAGCGCTTCTTTCAGGTCGACGGCGCCGATGTCCCGGATGAATTCGCTGGTCACCACCTCGATCGGAATGGGCAGATCTTTAATGGCCGCGTTGAGGCGCGTGCCGGAGATGGCGTTGGTGGCGAGATAGCCCTTGTCCTTGGACGTATCGACCCGGAACTCCGAGAGTTGGACCGGCGTATCGTTTGTCGCGGCCGAGGGAGCAGGTTGGGCAGCGCACAGGGCGGCACCCGTAATAGCGGCGATGCAGGCACCGCGTTGACGAAGGGATTTTAGGGGCATAGGCGTCAGGGAACGGCCGCATCATGTGCAGCCTTGCGCCCTCTGCAAAAGCCGTGTTGCTGTACGTAAACTAAGATGAGTATGCGTTCGCTTGCCCGAAAGGCCGGAGTCTCGCCGATGACGGTTTCGTTGGCGCTCCGTAATCATCCGCGAATTTCGCTCGCGATGCGGAAGAAAATTTGGGCGCTCGCGGATCGTCTGGGGCACGTCCCCAACCCTCGGCTTGGCGAGTTGATGAATGAGGTGCGGCGCGGCCGGCGACCGGAATTGCATGCGGTGATTGGTTTAATCGCGTTGTATCCCGGTCCCGACGCGGCCCACTATACGCCCCATCTGGCGCTCTCCATCCGCGGAGCCCGGGCGCGAGCGGAGGAGTTGGGTTACCGGATTGATGATTTCTGGTTGGGGGCGCCCGGAATGAACCCTCGCCGCCTCCGCCAGATCCTCGAAACTCGGGACATCCGCGGCTTGCTTTGTATCGGCGCGCATGAGTTCGATACCCCACTGCCGACCGAACTCCATCCATTCGCCGTGGTGACCTTGGGGATGTCCATTCACACCCGGGTTCACCGGGTGACGAGTTCTCATCACCGCGACGCCTACACCTTGCTGCAGATCTTACGTCAACGCGGTTACGTCCGGCCTGGCTTGATCACGCAGCCGGAGTGGGAGATGCGAGCCGATAACGGTTACACCTCCGCGTACTTGTTATTTCAGGACCGGGTGCTGGGAGGCACCGGGTTTCCCGTGTTACGCCCGCCGGTGTTTGACGAGGCCGCCGTCGGGACGTGGTTGAAGAGCTATAAACCGGATGTGGTGATCATCCACCAGCCGCCCGTGTTTTTTCGCGCCTTCGAGGCGATGGCGGCGGATCGGCGCATGAAGGTGCCACGGGATTTTGGCACGGTGTTTCTTGGGGTCGATCCTCTCAGCGATAACTACGCGGGCATGGCGCAGAACCACGAACGGATCGGAATTTGCGGTTTGGAGCTGCTGGTGGGCCGAATGCAGCAACGCGCCTTCGGTTTGCCCGAGGTGCCCAAGTTCGAGTCGGTCGAAGGAACGTGGGTCGAGGGGCTGACCGTGCGCCCGCGCTAAATGATTTATTTAACTGCAGTCGCGGTCAGGGCCCGGAGAGTACGCCACGCTACGAAACCGAACGCGACCGTGCTGGCCTGATCTCGGTAGGCGCGGTAGGCGCGGCGGGTCCGGGAGATTCTGTGACGATCCTGCGGGTGATATCATCCGCACATTGCGCCGATTGCTGGAGCGTGCTTTGGTTTTGCGTGGCACGATCCGACAAGAAACAGCGGCCCGGCGGCGACCCAAAGGCCGCGGAGGTGGAGAAGCCTGAATGGCACGGCGGCGTGGAGCCCCCGCACTTCAGCGAAGAAGAGGTGCAGCGTTCGTCCGCGCTCCAACTTTGCGATGCCGTGGCGTTCCGTTTGCGGCATCTGGGAGTGGATACTACGGATCTCATGTTGCTGCGGAATCGCGTCGAGGAGATCGAGGAGACGAACGATCAGGCGCGGGAGGCGGTGGAACAACTCTCGGCCGCGGTGGATAAACTGCGCTCACCGGCGCTGCGCCTCGGCACGCTCATTCAACGGATTGGCGAAGAGCGGGTGTTGGCCTGCGTCGGCGGAACCGACTACGTCTGCAATATTGATCCGGCGCTTCCGGAATCAGCCTTGGAAGCAGGGGCTCGGGTCCTGCTGAATGAGGCGTTTGCGGTGACGGATACCTTCGGTTTGGATCGGAACGGACCGGTGGTGAAGGTCACCGAGGTCCTCTTCGACGGGCGGTTGCGCATCGGGCAGGAGGCGGGAATCAGCGATGCGATCGTGATCCGTTCCGATGCCATCGGCAAAGAAATCTTGAAGCCCGGAACCGAGGTGCGCCTCGATGCGAACCAGCGCGTGGCGGTTGAAATCATCGGCATGGGCAAGCGCCTCGATCGCACCTTCACGACCGTCGAAACGCTGCCATGGAATGCAATCGGCGGCCAGGCGGAGGCGGTGAAGGCGATTCGCGAATCGATCGAGTGGCCGCTCCTGCACCCGGAGTTGTTCAAGCGCTTTAAACACAGCGTGCCGAAGGGATTTCTGCTCCACGGCCCGCCGGGTTGTGGAAAAACGCTCCTCGGTAAAGCCACCGCATATAATCTTCGCGCGCATCTTCGCGAGGCGACGGGCATTGATCGCCCGGAATTTTTCCTGAGCGTCAAAGGCCCCGAACTCTTGAATATGTGGGTGGGCGAATCAGAGCGGCAGGTCCGCGACTTGTTTGTCCAATGCCGCGAGAAAGCGGCGGAAGGGCAACTGGCGTTTTTGTTTATTGATGAGGCCGAGTCGATCCTGGGAACGCGGCGGGCGTTTCGCGGCGGAACCAATATACTATCGACGGTGGTGCCCATGTTCTGTGCGGAAATGGACGGACTTGAGGCGCTGCAAAACGTGATCGTCATCCTCGCGTCCAACCGGGCTGATCTCATCGATCCGGCGATTCTGCGGCCAGGCCGCATCGATCGAAAGATCCGCGTCCGTCGCCCTGATGCCCAGGCGGCGCGGGAAATCTACGGTATTTATCTGACGGAGGATCTTCCGCTGGCCGAGCCCCGCGACGCGTTAATCGAGGCGATTAGTGCCGCGCACTATACGAAGACGGAGGAAAACCGCTTCCTCGACGTCACCTACCGAAGTGGTCGGCGCGAACAACTGTATCGTGGCGACCTGGCGAGCGGGGCGATCATCGCCGCCATTGTTGACCGTGCGAAGGAATTTGCGATCGGCCGCTCGATCATCGCGAAAGAAGAGTCGGCCATCACGCGGCAGGATTTGCTCGCGGCGTTGGCGAACGAGTACCGTGAAAATGATGTCTTTCCGCCGAACGACATCACCGAGGATTGGCTCAAGTTGACCGACTTCGATCCGGAGAACGTCGTGCGCCTCGCACCGTATCGCGCTGCACCCAAGGACGGTCGAATTGCTACGGGGGCGGTGTGAACGTGAAGATGAAGATCACGCGCCGCCGGTGTTGCTTGACGAAGGCCGGGTTCGGGGAAAGTGCCGGGCTCCGGCCCGGCCTCGCATCGGACGACTCGGACGTCGTACGTAGACAAGGCGCGGGTTAACCGCGGAGGCGAATTTGACCGGGACGCGTGGTTATAATCTCCGATGCAAATCCAATTCGGCCTCGAGACAGAGTATGGGATTACGCGGGACCGGCCGGAGGGAATTGATGTGGTCGAGGAAGCGATTGCCGTCGTGCGCAGTGCGCATGATCCGGGGGTGCGCGACCGCTGGGATTACCGGTATGAAGATCCACATCAGGACGCGCGTGGCTTTCGCGTGCAGGAGCTCCAGCAGGATGCGGATGAAGCGAGTTACATTCGTCAGGATGCGCAGCGCG
>JBBQEG010000063.1:0-18596 GCA_038320495.1 Opitutales bacterium | reverse complement strand
AGCGCGGTGATGGCCCCCTGCTCTCCGGCACCGGCCCGCTCGAGCAGTCGCGGCAGCAACGCGAACACCGACGGCGTGTATCCGCGCGTCGCGGGCGGTTCCCCAATCGCGAGCCCAATTTCCCGTTGCGCCATCGCGAAGCGGGTCACCGAGTCCATCATCAAAAGCACATTCTTGCCGGCATCACGCCAGGCCTCGGCGATCGAGGTCGCCGTATAAGCCGCGCGGAGACGCAACGGCGCCGGGGTATCCGAGGTCGCCACGACCACCACGGCTCGTTTCATCCCTTCCGGACCGAGATCCTTTTCGATGAACTCGCGAACTTCCCGTCCGCGCTCCCCGACCAGCGCAATCACGACGACATCCGCTTCCGAAGCACGGGCAATCATGCCCATGAGCATCGACTTGCCGACGCCGGATCCGGCGAACAATCCCAGCCGCTGGCCGCGGCCAAACGGGATGAACGCATCGATCGCGCGCACGCCGGTGACAAACGGGGCCTTGATCCGCTGGCGGCGCAAGGGATGCGGCGGTGCCGTATTCAGTTTTACAACACGCTCGATCGGCAACGCCGCGAGGCTGTCGAACGGTTTGCCCAAGGGATCGAGCACGCGGCCCAGCAGTTCCGGCCCGATTCGCGGAAGCGGCGGCCGGTCCGACGCCGTGACTTCGCAGCCCACGTGCAATCCCGCGGTTTCGCCAAGTGGCATGAGCAGGACACGATGTTCGCGGAAGCCGACCACTTCGGCGTTCACCGCAAAATCGGACCGCGGGGATCGGACCATGCAGAGTTCGCCCAAACCGACGTTCGGTCCGTCGGACTCGATGATGAGTCCCGCCACGCCGGTGACTGCGCCCACGCGCTGCACCGCCGGAACATGCCGGATCTGTGAGCGCAAAATTTCGACGAGCGGTGCAACCGAAGAGCTCATGTCGAGAAGAGGCTGTGTTGCAGGGCGGTGAGTTTCGTCTGCAAACGAGCGTCGCTCAGTCCGAAGCGGCTGCGGACCAGACAATCACCGGGCACGAGGGAAGCTTCGCCGCGAATGCGGAGCCCCGGGTAACGCTTCAGCCAGTCGGGATTCAACGCTTCGAGCAACGCCGCGTCGCGGACCGCCACGACCAGTTCCAGGTTTTCGCGCTCGGGATAAATACTGGTGAGCGCTTCTTCACAAAGGCGGGAAAGGAGCTCCGGTTTCGGCTCGAAACCGGCGAGCAGGCGCCGCGCCAAATCCAGCGCCAGGGCCGGGAGCGCATCGCGCAATTGGGCCACCAGAGCGGGCTCGAGGTTGGAAACCTTGTCGAACAGCCCTTCGCTCAGCTGGCCGATATCCGCCCGAAATTCCACCATCTGTTGATCGGCCAGGGCGCGGGCCGCGTCCACCCCCCGCTGATACGCAGCTTCCTCCCGCTTCGCGACCTCCACTTCCGAGCAGGAGCGTCCTCCTTGTCCGGATACGGCCACGCCTTGCAGCGAGCGATCAAAGGGAATGAGTTTCGCAAAGGCCATGCCGGAAGGTGAGGAGTTTCGAAAGGGAGTGAGGGAAGGATGCGGGAAAGAGCAGCCGCCTAGTTGACCAGGCCTTGCGCGCCTTCGGATTCGAGCGTGATCTGGCCTTCTTCCTCGAGCCGGCGAACGACCTGAATGATGGCGTCCTGCGCGACTTCGACGTCCTTGAGACGGACCGGCCCGAGCATCTCGAGTTCGTCCTTGAGGCCCTCGGCGGCCCGCTTGGAAATGGATCCATAGATGCGATCGCGCAGCGGTTCGCTCGCGGACTTCATGGCAACGGCCAGACTGGAAGAGTCGACTTCGCGCAACACGCGCTGCAGGTCCGCCGGTTGCAGGCGACTGAGATCCTCGAAACTGAAGAGTTTCTTGCGGATCGCGGCACTGAGTTCGGCATTCCGCTCCTCGAGGCGACCGAGCAGATTTTTTCCCATCTCCTTGTCGAGCTGGTTCAACAAATCCGCCACCGCACGAACGCCGCCGCTCCGATGAAAGGCGGGACGCGCCTTTGAATCGTAATGCTTGCCGAGGCTCCGCGCGATCTTGCTCACCAACTCGAGCGAGGTGCTATCAATCGTGCCCAGGCGCTCGATCACTTCCTCGCGCAACTCCGGGCCGAGCAGTCCGAAAACCTCCGCCGATTTGGCGCTGTCGAGGTACGAGAGCAGAAACGAAATCGTCTGGGGCTGTTCATTCTTTACCAAGTTGAAAATCTGACGCCCCTCCATCTCGGAGATGTCTTTGATTACTTCCACGGAGGTGCCAACGACCGGACCGATCCGGCCGACAATGGCCGCGGCCTTGTAATCCCCTTTGGCGATTTCGAGCGTACGTTGGGCATAGCCCAGGCCACCCAGCGCCGAGCCCGCACTCTGCGCGACGAGACCGGAAAACTCTCCAATCGCGAGGCGCTGAACCTCGCTCGAGATTATGGTGATCGTCGACATCTCCCGACAGAGCACCTCGATCGCAACGTCGTCGAAATGCCGGAGCACCTCAGCGGCGGCTTCCGGACCGACGATAATGAGGAATACCGCCAGTTTCTGGTGGCGGTTCATTTTGCCGTAATCGAGCTCAGTCATCACGATAATCCTTCGACTCAGTTCTTGCCGGCGGGCGCACTGCCTTCCGCGACCCAGTCACGGAGCGCGATTCCAATATTCGCCGGTTTCTGCCGGATGAGCTCGTTCAGCAACTCGGGTGTAATCTCCCCTGACTTTTGCTGCGAGCGGACGGAATTTTCGGGTGTCAATGAAAGCACTTCGATTGGTACAGGCTCGGGTTTCTGGCGATTGAGCATGCGCCAGAAGATCATTAAAATCAGTGCAGCACCCACCATCGGAGCCCAGCGCGTCGCTAATTCTGCATAGGTCTGCCAGGCCGGAGTGGAGGCGCGGTCGGATGCAGATTGCGCGAGGCCCGCATCGCTTGCCTGAAATTCCATCTCCTGGACAGAGACGATGGATTCCAGGTTTTGTCCGGCTGCTGGCTTTAGGCCGAGGGCGTTGACCACGACCTGACGCAAGGCATCGAGCTCCTGTTGCGAACGCTTCTGCACCTGGGGCGCGGGTGTCGGAGCCAGCGGATCGGCGTTGGCCGCGGCTGGAATCGTAATCGTGCGAGGAGCGATAAAAACGGCGGCAGTCACATTCTTCACCATGCCCGGATTGCGGGTGACACTCGTGGTCGTACGATTGATCTCGTACGTCGTGGTGCGGTTTTTGCGTTGCTGTTCAGAACTCGAGACCGGACGGGCGGCCGCTTCGGGTGCGCCCGCGGCCCGATCAGGAACATTCGCGCTGATCCCGGTGGCCCCGCCCGTTTTGTTTCCTTCGCTGGAAGTGGTGCTGTCTTCCGTCTGCGTTTGGGTACGGACCACTTGACCGTCGGGATCGTATTTCTCCGACGTCTGGGTTGTCGCTTCGATTTCGATTTCCGCGGACACGCGAACGACGGCGTTCCCTGGCCCGATTACCGTGGCGAGCATCGATTCGACCTTCTTGGCAAGATAGTCCTCCATCTGCTGGCGATACCTCATCTGCGAATTGGCGGAGCCGAGCATCGGATCCTGGCGGAGATCCTCCGAGAGATTGCGGCCGCGATTATCCACCACCGCGACTTGGTCCGGCGCGAGGCCTTGCACCGCGTTGGCCACCAAGTGGCGGATCGCATTGACTTGATCCGATTCCAGACGCCCGCCACCGGCATCGACGAACACGGAAGCGGTCGATCGCACGCCTTGCTCGGTGAGCAGCAGGCGATTCTCGGGCTGCACAATCATTACCCGGGCGGAGCGCACACCCTGCAATTGCATGATCGTGCGGGCGAGTTCGCCCTGTACGGCGCGGAGATAGTTGGTCCGCTGCACGAAATCAGAGAGGCCAAACTGGCCCTTGTCGAAAATTTCAAAACCCACGCCATCCCCACTCGGAATCCCCTTCCCGGCGAGATCCATCCGGAGCTTGTGCACCACCTTGGTCGGAACCTGGACCGCGGTGCCACCCGCGGTAATTTGATGGGGAATATTCTGCGACTGCAGATGGGTGATCACCGCCGCGATATCCTTTTCACCCAGCCGCGCGTAGAGCAGCTGATAATCGGGACGCTGTGACCAGACCATGACTCCCGCAAGGCCGCCGAGTACGGCGACCGCGGCGACGGTCAGGGAAACGCGCTGGTTGAGACCAAGCTGCTTCCAGAGTTCGAGGAGAGATTGAGTGAAAAGCTTCATCGGGCGGCGTTAATTTTTTAAAGATCGAGCGAACTCACACCTGCATCCGCATCAGCTCCTGATACGATTCCACGAGCTTGTTGCGGACCTCGACCATCATCGTAAAAGCCACCGAAGCCTCCTGCATCGCGATGACGCTCTGATGCAGCTGATCGGAATCACCGAGCAACACCTTGCGGGCCTCCGCCTGCGAGGCGTCCTGCTTCGCGTCGACGGCCGCCACGAGTCCGTCGAGCATCGAACCAAAGCCCCCTTGGGGAACGGCACCATTCGACTGGCCGGTTCCGACCCCAATCTTCGGCAACGGGGCGTCGATCCGCGTAAGCGGAGAAGCGGCGAGAGAGCTGACGGATCCGAGCGGTGACATACAGCGTGGGAGTTTGGTGTAAAAGGGGAAAAACCGGATTCACTTTGCGGCGACGAAGAGGCCGGCCGGGCGTGATTTTTATTTCCCAATTTCGAGTGTGCGCATCGCCATTTGCCGGGCGCTCTTGGCCACGGACAGATTAGCTTCGTACGCCCGCGAGGCAGTGATGAGATCCACCATTTCGTAGGAAAGGTTGACATTGGGCATGGTCACCAAGCCGTCGGCGCCCGCGTCGGGATGCTGGGGATTGTAAACTTGCTGGCCCGGCGTACGATCAGCGTCGATCGCGGCCACGCGCACAGATTGCAGGGACGCGCCACCGGCGCGCCGCATCAATTCGGATTCGAAGGAAACAATCTGTCGTTGATAGGGTGTGCCATTCGGTGTCCGGGTCGTTTGGGCGTTCGCGATGTTTTGCGCCACAATGTCGAGCCGGGTTTTCTGCGCGTTGAGGGCGCCTGCTGTGACGTCGATGGCCGAGATGAGATTCATAGCGCGGAAGTGAAGGAATCAGGAAAATGGATACGTGGTATCACGCCGGACGTCCGGTGATCGCCATCTTCAGCTGCTTGATATTGCTCGTGACAATATTGCTCAGGAACTCGTGCTCCACCGCATTGCGGTTCATGATCATGAGCTCGCGCTCGATCTCGACCGAGTTGCCGTCCGGGCGGACGCTGCGGGCACTCTGATCTTCCTGCAGCCCAGGCTGAATCGACCCTGCGGTCCGCCCAAAGTCACCCGCCAGCATCTGCGCCTTCAGCTGGGACGCAAAATCGGGAGCAAGATCAACGCGGCGAAAACCCGGAGTTTCCGCATTCGCAATGTTGGTCGCGATCGCTTCGTGGCGCAGGACAGCTCCGTCCAGAAGCTTCCGCGCCAACTGATAGTTGTCGGTTTGGAAGATGGGATCGATCATGAGATTGCATTTAGCAAACCGGGTGCCACGGCTTTCGTTGAACATTTAAATCCCTGCACTTAAGCTGGATATAATTTATCTTTCCCTCTCCCGGTTGAGACTATGAATGAAGCGTCATGGCAGGCGGCAAATTCTGCCGCGGTAACAATTCTCTTACAGAGCTGCCTTCATATTAAACTAAAGGTGCCGAAGGACGAATTTACTACTCATGAGGGACAGCGAGTACGAATTTATCCGCAGCCTCGTCTACGAACGTAGCCGCATCAGTCTAGGCTCCGACAAGCGTCAGCTTGTCATGGCCCGACTGGGGAAGCGTCTGCGCGCGACCAACGTCCCGACGCTCGCCGATTATTGCCGACTGTTGCAGCAGCCGGACGCGGAAAAAGAACTCGGCCATTTGATCGATGCGATCTCCACGAATCATACATTCTTCTTCCGGGAGAGCGCGCATTTCGATTTCCTGAAAAACACCGCTGTGCCGGAACTCCAGGCTCGATCCCGGGCGGAGCGATGGTCGACGTTTCGAATCTGGAGTGCGGCGTGCTCATCGGGCGAAGAGCCATATACGCTGGCGATGACCCTCGCTGGCTGCCTTCCCCAATGGCCGTGGCAAATCGCAGCCACGGATATTTCCGGACGAATCCTCGAAAAAGCCGCCGCCGCCATTTATCCGGACGAAACCGTCAAGCGCCTCCCGCCTGATCTCCTCCGCGCGCACTTTCAACGTGGGTTCGGGCCCCAGGAAGGCTTTTACCGGGTCAAGTCCGCCCTGCGTGACCGCGTGAGCTTTAGCCAACTGAATTTGATCGAGGGGGAAATTCCCTTCACGGAGCCCTTCCATGTTATTTTCTGCCGAAACGTCATGATCTACTTTGATCGTAAGACCCAGGAGGAACTGGTAGCACGTCTTTGGCGACGGTTGGTTCCGGGAGGTTTCCTCTTCGTCGGCCACTCCGAAAGCCTGACTCACCTGTCGCAAACCATGCGCGCCATCCGGCCGGCGGTTTATCAAAAACCGCTCTCCTCTTAAGCTATGACGGCCCGCCGCATTCGCGTCCTCATCGTGGACGACTCCGCTGTCGTCCGAAAACTCGTCAGTGAGACACTCAAGAGTGATCCTGAGATCGAAGTCGTCGGCACCGCCGTCGATCCTTATGCCGCCCGTGACAAGATCAAGGAGCTGAATCCCGACGTGCTCACGCTGGATCTGGAAATGCCCCGCATGGACGGCCTCACGTTTCTCAAGATCATCATGGAGCAGCATCCGCTGCCGGTGATCATTATGAGTTCGTTGACGCAGCGGGGCTCGGATTTCGCACTGGAAGCCCTGCGCTTGGGTGCCTTCGACGTCCTCGCCAAGCCCAGCGGTGCCTACTCGTTTGGCGATCTCGGTCCGCAGTTGATCGCCCGGATCAAAGCCACAGCCGGAGCTCGCTTTGGGCGCGCCGCGGCTCGTCCAGCCATTCCCGCGACTCCAGTGGCTGCCGGCCCGATTCGCCGCAGCCCGATGCGCGCCCATTCCCCGCGCAGTCTGATTCTGCTCGGCGCCTCAACCGGCGGGACCGAGGCGTTGCGGGAAGTCCTGATTCGTCTTCCCGCGGGGCTTCCGCCCATCGCCATCGTCCAGCATATCCCGCCTGTTTTCTCGAAAGCTTTTGCTGATCGCCTCAATCAACTATGCGCGTTCGATGTTCGCGAGGCCGTTGACGGCGAACCCTTGCGGGCCGGCACCGCACTCGTTGCGCCCGGCAATTTCCACCTGCTGGTACAATGGACTCACGACCACTACCGGGTTCGAGTCGTGGACGGGCCGCCAGTCTGGCACCAGCGCCCCGCCGTGGATCTGCTGTTCAAGTCCGCCGCCGATCCCGCCATTGCACCGCACGTGGTGGCGGGCGTATTGACCGGAATGGGACGGGACGGAGCCGAAGGCTTGCTGCGGCTTCGTGAACGGGGAGCGACCACGTTTGCCCAGGACGAGGCCACCAGCATCGTCTATGGCATGCCGCGCGCAGCGTGGGAGAACGGTGCTGCTCAGCGCCAACTCCGCCTTGATCAGGTTGCGGATTATATCACGCGCCACCACGAAGCGCCTGCTTCCTTTTCCGCGCAGCACCCGGTCCTATCCTCATGAATTTTCCCGTGTTTCCAACGGGCGCCCCGGCCGTCCCTGCGACTCCCCTCGCCCCGAAGTCCCCTCCGGCCACGATTCTCGTGGTCGACGATGAACCGATCGTCCTCACCGCGCTCCAGTTTACGCTGGAACGCGAGGGATTTCATGTCGTGGCGTGCACGAGTCCGACGAAAGCGCTGGCGATTCTCCAGGAACGCGACTTCGCCGTCATTATATCGGATCAGCGGATGCCGGAAATGATGGGCCTCGATTTTCTGATCGAAAGCCGTCGCATCCGGCCCTTGTGCTCCCGAATCCTGATCACGGCCGTCCTCGCCCTGCCGACGATTGTCGATGCAATCAACAAGGGAGAGATTTTCCGGTTTGTGGCGAAACCGTGGCTCCGCGAGGAGCTCCTGGCGACAGTCCGGAACGCGGTCCAACGGCATGATTTGATCACGCATAACGACGTGCTGCAGGCGGAAACCCAGCGACTTAATGCCCAGCTGCGTGATGCTAACGGCTCGTTGGAAATCCAGGTCAAGGATCTGGAGCAGCAGAAAAAACGCCTCGATGCCGCCAATCGTGATCTGGCCGCAAGCTACGAAAACTCCCTCGAACTCTGCCGCCGTATTCTTACCACTTACGATCCGGTGCTGGGCGGACAGGCGAAGGCGCTGGTCGAATTTGCCAACCAGATGGCGGCGACCGACAAGTTCAACGACAGCGAACGACACGCGTTACGCACCGCCGCCTGGCTCTGCGACCTCGGTCTCATCGGAATGCCGCGAGAGATGATGCGCGCATTCCGCTCCAAGCCCGAGCAGCTTACGGAACGTGAGATCGGCATGCTCCACAGCCACCCGATTTACGGACAGACTCTCGCGTCGCTGGTCGATGCCCGGACCGACGTCGGTGAAGTCATCCGGTCCCATCACGAGCGGTATGATGGCAGCGGATACCCCGACGGAATCGCAGGCGAATCGATCCCATGGCCGGCGCGCTGCCTCGCCGTGGCCGTTGGGTTTGTGGAGTCGGGCCTGGCCAAAACGGCCGCCATCGATTCCATCCTCTCCCGTTCCGGCACCGCTTACGATCCCGAGGCTGTTCGGCTGTTCCTCAAGGTGAGCAATCTGGTGCAGCTGCCCAAGCAAGTCCGCGAGATTATGCTCCATGAGCTCGAGCCCGGAATGATCCTGGCGAACGGAATCTATTCGCCCCATGGTTTGTTGCTGATTGGCGAGGGCCAGGCCCTGAATCCCGGCACCATCACCAAGATCCGTAGTCACAACCAGGTGACTCCGATTACCCAGCGCTTACTGGTCTTCAGCTGATGAGCCAGGCAGCTCACATTCACCCGCGAACGGTCGTTCTGCCCCACCTGCCTGACCTCCATCCGTGCGTATTCCGAAGCGGACGTTCGCTCTCCTAGATCCGATCAAAACCCTTAAAGGATAAAACCAAATGGGAGCGCCATCGGTCAGCGCGTTGTTTGCCCAACGCGTGGTCATCGGAGTAGGAGAGATGGGCGTATCCAATAACCCATCGATCACCCTCAGCACGTACGCCTTGGGCTCGTGTATCGGCGTGATCGCCTACGATCCCGTCACGCAGGCGGGCGGGTTGCTGCATCTGATGCTCCCTGACTCCACCATCTCGCCAGCCAAGGCCCTGTCGCAACCGGCCATGTTTGCCGATACCGGCCTGCCCATGCTGTTCCGCGCCCTCACCGGCATTAAGGGAGACCCCGCCCGCTTGCGCCTCTTCCTGCTGGGCGGAGCATCCGTGCTGGGAGGCAGCGATAGCTTTAAAATTGGTGAACGAAATATCAAAGCCACCAACGACTATCTCGCGCGGATGCGCCTGCCCGTTCGTTACACCGCACTCGGGGGCACGATTAATCGCACCGTGCACCTCAACATTGGCACCGGGGGCATTACAATGAAGACGCCCAACGGCGACGACTCGTTTTCGCTCACCGGCTAAACCGCACGGCCGCGAAGTCCCACTATACGGCCGGCGACGTTGCCGCGCGACCGCGTTGCTCAGCCGGTCCTGAGAGCCCGATATCCTGGGAGCGCGAGCTGCTCGCCATCCCGGCGGGTTGCCTTTACGGCTCGGATCAAAAACCAACCGCTCCGTGAGTGAGTTTCTCCTGTAAACGGAGCTTCGCGCGATCATGCACGACGGCCATGGTTTCCTGAAGCACTTCGGGCGTGAAACCCCACTCCAGCAAAAACGGGGTGTTTAGCTCGAAAAGAAAGCCGTCTTCCATGACGCCCGGACCAAACGACGTCGCGATGTACTTGGCCGCATGCAAATGCGCCACGAGCGCCGCTCCCTCCTCTGGTGCATCGGCCGGACATTCGCAATAATGGGCGGCGATCGCGAGGACAGGCGGAAAACTCCAGAGCTCGAGCAACCGCGCGCTGACATCGGCGTGCGAGTAACCGAGTATCGCCTTCTCTGCGTCCGACCACGTTCCTCCCTGCGTGCTGCAATGCTGCCGGATGGCCGGGAACAAAGGCGCGCAGGCGTGCGCAAGCGCGAGCTTTCCGATGTCGCACACCAACCCGGCAGTGTAGGCGGTCTGCGGATCCACCCGCTCGGTCGTTTCCGCCAGGGCTTCCGCCGCCAGCGCGGTGCAGAGGGCATGACGACAAAAATCTCCGGGATCGCCGCGCGAAACGCCGCCTTCCCACCGACTCACCAGCGCCAGGGCGGCGAGTCGATAAAGCTCCCGCTGTCCGAGCCGTATCACGGCATCTGATACGGTCTCCGACGGCCGGCCCGCGGAAAAGTAAGCCGAGTTGGCCAGTCGCAGCGTCGCCGCGGCGAGCGACGGATCAATCTTGATGATCTCCGCGATGTCGTCCGCGGTACTGTCGGCCGAGACGAGTACCGCCGTTAGACGCGGCAAAATCGCCGGCGAGCAGGGCAGCTTGAGCGCCCGTTCACAAACGGTATCAAGTGTGGGAATGTCGAGACCGGCCATGGAAAGATCGCAATCAGGCGGCCGCGCCCAGCAATGAACCTGGGTCCAGAATCAGGGCGATGTTACCATCACCGAGGATGGCTCCACCGGACACACCGGGAAGGTTTTGCATGAATGCACCGAGGTTCTTGATCACCACTTCCTGCTTGCTGACCATCTCGTCAACCAGCAGCGCCGATACTTTTCCGGAGGTCTCCACAATTACAACAATCCCATCCCATGGATTAACCGCATCGCCAGGAATGCCGAAACGGCGATTGAGCCGGTGAACGGGAATAAATCGTCCCCGAAGATCAAGCACTTCACCCTGACCATGCACCGTGGTGATGCTGTCGCGGGTGGGCCGCAGCGCCATCTGCACCGAGGTGCTCGGAAGGATAAAGCGATCGGCGCCCACGCGAACGACCAAGCCATCGATGATGGCCATGGTGAGCGGCAGCTTGATTTTGAAAACCGAGCCTTGCCCCACTTCGGACGAGATCTCGATTTTGCCGCGCAGTTTTTCGATGTTACGCTTCACCACGTCCATGCCGACACCACGGCCGGAGACGGCGGTGACCTTCTCGGCCGTGGAAAACCCCGGAGCGAAAATCAGCGCCAGAATCTCATCGCGCGAGAGTACGGCGCCCGCCGGGATCACGCCCTTTTCCACCGCTTTGCCATAGATTTTGTCCGGATCGATGCCCCGGCCGTCGTCCTGCAATTCCACCACGATATTGCTGCCTTGATGATACGCGCGCAGATGCAGCGAACCGTTCTCCGATTTGCCAGCCTTGATCCGGCCCTCCGGTGTTTCGAGCCCGTGATCGAGGGAGTTCCGCACCATGTGCACGAGCGGATCTCCGATCTCCTCCACCACGGTACGATCCAATTCCGTGTCTTCTCCGTCGGTCGTAAACGTGACCTTCTTATTAAAGTCGCGGGCGAGGTCGCGCGCCAGGCGCTCCATTTTCTGAAAGGTCGACTTGATCGGAATCATCCGCAACGCCATCGCCGTCGACTGCAACTCTTTCGTGATTCGGCTAAGCTGCGCCACATTGCGCTGCATGGGGGCGTTATCTTTAACGCTCACCCGCGAACTCTCAATCAGCTGACTTTGCACAATCACGAGTTCGCCGACGACATCCATCAATGAATCCAGTTTCTCGGTGTTTACGCGAACCGTGGCAGAGCCGGTTTTCGCGGGCGCACCCACATGGGCTGCCTTCTTCTGAGCGGAAGCGGGGTCCGTCGGAAGCCCCGACTCCGGCACCGCATGCGGGACCGGCAGTGGGATGACGGGAGCAAGAAAACCTTCAGGCGGCAGAGAAGCTACGACAGGCGCGGCGGAACGGACTGCTTCTCGACCTGGCTCCTTGGCCGAGGGGACCGGGGCTCCGCGGGCCAGCGCTTTCACCGCCGCAGTCAGATGGCCAACCGGCACAATCTGGTCTGGAAGCTGGCCCTTTTCCAAAGCGGCGCCCACTTGGTTGGTGAGCGTCTGCAACGCGTCGCGGCTGCGCAATATCTCCGTGATGATGGCAGCGTTCAGTTGCAGCTTATGATTGCGCGCCAAGTCGAGCAACGACTCCACTTCATGGGCGAGAACATGCATGGGCATGAGCCCGAGAAATCCGGCGTTGCCCTTGATCGTATGAAAGGAACGGAAAATGGAATTCAGCGCCTCCGGATCTTCCGGCTCATGATCGAGCGCGAGCAAGGCCGCTTCGATTTGCTGGAGATGATCGACCGTTTCGGCGTAAAACTCGACCAGGAGTTCCCGATTCTCCTCCAGATTGAGCGCCATCATCAGGTCCACAGATTCGGCTTCGTCATGAGAAACGTTCGCATGCGAAGACGATGTCATTCCGTCCTCCGGCGCGCGCACCTGGGAGTCCGCGCCCGCTGCTGCGAGGTCGGAAGTCGACAGTGTCAGTAGCGGGGGCAGCCACTGGATCAAGGCACGGAGCGTCTGCAGCGTTTCCTCGTCGAAGGGCTGCCGGGAGTCCAGGAGCGCTTCAAGTGCCGCCCGGGTGGCAGCGACGCGGAGCTGAATTGCGGTGTCCTCCGCGCAATAATCAATCAGATCTCCCAATAGGCTGAATGCTGGCACGAGGCCATCGTCGCGTCCGACTTGCGCCAGGATCGATTCGGCGGCGATGCGGTTCAAAGTATCCTCGATGGCGGAGTGAGTGGCGAGTGGGATTGGCATGCAGTGCCCGAATTGGGTTTGAGTTACCGATCGGTCTGCGGGATCGGAAGTTTACCGTTATTGCGAAACCAGTCGCCGAGCAGGTATACCTACCTACCAGAATTCATTCAACCGCCGCGGGCCTTGGGCCGAATTGATACCACAACCATGGCCACTTCAACTGCTCCAGCCGCCTCCGCCACCGCTTCGCTCGCCGGCAAATATCTCACCGTCGTCCTTGAAAATGAGGCGTACGGCATTGGTGTCCTCAAGGTCCGGGAAATTATCCGGATGCAGAAAATCACGCCGGTGCCGCAGATGCCCACCTTCGTGAAGGGCGTGATCAATCTCCGCGGGCGGGTGATCCCCATCGTTGATTTGCGGGTTAAATTCGGTCTGAAGGCGGAATTCGCCGAACGGACGTGCATCGTGGTCGTTCAAGTGAAGCTTCAGTCCGAAGTGTCGGTGCAGATGGGTCTCATCGTCGATAGCGTCGAAGAAGTGGTGACCCTCCAAGGCTCCGAGATCGAGCCCACCCCCGAATTTGGCGCCCGCATCGACACCGCTTACCTCCTCGGCATGGCCAAGGTCAAAGGCGCGGTGAAAACGCTGCTCGACATCGACCGTGTCGTCGCCCCGGAAACCATGCAGGCGATCGCGCAAGTTGTCTGAGCCGCGCATTCTCATCCGGAAGCCCGCCGGCAGCGCGGGCCCCTCCGGTCGCGCCGTCGTCATTCACGCCGTCCGCCGTTAGTGCCCGCAACGCTTTGTTCTGCGCTCGGTCTCGCTCTTTAATCGCTAACTCGGCGCGGCCTATTCCCTAAATTCGTCGCGCTTCTTCGCCGCCTCATCCTCGGCCTTGAGCTTCGCGGCCGCTTCGGGATCAAGCGCGGCCTCCCGCTCCCGCAGCCGCCGCTCCCTCGCCCGGAGATCCTCTTCGCGCTGCTCCAGCTCGATTTCCTTCTCTTGTTGCGACTGCACTTTTTCGAAAAGCTTCTCTTCCGACGCGTCAAGAAACTGCTCCCGCTCGCGCATCGATTCCCGCGTTTCCTTCAAGCTCAGCTCCTGCCGCTCCAGCTCGGCCCGTACGAGTTTCAACGCTTCCTTTTCCTCCGGCGAGATCATGTCGCCCCCGGCATCTGAGTGCCGCGATGCCGACAACATCTTTTCGCGGACCTCAAGCAGGGCCTCGACTTCCGCCAAGTCGCGCTCGTGATCACTCAACCGGGCTTCGCTCTCGCCGACAATACGCTCGCGTTCCGCCAACGTCAGCTCCAGCTGACGCAGCGTGCGTTCAAGCTCCAGAATGCGCGTCACCTCCCCTTCCGAACTCCCCCCAAACGGTGGCCGGGTGGCCGAAACGATGGCGCGAATCGACTCACGCGCCGCCGCCGACGCTTCAGATACACCAAAAGGATCGCGCGCTGGAGTGGTGCGCCGGCGCAAGCTCAACGTGGGCTGCTGAACAGGAGGACGCGGGACGGGGAATTTGATCGGGCCGGGCTCTGACATCGGTTGTGAGCCACAGCACTAGCCGTCCCAGCGGGAATGTCGAGACCCCGACACGCGCGTTTGTCTCCTTTTGGTTGAAACATCCCGGTCTCCTCATGGATTTTCCGTTGACCGACACCGGCTAGGCAGAGACGGTGCGCGATTCTATGCTCAAAGCAGGTATTGTCGGTCTACCCAACGTGGGCAAATCCACTCTCTTCAATGCCCTCACCCGCTCGCGGAAGGCCGAGGCTGCGAACTACCCGTTCTGCACCATCGATCCGAACATTGGCGTTGTGATCGTTCCTGACGAGCGAGCCTACGTTCTCCAGAAAATCGCCAAGACAAAAGTCGTGGTCCCGGCGGCCATCGAATTTGTCGACATCGCCGGACTTGTCGCCGGTGCCAGCAAGGGCGAAGGCTTGGGCAACCAGTTCCTCGCCAACATCCGGGAAGTCGACGCCATCGTGCAGGTCGTTCGCTGCTTCGAGGACAACGACATCGTCCACACCATGGGCGGAATCGATCCCATTCGCGATATCGAGGTGATCACGACCGAGCTTGTTCTCGCCGACCTCGATGCCGTTGCCAAACGGATCGAGAAAACTCAGAAGAAGGCGAAGTCCGGTGACAAGGACGCCCAGGCCGAGGTGGCTTTGCTGCAGAAACTGGAACCGCATCTCAACTCGGGCAAGACGGCCAACACGCTCATCGCCACCGATGATGAGAAGTCGATGATGAAGCTGTTTCAGCTTCTCACCGCCAAACCCGTCCTCTTCGCGTGCAACGTCGCCGAGAACGACCTCGCCACCGCCGAGCAAAATCCCTTCGTCAAACAGGTCGCCGAATTCGTTCGCACCCATCACGACGCCGCCTACGTGCCGATCAGCGCAAAGATCGAATCCGAACTGATCGACCTGCCAGCAGAAGAGGCGATGGCCTTTCTCAAGGACCTCGGCGTTGACGATTCCGGAGTGTCGTCCCTGATCCGCGGCACCTACGACCTTCTGGGACTGCAAACCTATTTCACGGCGGGCGAAAAGGAAGTTCGCGCGTGGACGATCAAACGGGGCTGGAAAGCACCGCAAGCTGCCGGCGTCATCCATACCGACTTCGAGAAAGGTTTTATCAAAGCGGAAATCGTGTCCTATCAAGACCTCACGACTTTGGGCAGCGTCGCGGCCGCTCGTGAAGCCGGCAAGTATCGCCTCGAAGGCAAGGAATACACCTTCGCCGACGGCGACGTCGCCCTCTTCCGTTTCAACACCTGATGTTCCCGGCGCTCGTAAACGGGCATCGTCAACCCGCCTTCCTTTTCCCCTGCGCCCGCTATCTTCTCGCCACGCTAATGCCTTCCGGCGAGCGGTCACCGCGAACGACTGAAGAGCGTTATTGCGCGCACCGCAGACGCTAGTCATCGTTTCCAAACCCATGAGCGACGCGCCCGCCAGCCCGACCCGCCCTTACACCTTTTCCGATCTCGCACCCGAGTCCCTCGACTCGTCCATTTTGCGCGTCTTGATGGATACGAGTCCGGACCGGATCTATTTCAAGGACCTCCAGAGCCGATTCGTTCGTAACAACGCTGCGCACGCCCGCTCACTCGGAGCTCACTCTCCGGAGGAATGTGTGGGCAAGACCGACTTCGATTTCTTTTCGCAGGAGCACGCCGAACGCGCCTTCAAAGACGAACACGACATCATCCGCACCGGCACGCCCATCATCTCGCAACTTGAGCGTCTGATCATGCGCGACGGCCGGAAGACTTGGGCGTCCGCCACGAAGATGCCGTGGCGCGACGACCATGGCAAAATCATCGGCACGTTCGGCCTCACCCGCGATGTCACGGCGACAAAGGAGGCGGAAGAGAAACTGACCGAAGAGCGCAACCTCCTCCGCACGATCATCGACCACCTTCCGAGCCGGCTTTACCTGAAGGATCTGAATTACCGCTACGTCCTGAACAACAAAGCGCATCTCACGATGCTCGGGGCCCACTCGCAAGAGGCCGCGCTCGGTCGCACTACGGTGCACTTTTTTCCGGGGGAACGCGGGGAACAGGCTTTGGCCGATGATCGGGGAGTCCTCCGCTCTGGCACCCCCATTCTCAATCAGGAGAAGTCCGATTTCGGCCCCGAAGGTGACGTCCACTGGTCGCTGGTAACCAAGGTCCCGCTGCACGACATTCACAACCAACTGGTCGGGCTCGTCGGTATCAGCCACGACATTACGCGCCGGAAAAAGGCGGAACAGGAACTCCGCCGCCGCACGACCGAGATGGAGACGGACCTCAAAATGGCCCGTCAGGTTCAGGAGGCGTTTCTCAATCGGGCTTATCCCATCTTTCCTCGCGGAGCCGAGCGGGACGCCACCGCCCTGCGCTTCACGCATCGCTACATTCCCACCACCACGCTCGGAGGTGACTTTTTCGCCATCCTGCAGCTCTCCGACAACCGCTGCGGCGTACTCCTGTGTGACGTGATGGGCCATGGCGTTCGCGCCGGACTCTTAACCGCGCTCATCCGCGGCGTAGTGGAGGAAATGGGCCACCGCGCCAACGATCCGGCGCACGTGCTCAGCGAGGTTAACCACAGTCTGATGCCCATCGTCGAGCAGACGGGCCAGCCCGTGTTTGCCACCGTGTTTTTTGGGGTGATTGATCTGGAGGAGCGGACGCTCTCGTTTGGCAGCGCCGGCCACCCGGCGCCCTTTGTCATGCGCGGCACGTCGTCTTCGGTTGAACGATTGGTGGCAACGGATCCAGAACCAGCGGCCGGACTCCTGGGCGACTTCTGTTACACTTCACGACGCTGCGAATTCCATCCCGGTGACCTTTTCCTCGGCTACACCGACGGCGTTCTCGAGGCGGCCGACGCCAAAGGAAACATGTTCGGAGAGGACCGGATGCGCGAACTCCTCGAACGCTGCAGCGGGCGATCCGGCGCCGAGATCAGCGACGAACTGCTCCTTCAGGTCCAAAACCACAGCGGCCAGACGGTCTTTGAAGACGACGTCTGCCTCGTCGCGATCGAAGCCGCACGTTAGTTCGGCTCCCCATCGCGGGTGGATCCAGTCTGCACCCACGACGTCACCGCGTCGGCCCTTCCCAACCGGGCGATCTCGGGGTGATGTCACTCATTGCGTGACACTTCAGCTCGGCGGATTGGGCGAGAAATCCATCTCCGCCAGATCAATGGAGCTCTCCGCCCGCGGTGCGGAGATCGCGCTTCGTTCGCAGACTCATCTCAACCGCAAACGTTATCGCGTCGACCATCACCCCAAGCGCCAGGCTCGGTTCTCCGCGTTGGGCTTGATCAGGCAGAAAGGGCACATGGATAAACCCGCCCCGTACGCTCCGCTGGCCTCTCAGCAGGTGCATCAAACCATAGAACACATGATTGCACACAAAGGTCCCCGCCGTCGGCGAGACACTCGCCGGCACCTCGCGCTGCCGCAGCCCCGCGACGATCGCCTTGATGGGCAGCGTCGTGAAATAAGCGTCCGGGCCGTGTCTCACCACCGGCCGATCCAACGGCTGCCGACCCGCATTATCCGGGATTCGGGCATCATCCAGATTGATCGCCACGCGCTCGGGCGTGATGTCCGTTCGACCGCCCGCCACCCCAACGCAGATCACCAGCTCCGGTCGCTCCTGGCGAACCATCCGCTTTAACGTCGTAACCGAAGCGCCAAACACGCACGGCAACACGCGTCCAATCACACGCCGCCGGCCGATGACGCTTCCATCCAGCTGGCCGGCAATTTCCTGGGATGGATTGCGCTGGTCGCCGCCAAAGGGCTCAAACCCGGTTATCAAAACCGGTCTCATCGCGAAAGGGCCCTCATAATTCAGGTCCCAAACGCCTGCACCGCCACGCCCGCAGTCGCAAGGTCACGACGTAGCCGCTTCGCAAAAGCCAGTGCATTAACGGAGTCCCCGTGCACGCACACGGAATCGGCCGTCAGGGAAATGTCCGTTCCGACAGTCGCCCGCACTGTTCCATTCCTTATCACTTGAAGCACCTGCGCCACCGCCGCATCCGGATCGTGAATCATCGCACCCGGCTGAGTGCGCGGCGTCAGGGATCCGTCCCGCTGATACGTGCGATCGGCAAACACTTCCTCCGCCACACGCAGCCCGCGTGATCGCGCCGCCTGCGCAAAACAGCTCCCCGCCAAAGCGAATACGATCAAGCCCGGCCACAATCGACCGAGATCAGAACTCACACTTTCCGCCAGATACGGGTCGCGCGACACCTGATTATAAAGCGCCCCATGCAGCTTCACGTGGCGCAACTTC
>JBBQEG010000062.1:0-18660 GCA_038320495.1 Opitutales bacterium | reverse complement strand
CCGGGGCGGCGCTGTACCAGGACAATGGCGGATGGCGCGAGGGCGAGTTCGACAAGGATCGGCGAGTCTTCGGTACCATCACGGCCAAACCGATCGAGCGAGTGACGCTGCGCGCTTCCTTCGAAAAGGGCGAAGAGGAGCTTTCCCGCATCAGGGCGACACCCGCCGACGATCTTTTCCTGCCGTTCTACGACCATCTGTTAGCCTCCGGCGTCGGAGCCGTGACATTCACTCCGACGGGCGCGAATCCCACCGCGGCAATGCGCAGTGTCGGTGTGACGGGCCGGCTCAGCGCCGCCAACCAACCACGCTGGTTCTATGTAGCTAACGAGGGCAAAGTTTATAACCTTGCGGGAAGCCTCACCACGGGAGGCTATAACAACAGCGCTGTGGTTCACCCCAATGGGACGCCCGGCATTTCCGGACGTGTCATTCGGACCTATTATCCCGACCTGCTCGGCCCGGGTGAGTCGTTCGAAAGCGAAGGCGGAATCCGCGATGGGAGTTTCCACAACTACACGCTTAACGCGGACATCACGCTGACCAAAACACTCTTCGTTAACATCGCCCACAGCTACCAGTATTACGAATACGACAATATCTTCGGCTCGCGCCAACTCGCGATCGAAGGCGAGCCAAACAAAACTCTAGGAGTTGGGGCGTTGGCGGTGCCAAATCCTTACGCCGGACAGCTTTTTGTGGATGGCGAATGGCGCGCTGACTATGGACGTCGCGAATACAATGAGACCCGAGCAACGGTGTCGTACGAATTCGACTTCAAGGATCGCAAACTCTCGTGGCTTGGGCGCCATCAGATCGCCGGCATGGTGGGTCGGGCGGAGCGCGAATTCCAGTTCAACGAGGCGTTTCCCGTTCTGCTGCCTACCTTCAATTCCGCCACCGGGAGCTACGAGGGTCCGTTTGCCGCCAACCCGGGCAATCCCAATAACAGGGTGCGCACCCGAGAGTACCTCGACCCGCGGACTCAGTCCCTCGGTTCGCTGCGCCTCCCCAGCTGGCGGGAGATTCCTGGGCAGGTGACCCTTCGCGCGCAGCGCGGTACCCAAATTGCGGACGAAAGTCACGAGTATGGCTTCTGGCGGCAGGCAACTACCGGCACCAGTGAACTCGGCGGCAACTTCGTCACGGTGGAAAACATCGAGCAGCAGCTCGTCGTGATGCAGAACTTTTTCTGGAAAGATCGGATCGTTACCACTCTGGGGTACCGTGAAGACGAATTGGAGATTCTGAAGCTCGGCTCCGCCGGCGAGGATCGGTTCGGCGGACTCATCGACTACAACCCGGAAAACGCCGATTTCCGGAAAACCTACGTCGGCAGAACCAAGACGGCCGGCCTGGTTTTTCACGCGCTGAGCAATATCTCCCTGCTGGCCAACTACTCGAGCAACGTCGATATTCCTTTTTCACCCCGGCCGATCTGGGACCCCTCTGCTCGCACCGGGGGTAATTACCCGGTGACGCTACCGCCGCCGACGGAGGGTGAAGGCATCGATTTGGGCCTCGCCTTCAATTTCTTCAATCAGAAGCTCGTCGGTCGCCTATCCTATTATACGACTGATTCCATCAATCAGACTTTAGGGGGCGCGGAGCAGTCGCGTAATCTTTTAACGAGTCTCTACGAGAATTTTGGCACGCTCGCGGTTGCCAATTCTGTTGCCAATCCCAGCGGGCCTTTGACCCAAGGCCAATGGGACCAGATGACCAATGGTATCCACCCGGAGGCCGACCGCCGGACGAGCGATCTTGGGTCCAAGGGACTCGAGCTGGCAGTGACGTACAACGCGACCAAGAACTGGCGACTGACGCTCAAGGGTTCCAAGGTCGATCGAGTCGTCAGCAATTCGTTTACCCGCACGGCCGAGTTCTTCGGGTATCGTTGGGCCGACGACGGCCGGCTGGAGCAGTCTATCAACAAGATCGATGGGGGCAATCCAGATGGAAGTGATCGCTACGTGTTCAACCCCGCCAACTTCAATGACGGTCTATTGAAGGAATGGCACACGCTCACGGAGAATTTGCGGTCCCAGCATCCGCAGGCGCTCGGAACTGCATTCGACTGGTCTCAAACCATTGTCTCGGGCAACACGGTCTTCGCCCAAAATATCTACGACGCCATCGACAATATCAACGGCATCCTCGAGCGAGAAAACAAGCGTTGGGGACTTCGCCCATATCGCTTCAACGTCTTCAGCTCTTACGATTTTGATGAAGGTTTCCTGCGGGGGACGCGGGTCGGCGGCGGTTACAGCTGGCAGTCCGCGAATATCGTGGGCGAGACCGACGACGGCCGCGAGATCAAGGGAGAAGAGATTCATAACGTGGACCTCTTCCTTCGCTATACACTCCCCCGAAAGCTGCTGCGGAAGGGCCGGGTGTCCGTCCAATTCAATATCTACAACGTCTTGGACCAGACTGACCCGATTCCCCAGCGGCTAATCGATGACAATCGCCCCGACTACATGGCACCCGGACGCGATTATCTGGCGATGAGCGGATTCGAGCTCCCAAACCCACGCAATTACCGGTTTACCGTGAACTATTCGTTTTGATCGGCGAACCCGTTAGCAGATACGTTTCGCACGGACGGCGCAGAGAATGTTCGCTCTGCGCCGTCCAAGTTCGTGCTGGCGAGTTCGCGCTCGCGGTCTGCGAAACGGCGCCATTCGGGTCGAGCCGACGTGACGTCCGGATTTTTCGGGCCTACTGCCGCCGCTTCGGCCGGTTCAGGTGGACCGGGCAGGTCACACGGCAAGCACTGGGAGATAAAAGGCATTTCCACGACGGTGGAAAACCCCGATAAGCTGAGCATAACGTTTTGACGGCACCGGCCAACGCGCACCCCATTCCATGCCACTCGTTTTTTCGAGCAAGACTCAGCCCAGCTATGATGTGATCGTGGTCGGATCCGGCGCCGCGGGCGGCCAGACCGCCTATACCTGCGCTATGGACGGAGCGAAGGTGCTCATGCTCGAGGCCGGCCGCAATTACGATCCGGTCCGCGAGACGCCTATGTTCCAAACCAATGGACAGGCGCCGCTGCGGGGCTCCGGCACGGCGTTTCGGATTCTACGATGCTACGGTCGACGGCGGCTGGCAGGTGCCGGGCGAGCCTTACACCAGCGCTTCAAGCGATCCGCAGCGGCAGTTTTGGGGGTGGCGGGCTCGCATGATGGGCGGGCGCACGAGTCATTGGGGCCGCATTTCGCTCCGGAACGGACCGTACGACTTCAAGCCCCGCAGCCGCGATGGTCTAGCTAGGCATGCTTTCATGCGAGGATGTCCTTTACGACTTGGCCAGCGAGGTCCGTCAGACGGAAGTCGCGGCCTTGATGGCGATAAGTAAGGCTTTCGTGCTTCACTCCCAGCAGATGCAGAATGGTCGCATAGAGATCGTGCACGGTCACGGGATTCTCCGTCACCCGGAAACTCCAATCATCGGTCTTGCCGTAAACCATTCCCGGCTTCACGCCGCCTCCGGAAAGCCACATGCTGAAGCAAAGTCCATGGTGCTCGCGGCCAAAGTTCTTCTGCTCCAGCTTCCCTTGGCAGAAAACGGTTCGGCCGAACTCGCCGCCCCAAACCACCAGAGTGTCTTCGAGCAGCCCACGCTGCTTGAGATCGAGGATGAGCGCCGCGTTTGCCCTATCGGTGTAATTGCAAAACTCGATATTCTTCTTGGGCAGATTGTCGTGGTGATCCCATCCGCCCTGGAACAACTGCACGAAGCGCACTCCGCGCTCAATCAGTCTCCGTGCGAGTAACGCGCCATGGGCATAGGTGCCGGGTACACGTGCGTCGTCGCCGTAAAGGGCAAACGTGTTTTCCGGCTCGCGCTTGAAGTCCACGACGTCGGGCACGCTCATCTGCATCCGAAAAGCCATCTCGTACTGGTTGATCCGGGTCTCGATCTCCGGATCGCCCGCGACCGCGTGATGCACGGAGTTGAGAGCTCGCAAATCCTCGATCGTGCGACGCCGAAGGTCGGACGTGATGCCGGGAGGATTATCTAAATAGCTCACCACTTCCCGGTCGTTGCCGCCGAATCGGATTCCCTGATACCGCGACGGCAGGAAACCGGAACCCCAATGCCGGTCGATTAGAAAAGAACCGCCTTTCCGGGTGCGAATCACGATGTAGGCCGGCAGGTCGTCGCACTCGCTGCCGAGGCCGTAAGCGGCCCAGGCACCGACCGTGGGACGACCAGCGAACTGGTATCCGGTTTGCAGATATGTGATCGCCGCATCGTGGTCGATCTGGGGCGTGGTCATCGAGTTGATCAGACACACCTCGTCCACGACTCCCGCGAATTTCGGCATCAGCTCGCTCACCCACGCTCCGCTTCGACCATGCTGTTGGAATTTCCACGGCGACGCCACGACCGGGAAGGCCGATTGGCCGTTGACCATGCCGGTGAACTTGGCGTCGCCCATCACTGACTTCGGGAGGTCGATGCCGTGCCACTTCGCCAGGCCCGGCTTGTAGTCGAGTAAGTCAACCTGCGACGGTCCGCCGGCCTGAAAGAGGAAGATCACCCGTTTCGCTTTCGGAGCAAACTGCGGAAAGCCGGACACGCCCGGGGGGTTGGCCGCCGCCGGGCGAGGAACTCCCGCGGTCGCGCGTCCGAGCAACTGATTGACGGCGGCCAGCCCGATCATTCCTGCCGTGCTTTGCAGAAACTTGCGGCGGGTGAGATGGCGAAAAAGGTCGGACGAATTAGGCATGATTATTCCAGACTCAATGTGCGATCGAGGTTCAGCAGCAGGTTCCCCAGCACTGTCCAAGGAGCGATATCCGGTCCGCCCAACTGTCCGGCGGCTCCGGGGTTCTCGCGGAAATGCTGCTCGTAAACAGCCAATGCCTCTACGAGCCGTGCGTGCTCTTCCGTCCCGGGACGCTCGCCGGTCACAGCACGGAAGCCCCAAGCCACCCGCTCGGAAGCGTTGTCCGGCACGGCTGCCATGCGCTGGCCAAATGCGTGTGCCGCCGCTGCCAGCCCTGGTTCATTCAATCCCACGAGGGCCTGCAACGGTGTATTCGTATGGTGGACACGTACGCTGCACTGGTTGCGATCCGCCGTGTCGAAGACCGCGAGCATCGCATGGGGAGCGTTCCGTTTCCAAAAGGTATAGAGCGTTCGCCGGCGGGTGTTCAACTCGGCTTCGATTTCGACCACGCGGTCATTCTGGCCTATGAGCGGCTCGAGCAACACGGACGGCCCGCCGATCGAACGCTCCAGGAGGCCGCTGATCGCCAGCGCGGAGTCCCGCACGATCGCAATCGGAAGGCGGTGGCGCGGTCCCCGGGCCAGCAACCGGTTGTCGGGGTCACGGCTCCAGGATTCAGCCGGCGCAGCCGAGCTCTGCCGGAACGTCGCACTCGTGACGATGAGCTTAAGCAATGCTTTGGTGTCCCATCCCAGCCGCTCGTACTCGATTGCCAGCCAGTCCAACAATGCCGCGTGCTCGGGCCGGGGGGACTGGGTGCCGAAGTTTTCGGGCGTATCCACGAATCCACGTCCATACAACTGCTGCCAGATCCGGTTGACGGTCACCCGGGCGGTCAGCGGGTTTGCCGGGGACATCAACCAGCGTGCCAGCGAGGCCCGATTGGCCGGCTCATCAGCCGGCAGGGGCGGGAGTATCGAGGGCACGCCGGGTTCCACCGGCTCGCCCAACTGATCATAGGCACCCCGTAATCGCAGGTGAGTTTGTCGCCCGGACGCCTCCTGCATCACCATCGCCGGCGGGAGGGACTTGATAAAGCCGGTCCGCGCGCTGGCCGCCGTGTTCACCGCGCTTTGGAGCTCCCGCAGGTTGCCTGGAGCCGCCGAATCCAGAAAGTGCTCCCGCAGAAAACGACGCTCCAAAGGGGAGCGGCTGAACTCAGGAACCGCCGCGAGCGTGGCGATGCTGCGTTGCTCCGCCAGAAAGGCGACCTCGCCAGCATCAAGGCGGCGCTCGTAAACCCTGAGGTCTGCCAGCGCGCCTTTGAAATCCGGCAGAAACGGGCTTGCGCCGAGGACGAGCGGCGCCTTGGGCGCGGCATCCGCGGAGTCATTTGTCACCTCGTGGGTGCAGATCATCGCCGTTTCGTCTCCATCCAACGCCGCGCGATATCCCACCCCTTGCATGCGGCCATCGGAGAGGAGCGCGACATGGCGCCACTCGCCCACTGGAAAGGGGTCGCGGCTCGTGAACTCGATGTAACTGTTAACCCAGCGCGCTACATGGCGGAGGAGAAGCTTGCCGCCAACGAACTCCGCCTCGATGCCGGGCCGATATTGGTCCGGTTTATCCACGGCTGAAAAAATCGCGCAATCCCCCGCCGAGTCGCGCCTGACCCAGAACGAGAGCGTCCACGCCTTCGCTCCCGCGCACGCTGCCAGGACTTCGGCTGAAGCTTGCAACGCCGTCCCACCATCGAAGTGCCAGCCCATTCCCGCCGGTGCATCCACCGCGAGAGGCGAGCCTCGGAGTGGCGTTAAGTTCGCGGTGGCGGTGGCGGTGGAGGCGGCAAAGCGATGCAACAAGCCGCGCGTGACCCGCGTACCGGCATTGGTTCCGGCAACGAGATCGCGCTCCCACGCAGCCTGGGCGGCGCTGATCGCGGATTCCGCCTCCGTCCGGGCGCGCTCCGCTCCGGCGACGACTTGATCGTGCTTTTCCAGCTCCTGACGCTGGGTCGCATCGGGTGCAAAGATATAGGGATGCGAGGCATCCTTGATGGCGGAACCCAACTCCGGCACCTTGTCGAAGAAAGCGAGCATTCGGTAATAATCCTTGGCGGGCAGCGGATCGAACTTGTGATCATGGCAGCGGGCGCAATGCAGCGTCAGCCCGAGCCAGACTGTCCCCACTGTTTCCATCCGATCGGCGGCATTTTCAAACTTGGACTCAGCTGGAATGGTGCCGCTTCCGGTATCATAACGGTGGTTACGGAGGAAGCCGGTCGCGAGCAGCTGATCGCCCGCCCGCGCGTCGCGCAGCACGCCGCCCGTTTCCCAGACCTGGTGCGCCATGGGCGGCAGAAGATCCCCGGCAATCATCTGCGCAGTGAGCTGGTCGAAAGGGAGGTTCCGATTGAGTGCCGCAATCAGCCAGTCGCGCCAGCGCCACATCTGCCGCGGACCATCAGCCTGGTACCCATTCGTATCGGCGTAGCGTGAAGCATCCATCCAGGTCCAGGCCATGTGTTCGCCAAAGCGGGGACTGGCGAGCAACCGGTCGACCCAGGTGGAAACGGCACCCTGCCGATCCTGCGCGAAGGCAGCCGCGAAATCATCCAGCTCCCGCGGGGTCGGCGGCAACCCAGTGAGAGAAAGACTCAGGCGCCGCGCCAAGGTTCCAGGCGAAGCCTCGGGTTGCGGTTTGAGCCCCAACGCATCGAGTTTCGCCAGCACGTGATGATCCAGAGGGGTAAGGCACCAAGCCGGATCCGATACGGTCGGAAGCGCGGCGGCCTGTGGCCGGATGAACGCCCAGTGCTCCGCATAGTCAGCCCCTTCGGCGATCCAACGCTTGATCAGTTCGATCTGGTCTGGGGTCGGATGACGATGCGCCTCCGGCGGCGGCATGCGGTCCTCAGGATGGGGCTCAACCAGCCGCAGGAATATTTCACTTTCGCCCGGCTTGCCCGGCACGAGCAACGGTCCGTCCTCCCGCGGTCCGAAAAGTCCTTCCCGGGTGTCGATCCGGAGCTTCGCCTCACGCGACTGTTCATCGGGGCCGTGGCACTCGAAGCAATTGTTAGCCAGGATCGGACGGATCTCCCGGTCAAAGTCCACCGGCGCGCCGACCAGCATCGCAGAGCTCAGCAGCGCCACGCCGACTCCGCGGATCACAACGGTCGAAATCAGTACCTCCGCCTTCATTTCACCGATTCCTCCACCAAGCTGAACTCCAGCCAGTCGATATTGAAACCGTTTACCTCCCCGATACGCAGTGTCACCTCCTGCGGCCCGGCCACGAGTTCCATTTCCGTCAGATTGGCAGAAATAACCCACCGATGGGCGCTGCCCGTCGGTGGAATTGCCACGGTGGCGCTCGCTGAGTTGGCCGCGAACTCCAGTTTGAATTTAGCTCCGGGCTTTGCCGCGGAGAGCTGACCGCCGATGCGATACCGTCCTGGCCGCATCACGTACACCTGGTACCGCAGCCACTCGCCGGGCTGCACCCATCCCAGATACAACGAACCAGGCGGCACCGCGCTTCCATCAACGAAGACATCACCCGCAAACCTTTCGCGGGCCGGTTTGGTAAACGACAGATCCACGCCTTCGTCACGGCGGAAGTGGCTCAGCGGGTTGTCTCCCGTATTTAACTTTCCGTTACCCTGATTGATCGCGTCGGCGTCATGATAAGCCACTCCCTCGCCACCGCGATCATACTGTTCCGCCTGAAGCCGCCCAGGCAGCCGCGGTACCTGGTCGAACGACGTGGAATGCGCCGCGATGGCCGGCGCGGCAAGGAACACAATCAGCAGTGATCGCGACGCGTGGATCACGGACATCGGGATGAGGGGTAGGCGCACGTTTGCGGTTGGATTGACTTTCAGTACGACACCGTGGCGGTGAGTCGGAAGCTGCGAGGTTCCTGGAAATACACTCGACGCGGACCAGTGTACAAATCGTTCAGGCGGGCTACAAGCGGCTCGTCATCATTCAGTACGTTGCTGACATTGAGCTGCACGGAAAAATCGAGCGGCCGGATGCCTTTGAACCGGGGCAGCCGGGAGCGATAACCCAGCAGCAGGTCGACTTGGAAGATTGGATCCCCCCAGTAATCCCGGCCCGTGACCAGATCGCGCTGATTGAAGCTCTTGCTCTGGTAGCGGGCACCTCCGCCGACGAGAAACCCTTTTTTCCATCCTTCCTGGAATGTGTATCGGGTAAACAGATTTGCCTTGTGGGAACGGCGGCCAAAGCCGAGCTCGTTGGCGGTGCGGGTAATGGCCAGCTCGCGATAGATGACGGCGATTTCGTCGTCGATCGTCCCTTGGCTGCCGGTGAGCCCGGTGGTGCTTATCGCGGAGGCGTCGACCCCCGCGGCTCGCAGCCGGTCGCGCCAGAACGACTCCGCCTCGCGCACCGCCGCCTCGGCTTCCAGAAAATAATTTTCCTGAGACTGCTGATTGTGGGAGTAATTTAACTGTAGCGCCCAGTTACTCCGGAGATTCGCGGTCAGGGTAAACTCGGTACCCTCGGCGAAGGAATCAGTCAGGCCGCCGTTGCCGATAATGAGGTTCCGGTCGTACTCGTCCTGAGAGACGAAACCGCTCGTCAACAACGTATCCATTATTCGTGTTCCCGGATTGGTGATGATATTGGTCCCCGCCCGCGCCTCGTCTTCGGCGGACGTCTCATACCGGTTGATCCGGGCAAAGATCCGGCCGTCCAACAAATCGAAGCTGATGCCGTAGTCGTGGCCGCTTCCCTGCGTTGGGGGAGGCGTCCGGTTGTCGGGCACCAGATAGAGATTCAACACCGGCTGTCCGACATTGCTCGATCGATTGTAGAATATCGAAATGTGTTTCGTCGCATGAAACACCCCGCCGAGGTTGCGAGTGGTTGGCTTATAGTCGGTGCTGGTGCTAGTGGACAGAATGTCCCATTGGTTCAACAGCACATCGCCGGTCGCGATCCGGGGATCTCCGGCGGCAACGCGGCCGACATCAGCCCGGCGAATCGACAAATTATCCAGCCGGTATCCAAAGAGTCCGGTGATCCGACCATTCCAGAAAAAGCTCTGCAGGGCGACCATGTGCGTATCCACTTCTTTGCGGGTACGGTTCTGGCCATTGGCAGCTCCCGGAATCCAACGGGTGGTAAAAGTCCGGCCATTGATGGTCTGCTCAAAGGGCAGGTCGACCCGGCCGCCATAATAGGTGTCGGTCGCGCCTTCCGTCAGATAATTTCGCCGCCTCGGCCGATTCACTCCGTTTTCAGGAAAGGCATTGTTGATGGCATTTCCATTGCTATCGATGAGAACCTGCGCCTTGAGGCTGCGATAAAGCGCCGTGTCTTCCGTCTGAAACATGCCGGCAATCCGGTGCCGACCAAAACGCTGCCCCAAGTCGAGTTCGTACGCTGCGGTCGCGCGCCAGTGCTCCGTGTCGTACCCGAGAGAGTCATTCAGCCAGTTGGACTCCAGATAACGGCGTCCCGCATTGGGATTCGCCACCAACGCGCCATTCGGCCCGGGAACGGTCAGATTGGGGTCCGCCGCCACCGTCATGCTCGCCCCGTTGGGACTGTGGCTCTCGTCGAAGTTCCACATTTTATTATAGGCGAACTCCACGGTAAAGTCGTCCGTCACCCGCTGTTCCAAAAGAATTCTTCCCTGGCGGAGCTTCTGCCAGGCCCGTGCTGCGGGACCCGTGTTGCTCACGTCGTAAGGAAACTTGTCCGGCGACAGCATCGTAAATCCGGCGCGCTGCGAAACCGGCAGGTTGAGGTTCTCAAAAGTCGTCTCCAACCGGTTTTGATCGTTGAGGAAGGTCCCGTTGTTTTCGATGAACACCGGTCGTACTGCCGTGATGCGGTTAATGCCATTGGGCCGGTCAATCGCCGCATTATAACCATCCTTCACGATCCGGCCCCGGGCCTCCCACAGTGCGTATCCATCAAAGGCATTGAAAGAGGGGACTTCGAGGTGACGCGCGGTCCGCCCTTTTTCATACATCGCACTCAGCGTGGTCTTCTCGAGTGGCCGATACGTTCCGGCGATCGTGGCGCGTTCCTGTTCGCTAAAGCCATAGGTCCGCCACGAATTCACCGATTCCTTGACGGCCATGGCGCGCACCGCGAGTCGGTCGCGCTTGATCACCTGGTTGAAATCGAATTCGTTGCGCAGCCTCTCCCAAGAACCGACCTGCAGCCGATAACTGCCAAAATTACGCGTCGTCAGTGCGCGTTTCGATACCGTGTTCACGATTCCGCCGGGGGAACCGAAGCCAAACAGAATGGAATTTGGTCCGCTCACCACTTCAAAGCGGCCGACATTGTAATTGTCGTTTACAATCTGTGACTCGAAGAAGTCCATCGCCCGCGACCCGGCCAGATTGCGCACCCGAAAGCGGGTGTCGGTTGAACCTTTATCTACGCCCACATAAAGGCTGCCGCTCATGTCGGAACTGGAGTCATCGGTATCAGTCTGGAAATTCGCCGAATACTGCATCACGTCCTCGAGATTGTTCGCTCCAAGATCCATGATGAACTCAGGCGTGAATACGGCCACCTGCGCCGCCGTATCCTTCAGGCTGGTATTGAACCGGCTGCCCGAAACGCTATTGCCCGCCCGGTAGCCAACATCGTCAGCGGCGTTCACTTGAAAGGCGGTGAGGCGCACGATCTCCTTTTTGTCCAACGCGTCCGGCGTCACCGACTGCTCCCGCCCGCCCGCTGTGACCACGTACGCCTGCACCCCCTCATCACGCATCACCTTGAGTCGCGTGCCCTCAACAAGCCGCCTGAGCGCCTCCCCCGCGGTGAGCTGCCCTTGCACCGCATTGGTGCGAACACCCCCGACCGCATCGGCAGAATAAAGCAAACGCTCGCGTTCACCCACTTGGGAAGAAAAGCGCGGCAACGATGTTTCAGCGTCACTCGCGGGAATATCGAAGTTATAACGCTCGGCCTCCGAGCCGGCGCTCGTGACAATGGTGGCGGCAGTCAGCAACAAACCGCACGTCCACGCGCGAAATCGGGAAATCATCGAGTCGAGATATAACATAGGACAGGGGAATTCGTGGGGTTGAAGAGCCGGGGTTGCTGAGTCAGCGGAAAACCCGCTTCAAACCTCTTCGACGGACGGCACGAAAAAACCCTTCAAGGCTATTTTAGACTATCTTGTCTTTCTTTACGGCGTCCTACCGTCCGCCGTCCCACGATCAGTTCGCCCAACGGCAGGGGAAGCAAGCCGTAGCATCGTCTCGTCTCCGCGCCGCTCCGCTAGTACGCCGAAATAGGTTTCAAGCATCTGCACGAGCGCAGCATAGTCGCCGGGTGCAAACCCGCCGCCGAACCGCTGGCCGGCGAGCTGCTCATCCGCGATGATGAGCTGGTGGCGATTGTAACGATTAAACTCAGCGACCATTTCACGGAGCGGCTGCGCCACAAACTCGAGACTGCGATTCCGCCAGCCCGCCAGCCGCCGCAGTTCCTCCGTGTTCAAGGTTGTAATGGTAAATGCCCCGGTCGCCTCGCCACTCGGGGCAATCGACACCGTCAACCGCTGGCCGGGATCGAGCACGATCGGAGGGCTTGAGCCATTTCCGTTCCGGACCTGCACCCGGCCGGCAGTCAGCAAAACCGAAACCGAATCGGCGCGCCGCCGGATGTCGAAGGCTGTCCCCAAGGCACGTATTTCAATTCCACCGACTGCCACCAAAAAAGGTCGCGTGGTATCGCGCTCAACTTCGAATCGCGCTTCACCTTGCGCCAGCGTGAGCCGCCGCTCGCGCTGGAGAAATGCCACGTCCACGACACTGTCGGTGTTAAGCTGCAATGTGGAACCATCGGGGAGTGAAACCTGCCGGAGTTCACCCACGGTCGTAATGAATCGCTGAGCCGCCTCCGCGGTCGGCTCCACGGCCGGCCACTGCCAAGCGGCCATCCCCGCCAGCATCAGCGTCACAGCGGCGGCCAGCCCTCCGAGCCACCAGGCGCGCCGCGGCCGGCAGGGCAGAGACGGAGCAGTCTCTCCCCCAGGTGCTGAGGCCATCCGACTCCACGTTTCATCGAACTCGCGCATCAGTGTCGCGTGGCGGGGGTCCAGGCTCACCCAGCAGTCGAACTCAGCCTGCTCGGCAGGACTCAGCCCAAATTCACGGCGGGCGAACCACTCCCCGGCCTTTTCCTCCATAGGTTCGCGCTCCCGCCCATCAAACTTTGCTTTTCTCGACATGGTGCGATGTCAGCGGCCGATCCCTTGTGCGCGGAGGAATTTACGGCAGCGCATAATTGCAATGGCCAGCTGGGTATTCACGGTATGCTCGGAGATGCCGAGAGCCTCTGCGATCTCCCGACGCGAGCACCCCTGCAGTCGCCGCATCACAAAAACCGTTCGGCAGCGCGCCGGCAGATCCGCAATTGCCGCCTTGAGCAAGGTCCGCTCCTCCAAGGCCCCGGCATCGGTGCCGTCCACCGTTCCCGGGTCGGGCTCGCTCCGGCGCAACCCGGCCACATCTTCCACAAACTCGACCCGGTTCCGGCGCAGGAGATCGATCACGGCGTTGCGCGCAGTAGAGAAAAGATACGCGCGCGGATTCGTCACGACACCATGAATACGTGCCTGAAGGATTCGCACATAAGATTCCTGCACGATGTCATCGACGTCGCGCAGCCTGGGGAACTGCCGTTGCAGGTACCGTCGCAGGGCGCGCTCATGCGGCTGGACTTCGGCCGCGAACCAAGCGTCGTCGCGGGACTCAGACAGGGCGACGCCCAAGAGTTGTGGATAGGAGTTCAATCGGGGTTACTGCTGTTTGTTCCAGACTTCAGGCATCAGTATCTGGATCGCGCCGAGCGGATGCAGCATCCAATTGCGATACTCGACCGTCGCGCCTTCGCTCTGGATTCCGAGAAAGCCGACGGTGGGGCTGACGTTTGATCCGCGGTTCACGAGGCGGCCATTAACGTGGACCGTGATCTCGTCGCCAGCGCAAATGACATCGAGCCGGTTCCATTTTTCACCTGTTGGGAAATCCGCGTCGGTGGCGGCGTGCCAGCCGGTGACTTCCTTGTAGGCGCGATTGCGGCCCGTCCAGAAGATCGCGTTTCCGAGCGGACGATCCTGCGGCAGGACGATCCGCTCGCCCTTGGGATCGTGAAACGGCACTTTCGCCGCTTCGTATTTGCCGGTGGATTCGAGGTGGAGCGGGAGCAGGTTCCGCTCGTCATCCCACGGACCGAGCACGATGAAATCACCCGTGGCGCCTTCCATGATCTGCACCTCGATGCACGGCAGCCACGTCCGGCTGCGACTTCCGTCCCTGCCAAAAGAATGCAGCAGCAGGCCGGAGTCGCGCGCCTTACTCGCGCGCGTGCCGAAGGTCGGACCGGTGAAGCGGTATTCGAGCACGAGGTGGTAATCGCGGTAGCGCTTCGCCGTGCGGATGTAGCCCCACGTCTGGCCGGTGACGGTGAGACCGCCTCTGCCATCGAGCTGAAAGATATCGTCCGCCGTGAGTGCCGGATCGACGGCGGTGTGCGGCGCAATGTGAAAGCGGAAAGCTTCCCGTGGCTGCTCCAGCAGCCGGATGGGCTCGCGGGGCGTCACGACCTCTGCGCTGTCAGCGGCGCATACACGGCACGCCACCAGCGCGATCACGGCCAGTCTGGCAACGGTCTGTCTCACGCGAGGATCTCCTTCACCACGCTGCCGGCCACGTCGGTGAGACGGAAATCGCGGCCGGCGTAGTTATATGTGAGCTTTTCGTGATCGAGCCCGAGGAGGTGCAGCATCGTGGCGTGGAAGTCGTGCAGGTGGACGCGGTTCTCGACCGCCTCCGCGCCTTTCTCATCGGTGCTGCCAAAGGCGAAGCCAGGTTTCACGCCGCCGCCGGCGAGCCACATGGTGTAGCCCTTGGTGTTGTGATCGGAACCGCCGCCGGACTTGCGGTTGAAGTCGCCCTCCGTCGTCGGAGAGCGTCCGAATTCGCCGCCCCAGATGACGAGCGTGTCCTTCAGCAGGCCGCGTTGATCGAGGTCGTGAAGCAGCGTCGCGATGGGCAGATCGGTTTCCTCGCAACGCGACGGGAGCAACGAGAAGAGATTCGTGTGGTGGTCCCAGTTACCGTGGTAGAGTTCGATGAAGCGCACGCCGGCTTCCGCCAGCCGACGTGCGACGAGGCACTGCCGGCCGAAGTTCTCCGTGGGTTTGCCTTTGAGGATTCCGTAAGCCTCCTGCACGGGCAGCGGTTCCTTTTCCCAATCGAGCACGCCGGGCAGAGAGTCCTGCATCCGGAAGGCGAGCTCGCTGCTTTCGATGATGCCGTTGAGCCGCGGGTCGTGTTCATCCTGCGCGAGCCGCGCGCGATTGCGCTCCTGCGCGCGGGCGATGATCGCCTTCTGCTCGTCGCGGTCGAAGAGCCCGCCGCTCGTATTCTGCGCCGACTTGCGCCCGAGGTCCTTCTGCGAGCCGACGGGGGTGCCTTGATACGACGAGGGCAGGAACGCGCTGTCGTAGAGCTTCGATCCGCCATAGACCTGCGTCGGCGCGAGCGTGATGAAGCCGGGAAGATTGTCGTTCTGAGTTCCCAATCCGTAGAGCGTCCATGAGCCCATGGCCGGGCGGGCGAACTGCGCGTTGCCCGTGTGAAGCTGGATGGACGCGGAGTTATGAATCGGGCTGTCGGTGTGCATTCCGTGGAGCATGCAGAGCTTGTCCATGTGCTTGCCGACGTTGGGAAACAGCTCCGACGCCCAGAGCCCCGATTGCCCCTGCTGCTTGAATGCGAAATG
Source organism: Opitutales bacterium (assembly GCA_038320495.1). Lineage (GTDB taxonomy): Bacteria > Verrucomicrobiota > Verrucomicrobiia > Opitutales > Opitutaceae > ER46. Next base: position 3,179 of record JBBQEG010000062.1, on the reverse strand, counting down.
GGACACGCCGGGCTTGTGATCGAACGTCTCCTGCGCGGTCGGCCCGCCCTGCATATTGAGGAAAATGACGCGCTTCGCCCGCGGCGCGAAGTGCGGTGGCTTCGGCGCGAGCGGGCTGACGTAGCCGCCCGCGCGCGCGCTTGATTGCAGCAGGCTGGCGAGGCTGAGGTATCCGAAGCCGCACGAGGCGGTGCGGAGGAAATTGCGGCGGGAAAAGTGGGTGGTTCTAGTCATGCTCGTTTAGGATGTGACGGGTTTCGATCCGACCGCTTTTGAAGGAAATCACTCTTGCCCGGGAGGATTATGCGAAGTAATTTTTCCGGATGAACGCCACGGTGATTATCGACGAAATCAAGAACCTGCCGCGCGCGGAACAGGACCGGGTGGTGGAGTTTGTGCAGACCTTGGAAAAGCGACGCCGCTGGAGCGGCGCGAAGCTGACGGAATACGAAAAGCGGATGGTGGAAACCACCGATCCCGCGGAGGCGGAGCGCCTGAAGCAGCAAATCGTCGCGGGGTTTTTCGGGGACGAACGGGATGCCTAAGGTCCGGCGGCGCAATGTGCCTCGTGCCGTCGTTGCCCATTTGGAAGAGCGTGTCCGGGACCGGGAGATACCCATCGGGCAGCTCCAACTGCTGTCCGAGTGGCTGGAATGTGAACCTGAGGTTCCCGCTGGAAAATGGTTCAAGCGCTTTCCGGGAATGATCGCGTGCGGCGAAGGCGAGCTGATCAAAACGTTTCTCCGTATCGGCCAGGTTGCGGACGGCGAAGAGGTCGGCTGAGGCGGGAGCGCGGTCATGGCCGTCAGAAGCGGTAGAAAAATTCCGAACTCATCAGCATCGAGAGGCACAGCGCCGGCCACGCTTTGTCCCGCGGCATCGAAGCGAGGAGTTCCTGGTCGCTGACGAGTTCGGCGGTGGTGGGGTTGCGCGCTAGGATGAGTTGATACGCGCGGGTGAGGCGCGCGGTGTTGTCGCCGAGTGCGCTGTCATTTAGCACGCGCGTGGCGGTGGCGGCGATCAGCTCTTTGGCATACGGGGCATTGAGCAGGAAGAGCGTCTGCGTCGGCAGCGTGCTCACGTTGCGTTCGCTGTTCACTTCCTCGGGCACCGGCTGGTCGAAGAGGCCCTGCATCTCCGTGCGCTTGCCGCGCACGATGGGCACATAGACGCTCCTCAAATTCCCATCCTCGACCTGCTGCGCCTCTTTGTCGGCGTTCGTATTGTTGACGTATCTCGTCTTCTCCAGCGGGTTCGTTATTGGCCGGGAAAGGTCGAGCCGCCCGGCAATCGCGAGCATCGCATCGCGCACGGCCTCGGCCTCCAGCCGGCGTGGGCGCGCGCGCCAATACAGCTCGACCGATGGGTCTTTCGCGAACGCCTCGTCGTCCTCGATGCACGCGAGCTGGTAGGTGCGCGAGAGCACGATCTCGCGGACGAGCTTTTTCACTGACCAACCGTGCTCGTGGACGAAACGATGCGCGAGCCAGTCGAGCAGCTCCGGGTGCGTCGGCTTCGCTCCGGTGATGCCGAAATTATCCAGCGTGCTCACGATCCCGAGGCCGAAGAGCTGATGCCAAACTCGGTTCACGGCCACGCGCGCGGTGAGCGGATTTTCCGGGTGGGTGATCCAGCGGGCGAGTTGCACGCGGCCGCTCTCCTCCTTTGGAATCGGGAAATCGCCGGGCACCGGAACGCTGGTGAGGAAGCCGCGTGGGACCACTTCCCCCTTCTTGTCCCACTCGCCTTTCGTGAGCACCGGCACGTCCATGATTTTCCCGGCCTCTCGCGCGCCGGCGGCGAGACGAATCTCGGGCACGGGCTCTTCGATCGTGCCCGCGGCGATGTAGGCGGGCTCGATCTCCGCCAGCTCCTTCTTCAGATCGTCGATCCCGGCGAGCTGCCTCCGTTCGTCCGCGGTAAGAGATTCGGGTCTCTTTCGCTTCAAATCCTCGGCGTTCCGCAGCTTGGACCCGAGCGCCTTCACCTTTGTCCGCAATGGACGGCGATCCGCTTCCATCTGGTTCCAACGCGCGATCATTTCCTCGGCGCTCGAGACATTTTCCGGCTCGCCGGTGATCCATTGCCACGGCTCGAAGGGATAGTGCGGATCGGGCAGTCCGGGGATCTGAAATGGCGTCGCGGTCGAACGCACCTCGGTGCTGCGAAAGATGCCGGCGAGCGCGTAAAAATCCTTCTGCGGGATCGGATCGAATTTGTGGTCGTGGCAGCGCGCGCACGCCACGCCGAGCCCGAGCATCCCGCGTGTCGTGGCGTCGATCATGTCGTTCTCCCAATCCGGCAGCACTTTTTCCCACTTCATCGCGTCGTTCTGGGGATTCACGCCGATCTCCGGCAGCGGACGCGAGCCCACGGCGAGGAAGCCGGTCGCGATCTGCTGGCGCTCGCGCTGCCGCCAATCGTCCGCCGGCAGAAGATCCCCGGCGAGCTGCTCGGTGAGGAAACGGTCGTAAGGCATGTCGGCATTGATCGCGTCGATCACCCAGTCGCGGTAGCGGAAGGCGTAGCGCAGCGGGCGGTCGCGGTCGCCGCCATTCGTGTCCGCGTAGCGCGCGGTATCGAGCCAGTGCCGGCCCCAGCGTTCGCCGAAACGCGGCGAGGCGAGGAGGCGGTCGATGAGCGCGGCATAGGCCGCATTTGTTCCGTCGGTCCCATGGGACGAATGAGACGTGCGGGACTGATGGGAGTTTAGAAATGACGCCACCTCCTCGGGCGTCGGCGGCAGCCCCGTGAGATCGAAAACCATTCTTCGCAACAGCCGCTCCGGCACCGCATCGCTCACCGGGCGCACGCCCTTTTCCTCGAGCTTCGCGAGGATGAAGCGGTCGATGTCGCCGCGCGGCCACGCCTTGTCTTTCACCGCGGGCACCGGCGGATTCGCCACCGGCTTCAGCGACCACAGCTCGCTCGCGGACACGGGATACGGCTTCTTTTCTCCGCTCGGCAGCGCGATCCCTTCCGGCCCTTTGCGCGAATCGGGCGCGCCCGCGGCGATCCATTGCCGAAAGAACATCACCTCCTGCTCGGTGAGCCGGTGCGTCGGCGGCATTTCGAGGTCCGGGTCTTTGTAGGAAATCGCTTCGAGCAGCAGGCTCTTCTCGGGCTTGCCCGGCACGATCGCCGGCCCGATGTCGCCGCCTTTCAGCAAGCCGCCGCGC
>JBBQEG010000061.1:0-18888 GCA_038320495.1 Opitutales bacterium | reverse complement strand
CGCGGCGGCTCAATCGCATCGAGTATCGCAACACGATTCGCGATCTCACGGGCTATGACTTCAACAGCGAAGCCGAGTTTCCGCCCGACGACAGCGGCAATGGGTTTGATAACAACGGCGACGTCCTGACCTTGTCGCCCCTGCTGTTGGAGAAATATTTGGCTGCGGCCGAAGTGATCGTCGATCAGGCGGTGCCGAAGGTCGCCAAAGTGATTCGCGAGCGGAAAGCGGTGGGGCGTGACTTTCGCGCACCCGGGGGCCGAACCGGCGAACAGATGAACGCACGTAACCCGATTACCGTTTCGCGTTCGTTCAAGGTGGATGAGGCGGACACTTACCGGGTCAGCATCGAATTGGAGCTTCGCGGCTCGTTCGACTTTGATTCGAGCCGAGCCCAAGTCATATGTCGGATCGACGGTGAAGAACGCTTTGTTGAAGAGGTGGTCTGGCAGGAGCGCAAAACCCTGCGGCACGAGTATGAAATCGCGTGGCAGCCGGGGGATCATGTGGTCAGTTTTGAGGTGGTCCCGCTGCCGCCGGTCGATGCGACCCCGGACGAGGTGGCAAGTTTTCAGGCGAGTAAGGAGGCAGAGACGGTGCCGACTAGCGGCAGTGCCGGCACGCCAGCGCGAGCGCGAGCGCGAGCGCCGGCAACGCATGTTAGCGTGCGGATCGCCTCGGTCCAAGTGCGTGGCCCTTTGAGCCCCGAGCTTTGGATTGCGCCGGAGAATCACGCGCAGTTTTTCCCAAAGGGCCCGGCTCCGGCGGATCCGGTCGCCCGCGACGCTTATGCGCGGGATGTTTTGGGCCAGTTTGCCACGCGCGCCTTCCGTCGGCCGGTGGCCCCGGCGCAGTTGGACGAACTCGTGGGCCTGGCCCGCGGGGTCTATTCTCAAGCGGACACGACCTTTGAAGTTGGGGTAGCGCGGGCGATGATGGCGATCCTCGCGTCGCCACGTTTCCTGTTTCGGTTGGAGGAGCCCGAGGCGCGCTATGCAAAGGAGGCAATCGCCCCCATCGACGAGTACTCCCTGGCCTCGCGCCTTTCGTATTTCCTGTGGTCAACCATGCCGGATGAGGAGCTCATGCAACTCGCCGGGCGCGGCGGGCTCCGGCGCGAACTCCGTACTCAGGTAGCGCGGATGCTGAAGGATGAGCGTTCCCAGGCGTTCGTCCGCAATTTCACCGGCCAATGGCTTCAGGCGCGCGACATCGAGAGTGTTCCCATCAATGCCCGGATCGTGATGGGGCCGAGTATGCCGAGGAACCGCGATGGACGACAGGACTTCGATGGAGCGTTTCGTCGGTTGATGCGGAGCGAGACGGAAATGTACTTCGACTACATTCTCCGCGAGGACCGCAGCGTATTGGAGTTGATCGAGAGCGATTACACCTTTCTCAATGACAAGTTGGCGGCGTTTTATGGCCTGCCTGAGGTCGTAGGCGAGGAGATGCAACGGGTGACGCTTCCGCCGGATAGTGTTCGCGGCGGTATCCTTACTCATGGTACCGTGCTTGCGGTGACATCGAACCCCACGCGCACGTCCCCGGTGAAACGTGGGCTGTTTATCTTGGAAAACATTTTAGGCACTCCGCCTCCGCCTGCGCCGCCTGACGTACCCGACCTGGAGGAAGCGAAGAAAGAGTTTGGGGGCCGTGAGCCCAAGTTGAGTGAGATGTTGGCCGTGCACCGCGCCAATCCGCTTTGCAGCTCGTGTCACGAGCGGATGGACCCGTTGGGTCTGGCGCTGGAAAATTTCAACGCGCTGGGCGCTTGGCGTGACACGGAAGCGGGCCAGCCGATTGAGCCTGCCGGGCGTTTGGCCACCGGGGAGCCCTTCGCGGATGTGCGCGAGTTGAAGCGAGTGATCGTTCGCGACCGTAAAGCCGACGTTTATCACTGCCTCACGGAAAAATTACTCACCTATGCGCTTGGCCGCGGGCTGGAGTACTACGATACTTACGCTCTCGACGAGATCACGGCGAAGCTGGAACAAGCGGATGGCAAAATGTCCGCCCTGTTGTTCGGAGTGATCGAGTCCGCTCCTTTTCAATCGCAACGCACGCAGACGGCGCCGGTTCAAGTCTCCCACCTTGGTCCTGCCCAACCTTCAAAACTGGAATCCCACCCATGAAACCTCGCCCCGCCCCCGACCGCGAGCAGCTCGCGGCTCAACGTCACCTTGCTCTCAATCGTCGGCAGTTCCTGCGTGGCCTTGGCGCGTGCGTCGCGTTGCCCATGTTCGAGTCCGCGCTCCGGCCGGTCGCAAGTGCGGCCACGGGCCCGCTCGCAGGCGGTATGGGTCTCACCCCTTCGGGTGCGCCGCTGCGCATGGCATTCGTCTACTTTCCGAATGGAGCGCATCAAAACTATTGGTGGCCCACCGGCGAGGGTGCCGACTTCAAACTGGGGCGCACCATGCAGCCCTTGGCGCCCTTGCAGAAGTCTATCCAGGTTTTGGGCGGTCTGGATCACAAGAATGCCACCGCTGGGAACGACGGCGCGGGTGATCACGCCCGGGCCAACGCCACGTTCCTCACGGGTGCTCGCGCTCGGAAGACCGATAGCACCGACATTGAAGTGGGAATCTCCGTCGATCAGGTTGCGGCCCAAAAGATGGGACATCTGACGCGGTTCTCATCCTTGGAACTGTCGTGCGACTCCGTGCGCAAAGCCGGACGGTGTGACTCGGGTTATTCGTGTGCGTATCAATATAATCTTTCCTGGGCCTCGCCTTCCGTACCGATGGCGCCGGAGCCCAATCCGCGGCTTGTGTTTGAGCGGCTCTTCGGAGCGGGTCGGCACGGTGAACGTACCGAAAATTTCCTTCAGCGTCAGGCAACCCAGAAATCCCTGCTCGATTTCGTGATGGAAGACGCCCGTTCCTTGCAGGCCAAACTGGGTCGCACGGACCGTGAGAAACTCGACGAGTATCTCACTGGCATCCGTGGCATCGAAGAGCGGATTCAGCGCGCCGAGAGTTTTGGCAAGCTGCCGGATCCGGCGGTCGATACGCCCGCGGGTATCCCGGCCAATTATGGCGAACACATGGACATCATGTATGATCTGCTCGCGATGGCTTTCGAGACCGACTCGACCCGGGTCGCAACGCTATTGCTCGCCGGTGACGGTACGAACCGCGCCTATCCGCAGATCGGAATCCCGGAAGGCCATCACTACTGCTCGCACCATCGGAACGATCATGAGTTGATGGAGAAGATCGGTGCAATTGATCTCTACTATGTGAAGCACTTCGCGCGCTTCCTTCAGAAGCTCGAGGAGAAGAAAGATCTCGATGGCCGGTCAGTGCTGCATAATTCGATGATCGTGTACGGGTGCGGTAACTCCGATGGGAACCGCCATACGCACACCAATCTCCCCATCGTGATGGCCGGGGCGGCTGGCGGTACCATGAATCCCGGGCGTTACTCTAATCTCGGCGGGCAACCCATGAGCAATGTGTTCCTCAGCATGACGGATCGCATGGGCGTTAAGGGCGTCGAACGCATCGGCGATTCGTCCGGTCGGGTGACCGCGGTCTGAGCCGAGTCTTGTAATGCCTTCGTCCCTTCGGGACGAAGGCCCGGGTTGGACAGATCCTCTGGTTCCTCGCCGTTTCGTTTTCTTCGTTACCTTCTGTTTATTTCCGATGCGGGCCGGCCTCGCGTTTATCCACTGAAACCAGCGAAGATCAGATTTCAGGGTTCGAAAAATTAGCGTTCATTAGCGAAGATTAGCGTTCCCTCCTGCCTTGGTCTTTCCGTCTCGGCCGCAGATTCTGTGAGTGGAGCCGCCGCGTTTTCCCAGTGCGGGATCGTGACGGAAAAGACAGGGAGGAACGCTAATCTCCGCTGATCTCCGCTAATCTATCCCGCCCGGAATGAACCTCTGAGATCAGATTTCAGGGAAAGCGCTGCCGAGGATCCTTTTTGGACAACGCGTGGCCTTCCGGGCGCGCAGGACTTTACGATTACGGCTGCGGCTGGAGGTTGAACCAGTCCATTCCCAACTTCTCCTGCAAACGGATCCGTGTCTCGGTCGAGCCCTGAAACACGTCGTAAGGGAAACTTCGATACGCGAGCATTTCATCGTACGTGCCGGCGCCGGTCACCGACTCGAGTTCGAGGCCGGCAAGGTATTGCAGGCGCAGGCTGCGATCGCGGTTGATCTCAGCCCCCGCCAACCACGCTTTCAGCTCCGCCGCGCGGCCGGTGTAGGTCGCAAGCAGATCCAGGGCGGATTCGAACCCGAGGACATCCAGCGCGGTGCGAATACGGTCGTGCGCGGGGTGGTCGAGCCGCGTTTGCAGCGTCTCCAGATCGATTGTCAGGGGCTCCGCGTAACCCAGGACGACCGTGTCGTAGCCAAACCCTTTATCATCGTTTGCCCAGATGCTCGCTTGGGGGAAGACCGAGAAGAGCGTTGCCAGTTCGCTTTGCACCACCGCCCGGTTGGATTCGTAGAGCGGAACCCATTGAGTGAAGAGTCCACCCGGTTGGAGGCGTTCGCGACAGAGCTGAAAATATTCCTCTGAATACAGGACCGCAGAACCTTTGACCCATGGATGGATGGGATCGGAAGTGATCACATCGAACTTTTCCTGCGTCGTCGCGATATAGTGACGCGCATCATCATGGATGATCTCCACTCGGGGATCACGCAGCACATCATGATTTTCGTCCCGGAAGTAGTGTGCGACCACCCGCGGGATCAGGGGCTCGATATCACAAATGACAATACGTTCGATCGAGGGATATAAAGTGAACGTGCCGGCGGTTACGCCGGCGCCACAACCGACAATCAGCACCGATTTTGGATTCGGATGGAGCAGCGCGGGAAGGTGTCCGAGCATGCGTTGCAGTCGCATGTCCTGGTCGAGACTGGAGGCTTCCGTTTTTCCGCTGACGTGAAAAAATCGCGCCCCGCCCGCTTCGGAGACTGCGACGGTCGCGTTCATGCCTTCGCCGACATAAAGTGCGGTCGCACCGAAATTGGTGCTGGCGACGAACCGGCCATAGGCGACGAGCTGCCAGGGGATGGACGGCAGTTGGGCGGCGAGCAACAGCGCCGCAACGGCCCCGCCCACGAGCAGCGCATACTCCGTCGACCGCCGGGGAAAAAGAGCGAGTCCGGCGCTTATCACCGAGAGGCCCATCAATATCACCTGGGTGCGTTGCGTGCCGACCGTAGGAATAAGGATCAGGGTAGCGAGGATGGCCCCCAGAATGGCGCCGAGGGTGTTGGCGGCATAGGCGCAACCGACGAGACGGGCGCTGTCCTGACCGGGCCGAGCCATGCTGGCGAGGGCGAGTGGAAAGCTCGCACCCCAGAGAATTGCCGACGGTAACATGGTCCAACCGCAGCGCAGCAGATCGACGGCAAACTTTCCCAGGTGACCGATGCTGTCGGAGGTGGGGTTGGACCAGGACGGCAGAGCGACGGCGATCGCATGCGCCGCCCACGCGAGGGCTGCGACCTGGCCGAGTTGGCAGCACGCGAGGAGAAACCTCGGCCGCGACGCGGAGCGTGCCAGCAGGGATCCGGCGCTGCTGCCGATCCCGAGGCCGACCAGGAACACGGCCAGAATGATCGAAAACGTATAAACCGTCGCGCCGAGGAAGAGCGAGAGGACACGTGCCCACACGACTTCCGCCGCCAAGGCGCACAGTCCGGAAAGTCCGATTGCGGTTAACACGAGGCGGGAACCCGGCACGGCTGGCTCGACTGCCTGCGAGTTTACGTGCATCCGCGAATCATCATACGGTGCGCGTCGTGCTATATATAAGGCAACGAACGCGACCACGCTGTTGAGACCAACCGCGCAGTAGGTGGCGATGGTGCTGTCGTAAACGCGGAGAAGATAAAACCCGGCGAGCAGACATCCGATCACCGCCCCGGCGGTGTTGCCGCCATAAAACAATCCGAGCCACGAGACGCCCTTGGGCGTCGCTTCCACCCAGCGGGCCACGGCTGGGAGAGTTGCGCCCATGAGGATCGTGGGTGGTAACAGGCAGATCACACAGATCAGCGCCCGGAGGAAAATCCCGGGCGCGCCATGGCCCACCAGCGTAAGGTAAAGTTGGCCGACGGCAGGCATGCCCAGCAGTACGAGGAGGCCGAAAATGCCGATTCCGATCTCCAACACCGCATAGGTGCGAAGCGGATGCCGAGTACGTGCGACAAAGCGCGGGAACGCGAGGCTCCCGATGCACATGCCGCCCATAAAAGTGCCGAGCAATACCGCCAATGAAACGGCGGAGGAACCGATCACAAGCTGGAGCACCTGAAACCAGACGATCTCGTAAATCAGCGCCGCGCATCCGCTCCCGACAAAGAGGAGCAGGAGCCACGCGTGAAAGCGCGGCCCCACTTCCTCGGGGGAAGTACGGGCGCGCTCGGGCGAAAGCAGACGGGGCATGGGCAGAACTGACGCTCGCCGTCGCCGAGAGTTGCTGGCAACATGAATCCCGCGCACCCCTTGTTAAGCGATTTCCTCAGGCTCGGTGTCAGTCGCGGCATAAGATCGAGCCGGAGAGCGGGGTGAAACGGAGTTCCGGTCTGCGTGTTAACGCAGAACGGTTAGAATCAAGTCGTAAGCAAGTGACAGAAAAAACGGCGTGCTTAGCTTAGATGGTTCAAGTGACCAACCGGAATCCGGTTCAGTGCGCCTCCGGCCTTCTTGACTCAATCGCGCAAACAGGCTTGCTCCAATCCTCCATGGGTTTACGTCGTGGGTGTGAAAACGCAGCGCTGGTTGGGGGCATGGGTGGCGGTGATGGTGGGGACTGCTCTTGCGGCCCAAGCCCCGACGTTCACGAGACCCGGGGCGTTTACCGTGGTCGATCTCGATGGCCAGGTCACCCTTGTCGCCGATGGAGAAGAGCGGGCGTTGAAACTCGATGAGCGGCTGCGGGCGGAGGTGACGTTCAAAACCGCTCGCCTTTCCAACGCCACCATTGAGTTTTCCAACGGTGTGGTGTTGCGGGTGGGCTCGGGTTCAGAAGTGGAAGTGGATGAGTATTGGCAGCAGCCTCACCTCCAATCGACCAACCTTGCGGCCATGAAGGAAGAGCCGAGCCCTTCGCGGGCGCTCATCCGCTTGGTATCCGGCGATGTGGGCCTCGCCGTCAAGCCACTGCTGGTCGCGCGTGGCTCGACGTTTCATCTCGAGTTGGTGGCGGGCACGCTACGAATAGCCGAAGGAAACGTCCGTGCTCGCGTGCAGATGACGGAGATTGGAATCGGGTATTGTTCAGTTGAGTTGCAGAGTGGGTCCGCAGAATTCGAACCCATTGGCGGGACGTATGCGCCGGTCCCGGTCGGTCGACCTTTGGCGTTTGCCGTGGAAGTGAATCGGGTGACCGGCGCCGTCAAAATCGGCGAAATGCCGAAGTGACGACGCGACGGGGCGACGCGGCCTGAGAGCCGGGCGTCCCGGTTCAAGGAACGTCGTAGACCTCGATGAGAGCGACCCCGGTCGAGTTGCCGACGCCGGAGACTTGTGCCGTATAGCTGCCAGGAGGAAGTGTGATCAGTAAAGCGGCATCATGGCTGCCGGTTGGCAGCCCGAATGCGCCGACCCGTTCGAACACGGGGGTGATGGCCGAGTCCCAATTATCGTTTTCGGCGATCAATCGCTGATCGTTTCCGTAGAGTTGCAGGCGGGGATTGGCGAGAATGCCGGGCACGTTGAACGGCGAAAGTCCCGGTCCAATGGCGCGAATGAGGAGTGTCCGCAGCCCTTCGCCGGCGACGTTGAATCCGGCGATCAGCACGTCGTTGCCGGACGCAATGGTTGAGCGGGCGGAAACATTGGAAAGCCGCGCGCCATCGGATCCACCGCCCATGTCGTAGAGTTCCACGAGCGCGAGGCCAGGGCTACTGTTCGCGGTACTCAGTTGGACGGTGTAACTGTCGGGGCTCAGATCGGTGATGAGGGCCGCGTCCCGGCTATTCGAGGAAAGTTCAAACGCCCCGAGCGCCTGGAACGTCGGCCGGTCTTCGTCGCGCCAATTATCGTTCTCCGCGATTCGGTTCGAGCCGCGGAAGAGATCAAGCTTGGGATCGGCGAGCGTGCCTGTAACCCCGAACGGGATGAGGGCGGGGCCGAGCCCGCGGACGAGCAGCGATTTATTGCCGCCGGTCACATTAAAGCCTACGATCAGAGTCTGGGAGTCGGTGCCGGCGGTGGTGCGAACGGATAAGTTCGAAAGGTAACTGGTCCGTCGGGCGCTGCCATCCCTCGTGGGGTTGATAGCCATCACCGGGCCCCACTCGAGCGGGTAGCCGAATATCAATCCGCGGGCTTGGAGGCTGACGGAGCCTCCGGGTTGAGCGGTGTACGTAAACGCGTTTCCACTCTGCACCGGAGTGGCGGCGGAGGTCGTGACGCGTTGAACGTTCTTGACCGATAAATTATCGATGAACCAGCCCACATTGTTCGTGGCATCTGGTACGAAGGCGGTTCCGGACTGCTCGATGGAAAAAACCAGCCGGAGAGCAAGGGTCCGGCCAGCGAATGCGCCGAGTGAGACGTTGCGCGCCACGAACCCGGTTTCGCTCGGGAGCGGAAATCCGTTGGCCGTTGCCGAAGTTCCCGACTGGCGGAAAAGGTCGACCCACGAGATGCCCCCATCGGTGGAAACCTGCACCCGCGCCGTCTCGATGGCAGTCGCAATCCCGAGGCGGCTTTGGAACGTGATCGCGGAGTCAGCTTCGGCAAGATACGTGCCGGGAAGCTGGAGGAACTCGTCGGCCCGCGGCGTCAAATGAGCCAGTCGGTAGACGAAGGATCCACTGCCGGCCGTGGTGGCGTGGACGACGCCGTAGCCCGGGGTTGTCCGCGCCAGCAGGCCACCCAATCCACTTTCCGCTGTATAGATCGGCGCGGCCGGCTCGGTGCGCGCGGTGCGCCATTCGGCGCCTGATCCGAACGGAGGCATGATCACAGCATAGAGGCTGGGCGCGCCAACGGCGGGGTTTGCCGGACCGATGATTCGGGCGGGCGAGGTATCAGGACTGGGTTGGTCCGGGTCGAAGACCGTGACGTTATATATAAAATTCTGCACCTGACCGCCGATTCGCACGGTTGATATTGTGACGGTATAAACCGTATCGCTCGCGGGCCGAGGATGGGCAGCTTCGCTCTCGGGATTCTGGCCGTCGTATATCCAAACCAGCGTCGGTTCGCCGATGTCGGTTTTGACCGGTTCCTGAACGACGCGGATCGCGACCCCGTTGCGCTTCATCGTGACCGTGGCGATGGAAAAATCCGCGCCCGGATAACTGAACGACCAACGCGGCCAGACCAAGGTGTGGGGAATGTAACCAGCGGGTGGATACGCAACGTGAGTAGTTCGGGTGGTGGGGCGGGGGGTATTGTAGCGTCCGTCGATCACCCAGATGGCGTTGGCGGGCGCGAGCGTGTCATCCCCCGGTACGTCGCCAGCACCCATGATGAGCGTCTGAGGATAATACAGCCAACGGCGGTGGCCAACGGCGCTGTTGGTGCTTCCCGCGTCCGCCATGTAGCTGTCAATGGCATCCGGTCCCGCCGACCCGAGGGCAAGGTTCGACTTGCCCGCGGCGAGTGCTCCTTCGAGCGTGTATCCTTTCCACGTGGTGTCGGGCGAATGACTCAACGCGCCGTTCAGGCTCATCATCAGCGCTGCGCGTTGCGCCATGATGCTATAGGTGGGGTCGAACGTGATGTCGGCGGGAACGCCGACGAGGGCCCGGTAGAAATTGATCCTCAAGCGCGTGGCTCCTTTGAAGAGCGAGGAGGTGGCGCCCGGCGTGCCGGTTTCATAGTTTCCGGTCCATCCCATCGGTGTCGCGTCTGAGGCGTGGTAGAGGGCGCGGTAAAACTGGCGGACCTCTTCCCGGATGCCGGTGTTGACCGAAAGCGCTGCCGGCTGACCAAAACTATTCCCAACCGCGAGAAAAAGCGCGGCGAGATATAGGGTGATAAGGCGGGGCATCGGCTGCGGGAAGATGCCGCTTTCCCGCGTTTCTGCAAGCGTACTGCGCGAACGAGATCAGGGTGACGGTACGTAGGCGCCAAAGTGGCCCATTGGGCCCAAGTCGCCTATTCCCGATACCGTTCGGCGGCGCGAAAGCGCTTGGGTCGGTTCCGGCGCTGCAATCGTTGGTGTTAATGGCTGCGTCGACGAAGCAGAACGAGCTGAGCTTTCTTCGCCGTCAGCCGGCGGACTGATCAGTCCGGCAGATCGGAAACGTCCGGCCCTTGAAATTTTGCTCTTGAGAACCCCAGCTCAGCCGAAGTTTCACATCCCGCGTTGCTGCAACGTCCGACTCAGCTCCTGCATAAAGGCCTGAGCATCACCCGCCGAGGGGCGGTAACCGGGTTGGCTGACCTCGGTGAAGCCGGGTCGGCCGTATTGATCGACCACCCATTTGCCCGTGACGCCATCGCTGAACGTCACGGTCCCGCTCGCGAGGGCGCCGGGAATGAGCGTCACCTTGTCGACGGAAAGGGAGACGTTGTCGCCGCCGGCCGGTGCATCCAAGCCGTCCTCGGGCAACTCTTCGAGATCTTCCTCCGTGCCTTCGGGTCCCGGCGCCGGTGCGTCAGCGGAGCTGGCTGCGGTCTGTGCCTGTGCCCTCGGTTGCGTTTTCGTCACGTCGCTTGCGTCGACTTTGGGCGCGGCGTCCTTCAATGCGAGATCGAGGTCGTCCACCAGAAACCGGACATCGCGGTAGGTGAGCGAAATTTTGAAGTGCTCAGAAAGTTTCTTCTGAACGGCGGACAAGTTGTCACCGCCAGCTACCCAGGAAGCGACGGTTTGTTTCTGTTCAGGCGTGAGGGACATGGAGGGAAGTTGGAGGGTGAAAGTTAAAAGAGCCAAACAACTAATGCCGCGGCTCTTGGTTTCAACTTTCGCTTTCCATCATTCCAAGTTCCCGCGGAGGCTGAATCGAGGCTTACTTCGACAACTGCGACTTGAGAAACTCCACGCTGCCACGGGTCGAGGCATCCTGTTCCATCATGTTATCAACGGACTTACAGGCGTGAATGACAGTGCCGTGATCGCGCCCACCGAAGGCATCGCCGATTTCCTGCAGGGAATGCTTGGTCAGCGTGCGGGTGATGAACATGGCGATCTGCCGCGGAATCGCGATGTTGTTGGGCCGGCGCTTGCTGGTCATGTCACTGTGCCGGATCTGGAAATGATCGGCGACGCGCTTCTGAATCGTCTCGATCGTGAGAATATTCTGCGCCTGCTCCATCAGCACGTCCTGCAGAAGTCGCTCTGCGGTGGCGAGATCGAGCGGCTTGCTCGTGAGGGCCGAGTAGCTGGAAACCTTCAGCAACGCGCCCTCAAGGCGACGAATGTTGCGGGTGATATTCTGCGCGATAAAATTGAGGATCGGTTCGGGCAGGTTGCAGTTCAGGGTCTGCGCCTTGGTGCGCAGAATCGCCAGACGCGTTTCGAGATCGGGCGCCTGGATGTCTGCGGGCAGTCCCCATTCGAACCGCGACACCAGCCGCGCTTCGAGTTTTTGAATCTCACTCGCCCGCCGATCACTGGTGAGCACGATCTGTTTTCCCGACTCAAAGAGGTCGTTGAAGGTGTGAAAGAACTCTTCCTGGATGCGTTCTTTGCCGGTCAGAAACTGGACATCGTCCAGCAACAGCACATCCGCGTTGCGGTAACGCTGGCGGAAGCGCGTCAGGCTGTTCTCCTGGAGGGCCTGAATGAACTCGTTGGTGAACTTCTCGGTCGAGAGATAGGCGATGCGCGCGTCTGCGTTATGACGAATGATGGCGTGCCCGATGGCGTGCATCAGGTGGGTCTTCCCCAACCCGGTTTCGCCGTAAAGGAAAAGGGGGTTGTAAGCTTGCGCCGGAGCTTGGGCGACCGCCATGGAAGCGGCATGGGCCATCTGGTTATTGGAGCCCACCACGTAGGTCTCGAACGTGTTGCGGGGATTGAGCGTGCCCGGAGTGGGGCCACGTTCGTCGTAGCGCAGCGTGCGACGTGGGGCCGCGGGCTTGATCCGGGAGGCCGGTGACGCGGCTTCCACGTGCGCCCGGCCGTTGCCGCTCGAGGCCGGTAAACCGGTCCGGGCCGCCGAATCCGTCTTACGCAAGGTGACATTCACCATGCGCCCGGCCGTGAGCCGCAACCGCTGCGTTATCAGGTCGAGATAGTTGTCGTGAATCCAAATCGCGGCGAAATCGTTCGGGACGCCCAAGGTCATCGAGTCTTCCGTGCTTTCCACGCACACCACCGGCTCGAACCACATCTGGAATACATCTTCCGGGAACAGCGACTTGAAGTCACATTTCACGGTTTCCCAGAGGCTGGGGGTGAGCGTCGAAGAGGGCATGGAAGTGGAGAATTGGCGGATTTATTCACATTTCGCACTCGGTGCATTCTCCATCACGTCAATTGGACCCCGAAAGCGACATCTGGCCGTAACGAAAATTGGGAGCTGCCAACAGGGGGATCGCGCCCCGAAGGGAGCAATCGTAAGTAATTGGCGGGTAATAAGAACTAATCGATGTTACGACGTGCGGCGCTGAGCGGAACTCAAACGACATGGGAAAGAACAATCCGAGAACGATAAAGGCGTAGACGAGAGGGGAGTAACTGGGATCGAAAAAATCATTTCAAGGCCAACTTACCGACAACTTGTTCACACCTCAACTGGGCATAAGTTTTTCCCTTTTTTCGTTGCTTCGACAACGTAAAGTTAGACGGAAAAAAGCCCGGCAAATTCACCGGGATTTTGCGGTGGTTACGATCGTTTCGGGCCGGCTTCAGAAGCCAGTTTCCGGGCTACGGACTTGGTTACGATTCCGTGACGAGCATGGTTTTTTGAATACAGGAGCCACCCCAATTACAGGGTTTCGGGCTCGGGATCAGTCCATTTTCCGTGTGCCTTGATCAAGGCAATCAGGCGCGCGTCCGCTTCGACTTGGGGAATGTTGTACTGCACGCAGTTTTTGCCCACATAGAGATTGATCTTGCCTGGGGCGCCGCCGACGTATCCGAAATCGGCATCCGCCATTTCGCCCGGGCCGTTCACGATGCAGCCCATGATCGCGAGCTTCACTCCTTTGAGATGACCGGTTTGGGCGCGAATGCGTTGAGTGGTGGTCTGCAGGTCGAACAAGGTCCGGCCGCAGCTGGGACACGCCACAAACTCAGTTTTCGAGATTCGAGCGCCTGCGCCTTGGAGGACATTGTAAGTGAGCTGGGTGGCGCGGGCTGGGTCGGCCTCGGTCTCGATGCTGACCAGGTCTCCGATGCCATCGCACAGGAGCCCGCCAGTCAGGAACGAGGCCTCCAGCAATTTGGAAAGAAAGCTGGTCTCTGTGCGGATCGCCGACGCCGTCGTGTTCCGTATCCAAATCGGCGCGTTGGAGCCCAGATTGCGCAGCGCCTGAGCCAGCTGCCGGTAGCCGCCCGTCGCGTGGCCGGACGTCGACACCGCACGGGAGATCGTGAACAGAAGCGGTGTATCCAGAATCGCCGCGATCGTTGCCCGCAACGCGAGGATCGCCGCCGGTTCCGCATCGATGGCGAGCACGAGTTGGTGAGCGCGCGCCACGGCAGCATAGGCCTCCAGGGATTCGGCGTCCGCGGCGGAGAAGCGCTGCAAGAGGACGGTGCCGGGAGTGAGCGAAGCCACCTTGTTTCCGAGCTCGGCCGCAGAGATCTCCGGCGCGAGTTCCAAGACGAGAAACCCTGCGCTCAAAACGGGTAACACGCCGAGTTCGTCGGGCGTGGCAATGCTGACGATCAGGCCTTCCGCCGGCGTGTCCTTGAGTTTTGGAAACAGTAGATCCGGCAGCAGCGCGGCTAGATTTCCGGGCTGGCCGGCGCGCACGAGCACGCGAGGCGGCTGCTTCGGGCCGACAGTGCACTGCCCGCCCAGCTTGATTTCGACCGTCGGGCGGCGGGTAAACTGATACGGATCGATGTCATCACTCTCCGGCGCCACCGGCAGTGAATCTGAAGCAGACCAGCGGCTCATCGCCTTGTCGGCGATCGCCCGGGCGACCGGGATTTCGTAGACGCTGTCTTCGGTCAATGAGACGCGAATCGTATCGCCGAGGCCATCCAACAGGAGCGAGCCGATGCCGATCGCGCTTTTGATCCGGCCGTCTTCACCGTCGCCCGCCTCGGTTACGCCCAGGTGTAGCGGGTAATGCATATCCTCCTGCGCCATCCGCTCCACCAGGAGACGATACGCTTGAATCATCACCTTCGGGTTCGACGACTTCATCGAGAGAATCATCTGGTGATAACTGTGCGCGGCGCCGATGCGCAGAAACTCCAAGGCGCTCTCGACCATCCCGAGCGGCGTGTCGCCGTAACGGTTCATGATGCGATCGCTGAGCGATCCGTGATTGGTGCCGATGCGCAACACCCGGCCGAGCTCCCGGCTGCGTTTTACCAAGGGCGAGAACGCGTCGTGCAGCCGCTCCAACTCTGCGTCGTAATCAGCGTCGGAGTATTCCCTGACGGCGAATTTTTTCTTGTCCGCGTAGTTGCCCGGATTGACGCGGACCTTCTCGACATGCTCGACCGCTTCCATGGCCGCGCTGGGAAGGAAATGGATGTCCGCCACGAGCGGGATGTGACCGAACCCGGCCGCGTTGAACTGCGTGCGGATTTGCTGGAGACACTTGGCTGCGGCGACATTTGGAGCCGTGATGCGGATGATTTCACAACCCACCTCGGCCAGTGCGATGGACTGCTTGAGCGTCGCGGCGACATCCTGCGTGTCGCTCGTCGTCATGGATTGGATCCGGATCGGGTGGTTGCCACCGACCCCCACCGAGCCAATGTTAACGGCAAGGGTGGGACGGCGGACAGTGCGGAAGCGGGATGCGCAGTAGGACATGCTCGAAGCCCACTGAAGTGGAGAAACTCACGTTTGGCGAGTGGGGAGGAGGCGCCGCATGAGTGATCCTCCTCCACCCGACTTTCAGACCTTTCCCCTCCAGCAGAACCGGTCTGAGACCCGCTGGAACGACGACATCAACGACCGGCACGCCGTCAACGTCTCGCTCCGCCTGCATCTACCGGGGCATCCGATTCCGAGCGTTCGGCGGGCGGCGTGGCCGGCGGCGGAGTCGCGGCCGCTTCGGCCGCGCGGTCGGCTTTTACGTCCCGCACGATGCGCCGGACATCAAATACGCTCACGTAGAGCACCATCGAAAACAATAGCACGATGAAGATGCTTTGGGCCGTCATGATGAAGCTCACGGGAAGCGGCCGGCCACGGAGGCGGCCAATCGTCGCGAACAACATTTGGCCACCATCCAACACGGGAATCGGCAGCAAGTTGAAGATCGCCAGGTTTACGTTGACGAGGATGGTGAACCACAGCGCCAACGGCAGACCGGCGCGGGAGACAGCGACGAAACTGTCGATGATCCCGATCGGTCCGCTCAAATGCGAAAGACCGATGTCCGAGCGCGGATTCAGGAGGGCGCCCAGGGTGCGAAATGTCTTCACTACGCTCTCGCCGACTTGTTGGAAAGGATTCGGGTGGATGTACGTGACGTCGGATTTGATCGCAATTCCGAGATCCACGCCTTTGTCGGCTTGCAGCGTGAGTACCCGCTCGGCGCCGGCGCGCACTACGGTGACCGGCATGGGCTGACCCGCGTTGCTGCGCAGCGCGTCCGCGAGTTGTGGATACGTGAGCGTGCGCTTGCCGTTTACGGCAAGAACTTGGTCCTCCAACTGGAGCCCTGCCTTTTCCGCCGGCGAATCGGGTGCAACCCGACCAACCAGAAGTTTGGCGACGGTGGTGATCCCGATCTTCCGAATCCGCTCGTCGCCGGACAAGACAGGCTCGATCGGAACTTGGAGGGTCTGTCCGCCTCGCTCCAGCGTGAGCATCGTCTGGCGTGCACCTTCGCTCCAGCCACTGCTCAATGCCAGAAGCTCAACGATATCGGCGAAGGTCGTGACCGGACGTCCGTCCACCGCCGTAATCCGATCGCCGGATTGAAGTCCGGCCTTGGCCGCCGGGCTCACGACGTCCTGACCGTCGGCTGTCTGCAGGGTGGGGGCGATTTCCGCGACGGTCGTGGAAAAGAACCCGGTCGGCGTGGGCTGACCGATCACCCACACGATACACGCCAGGAGGAAGGCGAACAGAATGTTAAACGTTGCCCCCGCTGCAAAGACGATCATGCGGGTCGCGTAGCTCACGGGCGGCAGTCGCGTGACATCCGCCTGGCTCTCGCCTTCGACCGCGCCCAAATCGGCGAGCTGGGGCAAGAGCACATAGCCGCCCAACGGGAACCAGGAAAGGCGATATTCCACGCCATCCTTGCCGCGCCAGGAAAAGATGGGTGGGCCGAACCCGATCGAGAAGCGCTCCACGTGCGCCCCACGACGGCGTGCGGCGAGGAAGTGGCCCAACTCGTGGACGAAGATCGAGCCGCCGAAGAGGAGGACGACCAGAAAGACGACCCAAAGATTCGACAGCAGCGTATTAAGGAGATCGGAGGGCACGAGTCAGGCGGAGGTTATGATGAAACCGTGGATACAAAGAGGGAGGCAAGGCGGCGAGCTTCGGCGTCGAGGGCGATGATACTTGGTAAATCCGCTGGTTCGAAGTTTTTGATGCTGGCCAGAGCGTGTTCAACTACCTGCGGAATCGCAAGGAACGGAATCTTTTCGTGAAGGAACGCCGCCACCGCCACTTCGTTGGCGGCGTTGTAGATCGCCGGCGCCACCCCGCCGGCGGACATCGTTTCCTTCGCCAGTCGCAGCATCGGAAAACGCGACTCGTCCACCGGACGAAATTCCAGATTCAGTATCTTGCTGAAATCCAGCGGTGCATCGACTCCAGCCGCCCGCTGAGGATGAAGCAAGGCATGCTGAATGGGAAACGTCATCGAGGGCGGGCACATCTGCGCCAGCATCGCTCCATCCGTGAATTCCACGAGGCAATGCACGATGCTTTGCGGATGGAGAACCGCGGTGCATTGGGACGGTTTTAACTCGAACAGGCACTGCGCCTCGATCAGCTCCAAGCCTTTGTTGGCGAGCGTGGCCGAATCGACCGTAATCTTGGGCCCCATTGACCAGTTCGGATGCTTCAGCGCCTCGGCCGGCGTGACGTCCGCGAGTCGTTCGACTGGCCAATCTCGAAATGCGCCGCCGCTGGCCGTGAGCACGACCTGGCGAATGCCCGCGTGCGGGTGACCTTCCAGACACTGAAAGACGGCGTTGTGCTCGCTGTCGACCGGCAGCAATTTGACCCCGTGTCGCCGGGCTGAAGCCATCACGAACTTGCCGGCGAGGACAAGGATTTCCTTCGACGCGAGCGCGAGATCCTTCCCCGCAGCGATGGCCGCGAGCGCCGGCTCCAAACCGGTCGTGCCGACTACTGCGACCAATACGATATCAGCTGCCGGTAAACCCGCCAATTCAGTCAGCCCGCTCAGGCCGCCCACGAGCCGGGTGTCGGGGGGGAACGCTTGGGGATTTTCGCGCGCCGCCGTATACGCCCCGTGATCAAAAATGCCGACGTGCCGCACATTGAACTGACGCGCCACGGCCGCGAGTTTCTCCCAGTTGGAGCGCGCGGCGATGCCCACGAGTTCGAGCTTGTCGGGATGCGCGGCCAACACGCGGAGCGTGCTCTCGCCAATCGAGCCCGTCGCGCCGAGCAGGACGACGCGTTTTCTGGATGCGGTGGGATGGGCGGGAGCGGGTGCGGACACGAAAGAAACGGCAGTTATGCGCCAAGGGACGTCCCGGGAGCAAGCCTCGGGTCGGCAGCCCGCCTCCGCCGGGGCCGGGCGGATCACCGCTCTTCAGAGAAGCGGGAGATCGGCGGGTCAGCGGGCGAGTCCAAAAAGGAAATACGCCACGGGGGCCGTGAGGAGCAGGCTGTCGCTCAGGTCGAACATGCCGCCGATCCCAGGAATGGTTCCCCCGGAGTCCTTCATGTTGGCGCGCCGCTTCAAGACGGACTCGATCAGGTCCGCCACGATGCCCAAAACCGCGATCGGGGCGGCCATCAGCGCCGCGACCAAGGGCGTCATATGCGGGGGAAACCAGTCGCGCGACAACCACGCCATGCCGGCACCGACGCCCATCGATACGAACACGCCTCCGATGGCGCCTTCCCAAGTTTTCTTGGGACTGATTTGGGGAGACATTTTGTGCCGTCCAAACGTCATGCCGGAGAGCAGCGCGCCGATGTCGCAGAACTTCACCGTGGCCACCAGCCACAGGCACAGGAGCAAGCGGCCGGTCGGCGACACGGTGTCGCCAGGCAGCGGGGTGATAATCGCCACCAGGTAGCTCATCATCAGGGAAACGTAGATGAGCCCGAACAGGGTGGAGGCGAGGGATTCGACCCGGGTTTCCGGGGTGCGCTCCGCCAGCAAGCGGATCGCAAAAACAATGGCGGCCAAGGGAACGAGCAGATGGACGGGCCCGCCCCATTGGGCGTGGATCCAGGGCGCGAGGGTAATGACGCCGCCAAAGACGAGGCCGAACTTATGAAAAGGTGCGTAGCCCGAGCCGCGCATCAAGAGGTAGAATTCGCGGAGCGTAAGCACCGAGATCGCGGTGATCAGAACGAGCGCGCCGGTGGAGCGGAAGAACCACAGGACGCTTCCGAGGATGATCCATAACAGGACGGTGCTGAAGATGCGTTTACCCATGGAAAGTCGACCGATTGCGAGCTCGGATGTTCACTTTCGCCCCATCAGCTGCGCCGCAAGGGGGTGCGAATGCTCATGCCGCGACTATTTGGAAGCGGCTGGTTTCAGCTGCTCGCTCGTCAGGCCAAACCGCCGCTCGCGCCGGTTGTACTCCGCGATGGCACCGGCCAGATCCTCTTTCGTGAAGTCGGGCCAGAGGACGGGCAGAAAC
>JBBQEG010000060.1:0-18906 GCA_038320495.1 Opitutales bacterium | reverse complement strand
TGCTCTTCGTTCTCCTGCGTCACCGCACCAATATTTCCCGACTTCTCGCGGGCACTGAATCAAAGATCGGGCAGACCAAGTCCCGCCCGGCGGCCTCTCCAAGCGCACCGAAATCATGAGCGAATCTCTCACCCTTAACATCGGCCTTTGCGGTTTCGGAACTGTGGGCCAAGGCGTCTGGAAACATCTCTCGGCCAATCGCGCCGAGCTCGAGTCCCGCCTCGGGGTCACGCTCAATCTGGCGCGCGCCTCCGTGCGCGATCTCAAAAAGAAGCGCCCGGTGAAGTTGCCGGCACGCGCGTTGACCGATGACCCACTCGCGATCGCCAACGATCCCTCGATCCAGATCGTCTGCGAACTCATGGGCGGAACGACCCTCGCCCGCGAGGTCACGCTTGCCGCGCTCCGCCACGGCAAGGTCGTCATCTCCGCCAACAAGGCCCTCATCTGCGAACACGGAGCCGAGATCATGGCCACCGCGCAGAAGCACGGCGGGCACTTCTTCTTCGAGGCCTCCGTGGCCGGCGGAATTCCCATCATCAAGGCCCTCCGCGAGGGCTTGGTGGCCAATCGGTTTCCGCGCATTTACGGGATCCTGAACGGCACCTGTAATTACATCCTCACACAGATGGAGGAGCAGGACGCACCTTACTTGTCCGTGCTCGCCGAAGCCAAGCGGCTCGGTTACGCGGAGGCCGACGAGGCACTTGACGTGGATGGCTGGGACACCGCACACAAGGCATCCGTGCTGGCCTGGCTGGCCCACGGTTTGTGGGTGAAAACGGACCAGATGATCGTCGAAGGGATTTCGCGAATCACGCCGGCCGATTTCAAGAACGCCGCCACCCTCGGTTTTGGCATCAAGCTGCTCGCGATTATCACGCGTGATTTCGCGAAAAACGAACTCAGCGTGCGCGTGCATCCGACGCTGCTGCCTGAAAGCAATGTCATCGCTAATGTCAGCGGGGTTTTTAACGCGATTTCGGTCACCGGCGACATCGTCGGCACGACCCTATATAGCGGTCGTGGCGCCGGTCAGGACGCCACCGCCAGCGCCGTCATCAGCGATATCGCCGATGCGGCCGCGTTACTGCGTCACGGCAAGGGCGCGCACCTCCTCGGTGAAGTCCGCACGCCGCCCCGCAATCGCTGCAAGCTTGCGCCGCCGGAGAGTATCCGTTCGCGCTACTATTTGCGCCTGACCGTCAAGGATCAGCCCGGCGTGCTGGCCCGCGTCGCCTCCGTGATGGCGAAGCATAACGTCAGCATCGCGAGCGTTATCCAAAGTCCGGCCGACGTGGCCGGCGCGGCTTCGCTGGTCCTCACCACGCACGACAGCAACGAACGCTCGATGAACAAAACGTTGAAACAACTCAAAGCACTGGGCGCGGTGCTCGATGAGCCGCTGCTTCTCCGCATTGGGGACTTCGAACCCTGATGGGGAAGGGAGCCGCTCCGGGATCTGAGCCTACCGTCATCTCCGATCTCCGAAATCAGCTCGCCTGCATCGCTCTCTCCTCTCTCAACTCTCCCTTTTCAACTTTTCCGTCCTACCTTTCAGCATGGCTCGCATCGTTCAGAAATATGGCGGCACCTCAGTGGGTGACGTTGATCGCATCAAGAATGTCGCTCATCGCATCAAGGCGATCCGCGACGCCGGCAACGAGCTGGTCGTCGTGGTCTCCGCTCGAGCGGGTGTGACCAACGAACTCATCGCGCGCGCCAAAGCGGTGTGTCCGCTGCCGAGCGAGCGGGAGATGGACCAGCTCCTTTCGATCGGAGAACAGGAGACGATCGCGCTCACCGCGATGGCGCTCCACGGCATCGGCGTCGATGCCGTGAGCTACACCGGCGCTCAAGCTGGCATCTTCACCGACACCGTGCACACCAAGGCGAAGATCAAAATGATTAACGCCGCCGCCTTGGAAAAGGATCTCGAGTCCGGCAAGGTCATCATCGTCGCCGGGTTTCAAGGCATCAACGATGTGGGCCAAACCACGACGCTCGGCCGCGGCGGGTCTGACCTCACCGCGATTGCGCTCGCCGCGGCGATCAAGGCCGACAAGTGCGAGATCTACACCGACGTTGATGGCGTTTATACCGCTGATCCACGCGTGGTGAAGGACGCCAGGAAGATCCCGGAGATCAGCTACGACGAGATGCTCGAACTCGCCTCGCTCGGATCCAAGGTCATGCAGTCGCGCTCAGTCGAGTTCGCCGCGAAGTACAATGTCGTTTTCGAAGTCCGCTCCTCCTTTAATCAAAATCCAGGAACCATCGTGAAACAGGAAGTCTCGTACATGGAAAAGGTGCTGGTCCGCGGCGTCGCCGTCGACAAGGACCAGGCCAAGGTCGTCGTCAGCAACGTCACCGACAAACCCGGCACCGCCGCCGCGGTGTTCCGCGCGTTGGCCACGGCTCACATCAACGTCGACATGATCGTGCAGAACGTCGGCCGCGCCGGTGTCGCCAACCTGACCTTCACCGTGCCCTTGTCGGAAAAGGACAAAGCCGTGCGGGCCTTGGAGCCGGCCCTGAAGGAAGTCGGCGGCGAAGTAACCTTCGACGAGAAGATCGCGAAGCTCTCCGTCGTCGGCGTGGGCATGAAGACGCACAGTGGCGTCGCTGCGACCTTGTTCGAGGCGTTGGCGGAAGCCGGCATTAACCTCGAGCTTATCAGCACCTCCGAAATCAAAATCTCCGTTGTAATCGCAAAGGACAAAGCCGACGAAGCCGCCCGCGTCGTCCACGCGGCGTTTGGACTGGGCGCCTGAAGCGTTGCGGGTAAACCGGGGGAAACGAGGAGCGGGTAGCGAGTCGTGAGCCTGTCGCACGCCTCGCTCCGCGAGTCATTCCATCACGATCGCAACCCGGCGCAATTTAGTGGCTCAACCCGACGCCGCTCGCTCCTCAAATCGACCTCATCACCTTTCGCTCCCATCTGCCGCACTTCCCGGGCTCCCGTGCCTCCTCGCTGCCCGTTACGCACTGCTTCCTTTCGCCATGAATTTCCTTTCCACCCGTGGGCTGACGCCCGCTCTTGGTTTTTCCGACGCTGTGGCCACCGGACTGGCGCCGGACGGCGGCTTGTTCCTGCCGGAGCAACTACCGGATTTCTCGGGTGATCTGAAACGGTTCGAGACCCTCTCGTATCCAGAACTCTGTTTCGAATTTCTCCGCGGGTTCGCCACGGATCTTCCGCCCGAGACCTTGCGCGAACTGGTCAACGCGAGTTACACACGCTTCACCGATCCGGCGATTGCGCCCCTCAAGCCGCTCGCGAAGAATCTCTACGCCCTCGAACTTTTCCACGGGCCCACGCTCGCGTTCAAGGACTTCGCCCTGCAACTGCTGGGCAATCTCTACGCGCATCAGTGCCGCGTGCGCGGGGAGTCGATCAATGTTCTGGGTGCGACGTCCGGTGACACCGGTGCCGCTGCGATCCACGGCCTCCTGGGGCGGCCTGGCACTGCGATCTTTATTCTTTATCCGGACGGCCGCGTTTCCCCGCTGCAGGAACGCCAGATGGCCTGCACGGGTGCGGACAATGTCTTTGCGCTAGCGGTCGACGGCACGTTCGACGACGCCCAAACCGCGCTGAAAGAGATCTTCGCCGATCAGGCGTTTCGGAAGGGGCACCGGCTGTCAGCGGTCAACTCCATCAATCTCGCGCGTGTTCTCGCGCAATGCGTTTACTACCTCTACGCGTATTTGAAACTTCCGGCCAGCGAACGCGCCAATGTGGAGTTCGTCGTACCCACGGGGAACTTTGGCAACGTCCTCGCCGGGTGGATGCTGCAGAAAATGGGCGTACCCATCCGCGGCTTTCGGGTCGCGACCAATCAGAACGACATCCTCTACCGGTTGTTCACGACCGGTGAGTATCGGGTTGGCGACGTGCATCCCAGTCTCGCGCCGTCGATGGACATCCAGGTCGCATCGAATTTCGAGCGCTTCATCTATTTCGCCGTCGGCCGGGATCCTGCGAAGGTGCGGGCCGTGATGGAGACGTTCAAGCAGACCGGCGCCTACACGTTCGAGAATTTCAACCGGGACACGTTCTCGGCTTCCCGCACGACGGACGCGGAGATTACGTCGATCATCAGTCAGGTATATCGGCAGTACGGATACGTTGCCGATCCGCATACCGCCTGCGGTTTCAAGGACATCCTCGATGCGTCGTCTGGCGACGACTCCGACCGGGTGCGGATCGTGCTCGCGACTGCCAGCCCGGCCAAGTTCCCCGACACGATCCAGCAGGCGATCGGCATCGCGCCGACCGACCCGAACCTCGAGGCGTTGAAGTCGATGCCCATCGTGAAGCATCGGATCCCTGCAACCGTCGCGGCGATCCGCGCGTACATCGACGCGCACGCGATCGCTTAGGCCTGAAGGTGAAACAGACATTCCTGTCTGTAGTGGATCGCGACTCGCCTCCGCGACGTTTGCAGGCGGATCAGCGTTCCCCTTCGCGCCCTTCAAGCAACAGACAGGAATGTCTGTTTCTCGTTCTATCGCAGCCGCACTTCGGCGATAATCGGCAGGTGATCGGACGCAATCGAGGAGATCACTTCCATGTGGACCGGGGTAACGGTTTCCTTGGTCACGAAAATATAATCGATGCGCCGGTTTGGTTTCTGCACCGGGATGGTGAATCCATTCCCCTGGCCGATCAACTCCCACGCGTCGCTGAGAAACGTCTTAATCGTGGTAATAAACGGGCTGGTCGGCAGCGCGTTGAAATCCCCGACCGTGATCACCGGCATCTTGCCCGCTTGAACCACCATTTGCTTTAACTCGGCGGCGTTGAGCGCACGTTCCTCCGGGTTGGGTTTAAAGTCAGTGTGGGTATTGAGAAAGAGCACGTCGCGCCCCCGCACATCGAGGACGAGTTGCTGCACGCCGCGTTGTTCACCGGGCTGCGTCATTTTGAAATGCGTGTTCCTGGCGCTCTTGATCGGGAAACGTGTCAGCACCGCGTTGCCGTATTCACCGCCCTGATGCGCGATGTTTTTTTCGAAGTGGACGGACATGCCCGTGAGCTTCGCGAGCTCTGCCGGCAGATCGCGTTTTGCGGTGCGTTCGACGCCGCGGTCGACCTCCTGCAAGCCGACGATATCGGCCTTGGCGTCGAGAATGAGCTTCGCGATGCGTTCAAGATCCAGCACCTGATCGATGCCTTCGCCGTGGTGGATATTGTAACTCATCACGCGCACCGTGTCCGCCGGCGCCTGGGCAAACAGAACCGGTGTGAGCAACCCGAGAAGACTGAAGCGAAAGAGGGAAAATAACATGGGAGGAGTGAAAAGAAGGGCTGCACTCTGCAGAGAAAGCCCGCCCGATTGCGAGCTTCGCAAGCAAGTCGGAAACGCAAATCCCCCGCGAGCACCCTGGCGACAACGTCACTTATTAAGTGACATTGTCGCGCGCGGGCATCTCGGAAATGGTGAACTCCGATGCCGGCCCGCGAGCCCGCGGGGACCGGCGCTAATGTCACGCAATAAGTGACAGTGGCGCGGGAGCTTTTCGGAAAAGAGAGGTGCAGATCCTTTTCGCGGATGCCGCGGAGACGGATTGGCCGATCAACGGATTAAGCCAACAGGCCAGCTCCACGGGATGAACCCAGAGCGGCGGGAGCGCGTCCGAACGCAAATCCCTCAAGCGACCACCCCCGCGACAACGTCACTTAATACGTGACACTGTTGCACGCGGGCATTT
Organism: Opitutales bacterium; assembly: GCA_038320495.1. GTDB lineage: Bacteria > Verrucomicrobiota > Verrucomicrobiia > Opitutales > Opitutaceae > ER46. Next base: position 13,188 of record JBBQEG010000060.1, on the reverse strand, counting down.
CGGAAATGGTGAACTCCGATGCCGGCCCGCGAGCCCGCGGGGACCGGCGCTAATGTCACGTAATATGTGGCAATGGCGCGGGCGTCCTTTGGGGAACAGCAAGGTTCAGATCCCGCTGGCGGGTGCGGGTGGGGACGAGGGAACCGTGGGGGGGGCGGCAGATTAGCGGATTAATAAGGCGAACGTCCGCTCTACCGGAGTGGCGGTCTTCAAAAGCGGTTCAATGCTCCGGCCCCACTGCCAGGCGACGAGCGTTACGTGTACGGGAAACTTCGCGCGCGGCGGAGTCGCTGTGAATACGAGCGTGCGTCCATCCGGCGCGATTCGCGCCGGGCCTTCGCGAACGTAGAAGGACACGTTCGCACCCGCGCTGGACGTCGCCTTGAGCGGGAGCGAGCCCGTGCCGACGCGCTGATCCGGAACGGCGTCGAAGGTGATGCTCTGGTCGGCGCCCTCGCTATTGCGTAGTGGAAAACGCAGTACGGCTTGCTGCACGGTGCGCTTGAACAGGGCGTCGCCGGGGTGCGTCGCCGCCAGCCAGATTTCCGCGGACCGTTTCGCGTTGTTCATGCCCATCCGATAGAAACGTAAGGCGAACGTATCATCGCTGAGCTTCGCCACGGGGCCGCAGATGCGCTCGATCACACTCGGACTGTTGGACGTGGGCGCGGAGAGAGGAGAGCCCGCCGTGAGGCCGGTCCAGCGTTCGGGCCGGCCTTCCGGGACTGTATCAAGGAAACGGGTACCGAGCTGGAAAGTCAGGCCGTCGTCCATCGGCCGGAACGGAATCGTGACCTGCTGGTGCGTGGTGGGTACTTGGGGAAGGAGGGCACCCGCTTGCACGAATCCTAGCAGCGCGGCGCGTTTTCCACGTTGGTTCAGGCGGAACTTCTCGGTCGCGACGGCGTGTTCTTCGTCAAAGCACCAAAACGCCTCCTCAGGCTCCGCGTATTCGGCGACGGGCGCCGCCGGAACCCGCGGTGGCTCGTTTGCCCGCCAGCGGTCGACCAGCCAACCTGTGGTGATCGGGTCGATGGCTTGCAACTGCGGTGGACCTCCACCGGGTGCCCCGCCGGCGGGCAGGCGATACGCGGCCGCTTTGCGAAGATAGAGTGCGAGGTACGCCACCTTTTCATTGGAGACGTCGAAGTGTCCACCGCCGCCTTCGGCAAGCATGGTGAGCGGGAGATCTGGATACGCCACGCGCTGCCTGAGTCCGATTGCGGCGCGCTCATCGGCCCACTCGTACTCGCCGATCGTCACCAGTCCCGGAATGCCCGCGGGCAGCGGTTCGGCAATCAAAGGATCGCGCGGATCATTCATGGGCGTGGGCCATTGTCCGCTGATGGAAATAACCGCGAGCGTGCGGTGCGGCGCCCACCGCGCGAAATTCCACGGATAGAACGCTGCCGCCGAATGCCCGATCGGTACGATCGGCGCGTGCACCAGTTCTTCATAGCCCGAGACGCGAGCCAGGGCCCTGAGCATGGCATCGAAAGCGGGACCAGCGTCGTCGGCCGGCTCGAACATCAGGTCGAGCGGAGGCGTAATCCAGATGGCCGCGAATCCCAAGCGGCTGAGTTCCGCGCGGAAGGTGGCGTGTTCAAGGATCGGCTCCTCCTCCATGTTATGCTGGCCCACGACGACGCCGCGAACGAAGTCGCACGTGGGCGGGATCCAGAGAAACGCGCGGGGTGCTCCGCCGGTTTCAGGCGAGGTGAGGCCCGGGATTTCCACGGACCACTGCCACTCGGCGGCGCCCGCGCTGGACTGGTCGATGGCCTGGCTCACAGGAGGCTGCTGAAAACCCGCGTTCGCCGCTTGCCGCTGTTGCCTTGGGGCGGGACCCGTTCCGCCTGGGGCCGATACGCGCTGCGGCGATAGCCCGCACGCGTGGGATCGGCCGCGCAACGCAGCTGAATCTCCTGCATCCGCGTGAAGAGTCCGAGCATTTGTTCGGGTTGTGGATACGAATCGAGACCTACGCCTTCCAGCGCCACCAGCAATTCGTGCGTCGCTTCGAGGGTCGAAAGGCAACTGGGATGCGGTTGTTGTTTAATGATATAGCGACTGGGCGCCGACGGCGTGAACATGATGCGCGGCAGACGCTGTAAGCACGGGCTCAGCTTCAGCATTTTCCGTCCCAGCGCCCACGTGGCATCAATGATAAAGACCAGCAGGGGACGCTGCGCAAACTCCGGGTTGAACGCGGTTAGCCGGGTGTGAATAGCGTTGCGCTCGGAAAGATTGAGGGCGTCGCGGCCGGGAAAAAGCAGGACGGGAAAATATGCGGGATCGCGGATCAGCGTCTGCACGGTTTGATCCTGATCAAACTCCACGCCCATCTGCAGGGCGCTGTTCGCGAGGCACAAATGCGTCAACCGACCGGTGGCCGCCTTCTCTTTTTTAAACTCCTTCGGATGCATCAGCAAAACGAACTTGGTCCGGGTTGCCATCGGGGTGATCGACGAACACCAGCAAAGCGTCGTCGGCCAGTAACAACGATAGCAGGTGGTGCGCATGAACCGAAATCAACAGCGCTCCGGCGGTGCGACACAAGCCCGCAACGCGAGCGGAGATTTGGGGAACCAGTCGTCGGCGTACCGGACAATTGTGGAAGCACTCATGGATTCGCAAGACGACATGACTTCCCGGATTCTCGCCTCGCTGGCGGCTTTGCCGCTGCACGAGCAAGCCGATGCGATCAGCGCTCTGATTGGGAGCGTAATCAAGGAGATGCCGCGCAACCGAATTCTCGAGATTCGCTACGAGATAGCCTACGAACTTGATGAGAGTATTCCCGTGGTGCAGGCGACGCTGGACCTCATCGACGGCCAACTCGCCTTGCGCGAAATCGCGGGGGCAGCGGACTGGCGATAAGCGAACTGGCAAGGACGCGGGTACGATTCCGTCACCTCCCGCTTCCTATGAGCCGGTTAGCTTCCAGCGCACATAGATATCCTCCACTTTCTCCCGCGCCCAAGGGGTTTTGCGCAGGAAAGTGAGACTCGATTTGACGCTCGGATTCGAGGTGAAGCAGCGCACCTTCACCCGCTGCCCGAGTTCGCCCCAACCATAGTGTTCGACGAGCTCAGTGAGCAGTTGCTCCAGCGTGACGCCGTGCAACGGATCGGACGGAGTAGGGACACTCATTGTTTCTTTTTGGTGGAATTGGCCCCGGGTGCCTTGGGCGGAGCGGGCGGACGAGGATCGCCTGCTCGCAACGTTTTCCCCAAGGCGTGATCCTCGGGCTTGATGCCCAGCCGGAAGCCTTTGAAGGCGTAAGGGGCGGGGGCATACGGATCAATATATCGAACGTCCGTTTGCGCGGGGATTTCCAGATTGAAACCCCAGAGCACGCCGTTGACGACCATGCGACGAAATCCTTCATTCGCGAGGTCGGTGGCGGCGCCCAAGGTGGAACAGAAAACGCGATTGGTCTTTCCATTCGCGTGACGATGCTCGCGGGTCCAGGCGATCGGCATCGCAGGATTATTGATGCCTTGTTCCTGATTGTCAGCCTTTCGGGTTTTCCGGTAGTCCGCTGGCGCGTCGTCCGCTCGCATACTCTTCAAGACGACACCGCGCATCAGAATAGTTGAGTCGGCCACGGGATTGGTTTCGTACACGCCGGAGTCGCCCAACACGTCTTTGACGCCGCGAAGGATGGGGTGATTTTCGGCGCCGGGTTCGACCACCCCGCGCGTTGCGCCCTGCCGGTTTGGTCCCCAGTGGCTCACCCAGTTTTCACCAAGCACTTCGCGACCGAAATTGTTGAAATGTTTATAGGCGCCGGGGTGGTTCGCCGGAAAGCGGAACGCATGCGTGCTGGTGCGAAGGGCGGTGATCGGGACTCCGCGCGCGACGGCGGCCTCGAACGTTTTCATCGCCGCGTCCGGCCACTGCCGGAATCGCAACGCCATGACGATACCGTCAGCCGTATTGAGCGCCTCGATACCGGGGATGCTCGCATTGTTGTCGGGATTGATCGTGCCGTCAGGATCGAGCGCGAAGAGAACCGTACATTTGAAACCGTACCGCTGGCTCAGAATCTTCGCGAGCATCGGCAGGCCTTCTTCGCCGCGATATTCTTCATCACCGGTGAGAAACACCAGATGACGGCCGGCTCCGGGGCCGGGCTTGGCCGCATAAGTGATGTGATCGCTGGCGCCCATCGCGGGCGTAACAGCACACGCGAACGTGGACACCAGCAAGAGGGTGGCGAGAAATGTCCGGGGTGAGAGCATGGGAACGTGGTGCTCACGGGACCGCGGTGCGTCAATCCGCGTTCGTTCCGACGCGTCCAATGAGGCCGGCGATCATGGATCTGCGGCGGGCCCGGGCCGAAACGGGTTAGGACGTGAGTCGAGAGTAGGTTCTGATCCTCTCGGTGGACAATTGCCGGACCTGCGCTTTGTGTGGCGTTCCCTTTTCTCCCCATGCGTCTGCTCAAGCCCGTTCTTGTTGGTCTTTTAATTTTAACTGGCAGCGCCAGCGGCCCCGCCGCCGAGGAGACGCGACCCGCTGAGGCACGCTACGAAACCCGGCGCGCCAGCCGCGACGGAATCGGCAAGTTCTATTTCGGGCGGGAGATTTCGCAGGTGATGGGACACCAGGCCGCGGGTTGGCTTGAGCGGCCGGAACGGGAGGAGGAGGAACGCACGGATCTTTTGGTCGAAGCACTCGATTTAAAACCCGGTGCGATCGTCGCCGACATTGGTGCAGGCAGCGGTTATTTTTCCTGGCGCATGGCGCGGAAAGTCGGCCCCACCGGCCAAGTTTACGCGGTGGAAATTCAGCAGCAGATGCTCGACCTCCTGATGGCCAACATGCGTCGACGCCAGGTTGGTGACATCGTTCGCCCGGCACTCGGCACGGTTCAGGATCCGAAGCTGCCGGAGGCGTCAGTCGACCTGATCCTGCTCGTCGATGTGTATCACGAACTCGATTACCCTTACGAAATGACGCAGGCGATGGTCCGCGCGCTCAAGCCGGGTGGACGTCTTGTGCTGGTGGAATATCGCGGTGAAGACCCAGCGGTGCCGATCAAGCCGCTGCACAAAATGACGGCCGCTCAGGTTCGGAAAGAAGTCAGCGTGCATCCGGTGACGTTTGAGAAAAACATCAGCACACTCCCGCGGCAGCACATCCTCGTGTTTCGAAAGAACTGAACGGCGGCCGCGGATGAAGGCAGGAGGGATCCTGTCTGCGTACGGATGCGGCGGGCGCGGCGGGCGTCGCTCGCCATTACGAACCCCAGCTCCAGCGTTCTCCAATCCAGCGATAGCCCGAACCGTTTCGCGCGATGCGGCCGATGCCGGGCCAGGGAAGGTGAAAACCATACGCCCGCTCGCCGCTGTCCGCGAGTTGGGCGAAGAGCTGCTTGCGGGTGTTCATCGCCTGGTCGGGATCGTGGTCGAAGGCGATGTTCCAGCCCGGGTTCGTGAACATCAACGTGTGATGATGCGCGACGTCCATGAAATGCAAGAGCGACTCTTTCCCGGAACGAAGTCGGAAAACCGCATGCCCGGCCGTGTGGCCTGGGGCCGGCTCGATCGTGACCGCCCCGTTCAACAGGCTCTGTGCCGCGCGGTGAAGTTGCAGGTTGGGCTGGAGTACATCGAATTTCTCTCGCGCGCCTTTGATCATGCCAGGGAGCGGACCTTTCGCCCGGCGTGACTTCGAAAAATCAGGTTCCGGTGCCCGCCAAAAATCGACCTCGGCCTGCAAGCAATGAACCGCAGCGTTCGGAAAGACGGGTTGGTTACCGCTGACAAATCCGTTGAGGTGGTCGGAGTGCGCGTGACTCAGGAAGGCCGCGGTGACCTGCTCCGGCGCAATCCCGATACTGGCGAGCGCCTCGGCGACCCAACCGATTTCCGCGTTGCGACCGAGGCCGAATCCCGCGTCGAAGATCGCGACTTCGCTACCGATTTTCGCCACCAATATATTTACATACAACGGCAAGGCATCCGTGCGTTCGCCATGCGCCACCAAATCCTCGCGCATCGCGTCACGATCCGTCTCGGGCCACATCAACTTCAACCCGTCGCGAAACACCATGTGGCCGTCGCTGATCGACCACGCCTCGATGTCGCCGATGGCGAACCGATACGTGAACGGATTGCGCGCGGGCGTTGCCGGCGTCACGACCGGAGTGGCCGCAGCCGCCGGTGACTTGGCGCCCGGCAGCGCGAGAGCCGCGAGCGCGGCGGTCGTCCCGAGAAAGTGACGCCGTGATGAAGCAGGGAAACGCGAGAGTGGGGGCATGGGCTTGATCCAGTCACATTCGCTCTCGTGGTCAAACCTGCTCCGGCTGGCGCAGCGGTTTTGTGGGGCGATGACGTTACGCGGACCTTTGAATTGGTTTTGCTGTCGTCAACGCATGCTTCGCACTCATCGGTTTGTCCGTGGTTTGTTCGCCCGCGTGCTCGCCTGCGTTTTCGCCATCGGCCTCGGCGGCTGCGCCACGCTGACGCCTTCGCACGACTTCAGCTTGAGTGTCACGAATCTCCTCCCAACCGAGGCATCGCTGCTTGAAACCACGGCGGTGCTCACCTTGCGATTGACGAACGAGATGCCGCGGCCGGTCACGCTCGTCGGCGGAGCGCATCGCTTGATGTTCAACGGCACCTATGTCGGGCGGGCGGTCACGAGTGAACGCATCACAGTGCCGCAGCTTGGAACCCTGACGCAGACCGTAACCGTGCACCTGGAAAATCTCACGCTGATGCGAAAACTCGCCGAGCTCTCGCGCGACAGTTCTCCGATCATTCGTTATCAATTGGACAGCAAACTCCACCCGGCGGAAGGCGAGGGGTTGCGGACTTTCACCGCGACCACGCGGGGCGAACTCGACGTCGGTGAGTTAATGAACGGGACGATGAACACGAGGGAATAGCCGTTGATTACGGTCGTTGGACAAAGCCGCGACGCGCGGTCTTGCCCGCTATGCGCGTCATCGCGACGACTAGACGAAACGCGGCGTGCCGACCGGGGCGGGTCGTAGTGCGGCCTGCAAGGGACAGCTCGCAGTTGTGGGGCGGCCTTGACGATAGCGTTCGAGCAGATCGCGCGAGCGCTGCGCGAGCATGCGGCGTACTTCGCGCCGTTCGCCGCGGACACGTGCAATCGTCATGTGGTCGTACGCGGTCGTTTGATGGCGCAACCACGCGATCGTGGCCGCTTCCGCGCGTTGCTCGATCGGAATGCGTTGCGTGCGGGCGACCGTCCCACTTCCGACTGGAACCGCATGCGCGACGATCCGCCCGGCGATGAGCTCGGCGTCAGCGTGATGTGCGGGATGGAAATTCAGAAACTGCAGCACCGCTCCGCGAAAATCGTCGACATACACCACCTGAGCTTCCGCGCGTCGCTCGCGGCCGGCATCGAGTTTCTTTTGGTAAGCAGGATTGGCCCGCTCCACCAGCAGCTGTGCGCGCAGTGCCGAGATCCGATGGGCTGGCGCCCAGATGCCGCGGGAGAACCGCTTGTGGCCCTTCAATTCCACGACCGTCCAAGTTGGCCCATCTTCCTTGATGCGGCGACTCAAGGCGGCATCTCCCGGCGGGAGCATGTCCCAACTATCCGGCACCGCCAGAAGGAGACCTTGGGCAATAACGTGACGCGGCTTCGGGCCGGGTCGAACTTCACGGGTGGTAGTGGGCACGCGCGGATACGCAGAAGACCTTTACCGCAAGCTCAAGCCTGCAAAGTCCGCCAAAGCATCCGCACGCCCCGTCTGATCACTGATAACGTGATCATGGGACAGTTATCCGCTGCGGGTGGGCGGCGTGACTCAGGGTTTACGAGCAGTGATGATGCTCCTGTCCACGACTGTGGGCGTGTACTCAATCTCTCCAAAACCCGCTTCCGTGAGCAGTGTTTCCATTTCACTGATCGAGTAGCATCTTCCTTCGGTGACCGACATGAGCAGCGCCGAATATTTCGCGACCGGCAGCGGCCCGGCTTTGTCGCGATCGAGATGCGCGTCGTGCACGATCAAGACCCCGCCTGCATCGAGAGCGGCGAACGAGGCCGCGAGCAGCGAACACACTTTGTCGAGGTCCCAATCATGCAGCACGTTGGAGAAGAGGTGCAGATCGTAACCGCGTGGCAACGGATCCTGAAACATGTCACCGGCCGTGACATCCACCCGCTCCTTGTATCCACGTTTCTGAGTCATGGCGCGCACGATCCCATCCACGGGAGGTCGTTCGAAGACGGTGGCGCGGAGATGCGGGTGGCGGGCGACCATGGCGCAGGCGTAGATTCCGGATCCGCCTGCGATGTCGAGCAGGCGCCGGTGGCTCGTGGTGTCGACTTTCGTGGCCATGGCGGCGCCGAGATAAGCGCCGCGGCAGTCCATCGCTGACGTGAAAGAGGTGGCGAATTCCTCGGTGAGCATCGCCTCACTCCATTCTTTTTGATGGTGGTAGCTGCCCCAGTTGGCTGGTTTGCCGCTTCGGAGAATCTTGACGAAATCGCGCACCACCGGGCGCTCCTTGAGCGTCGCAAAATACGGACCGATAAAGAATGGAGACGTGCTGACGAGATGTTCCGCCGCGCGCGCCGTGACTTCAAACACTCCGTCGCGCGCCCGAATAAAACCGTCTGCCGTAAACAGCGTGAGCATCACATCCGTCGGGCGCTCTGCGATCGCAAGAGCCTGACAAATCATCTCCTTAGTGCTGGGGTTGGCCGCCAGCCAGGTGAAAAAATCCCATTCGGTGAGCGCAGCGGTCAGCAGATCCACGGCGTAAAGTCCGTCGCGGTATCGGTAAATTTCCAGAGGGTCCGTTTGCGGCAGATGGGTGAGATTGAAAGGGGGCGACATCGAAAGGGGGGGTGAGGTGCCCATTCTTTGGTGAGATGCTGAATCGCACAAGCCTCGGATGGGAGCGGAGCTGTAGAGAGTCAGTGCCCGCGAGTACAATCATCGCGGGGAACCTCACGCCCGTTGGCTTCACTATGCGGAGTATGAAAGCTCATATTTCAATCCCTCTGTTAGCCGCAGTCGCGGCCCTTGGCGCGGGCTGTGCGAGCAATGGTTATTTAGACTCCAATCGGAATCGAGGCGCGGCCGCGGGAGCGGCCACCGGTGCCGTTCTTGGCGGAGTTATCGGACATAACACTGACCGGGTCGGTAAAGGAACTGGGGCCGCGGTGGGCGCCGTCGCCGGTGGCTTGGCAGGCGCAGTGATCGGCCAGCGGTCGGACGAACGAGAAACGCGAGGCTCACCCCAAACTCCCGATACGACAGCGGCGGTCCAAACGATTCCGCCAGCGCCGGTTTCCGAGCCGCAGGAAACCGTGCCGCCGCAACCGGTCGCCAATGCGGTCTGGATCCGCGGGCATCACGCGTGGAGCGGCAGTGAGTACCAGTGGCAGTCGGGACGTTGGGAAATTCCACCTCCGGGCGCCACGAACTGGGTGCAGCCCTCTTGGCGGCCGGCTCCACAAGGTGGATACGCTTACGTTCGCGGGCACTGGCAATGAGTCCCGTTTAAGTGCGTCCTCCAGGGGCGAAAATCAAGGTGCACCCCAGGCCGTAACCGCCCGGGGTGCACCCTTTTTTCGTTTTGGAGGGTTATCCATCAGTCGTATATGAAAGCCCTGAGGGGGTGCAACATCCGCTCGCGGTGCCGCCCCTTCAGGGCTGGTTTTATTATACAACGATAGTCCCAGGCCTTCGCCCGACAATTCCACGCGGTTCGAAGGTTCCCCGCCGGGGATCAGGATCTCAGAGAGTACTGAATATATAAAAAAGGCGCAGCGAGACGCTGCGCCGAAGACAATATCAGAGCTTTGAGTGTTCAGACGCTCAACGTGTCCGCCGACCGCGAAAAGCGAGGCGATACAGGAGGAGGAGAATGATCGCGCCGATGATCGAGGCAATAAAGCCCACCGGTTCGCCCTCCGTGTACCAGCCCGCGGCGCGGCCGATGTATCCAGCAACAAAGGACCCGGCGACGCCGAGCAGCATGGTGACAATGATTCCGCCGGGATCGTTTCCCGGCATTAAGAGTTTCGCGACGGCGCCGACAATCAGGCCGATGATAAGCATTACGAGAATAGACATGGATATCCTTTTCCTTGGTGGGTTAACAGAGTGAGCAACGCCTGACCGGCAAGCGATTTGCCCGTTCCTTCACTCACGTGCGGTACTTTTCCGATTCCTGCATCGGGAAGCGGCCGGTCGAATGACCAGCCAGAGTTCCGTGGCAGTGCGGCATCGGCAAGCGCAAGCGCGCAATCCGCCGGAGCCTGATGACCGGGATCAGCGACCGTTGGATCAGGCGTTGGTTAGTTGCAAATCCCACATGCACATAAAGAATTCACGGATGCCCGGATCCACCACCGCTTCAGCCTCATCGTCCTATGATGCGGTGATTGTCGGCAGTGGGCCCAATGGGTTGACGGCCGCGGTCCTGTTGGCGCGAGCGGGATTATCCGTTATTGTACTTGAAGCCGGAGAAACGCCCGGTGGGGGATGTCGCTCGGCGGAACTCACGCTGCCCGGCTATATTCATGACATTTGTTCGGCGGTGCATCCGATGGGCACGCTGTCTCCGGTTTTCCGTGACATCGGGTTGGAAAAATTTGGTCTCGAGTGGGTCGGATCCGATCTTCCGCTGGCGCATCCCTTGCCGGATGGATCGGTTGCGACGTTGCAGAAATCACTGACGGCAACCGCCCGGGAACTGGGCGCGGACGGGGGGCGCTGGCGCGAACTCCTGGAGCCGTTTGCCGATGAGGCGTTCGTGCAGTCCCTGTTGCAACCGGTGTGGTATCCACAAAATGGATCGCTGTGGCAGAAGGCGCGTTTTGGCCTGGTGGGATTGCGCTCGGCAGAAGCGGTGGCCCGCCAGCGCCTGACGAGTCCGCCGGCGCGCGCCTTGTTCGCGGGGTGCGCGGCGCATTCGAGCATGGCGCTGGATCGGGCCGGGACGGCGTCGTTCGGACTCGTGCTGGCGTTGGCGGGTCATGTGATCGACTGGCCATGTGCCCGCGGCGGCTCGCAGGAGATCACCCGTGCGCTGGTGCGCGCCTTGGAAGCTCATGGCGGCGAATTGCGACTGCGGTCGCGCGTGAACAGCCTGCGCGATGTGCCGGATTCGCGCGCGGTGCTTTTCGATGTGAGCCCGCTGCAATTGGCGGCCATCTGCGGCACTCATCTGCCTGCGAGCTATCGTGAACGCTTGCTGCGGTTTCAACACGGACCGGGAGTGTTCAAGGTCGACTGGGCGTTGGACGGCCCGATCCCGTGGCGCAACGCGGAGTGCTCGCGTGCGATGACCGTCCATGTCGGCGGCGCCTTTGAAGAGATCCTTCACTCGGAGCATGAGATGATGGCGGGCCGGGTGCCCGGGGCGCCGTTTGTCCTCGTCGCGCAGCAATCGGTTTTTGATGCCACGCGCGCACCCGCCGGGAAACATACCGGCTGGGCCTATTGTCATGTGCCGGCCAGTTGCACGGAAGACATGACGGAGCGCATTGAAGCCCAGATCGAACGTTTCGCACCCGGCTTTCGCGAGCGTATCCTGAAGCGTCATACAATCAATCCGGCGCAACTCGAGGCGCACAACGCGGCTATGATCGGCGGCGACATCGGCGGCGGCCGAAACAATCTCATCCAGTTTCTCTTCCGTCCGCTCCCGCAGCTTAATCCGTATGCGACTCCCAACCCGCGCCTGTTTCTCTGTTCGAGTTCCACGCCACCTGGTGGAGGCGTGCACGGGATGTGCGGCTACCATGCCGCGCACAGTGTGTTGAAAAAAGTTTTCGGACGCAGCCCGCAGCGCTCGTAATGGCAGAGGCGCGCGATGTGCGAAAGCGACGCGCGCGGGCCCGCTATTTCTTGAGTGCGGAGAGCGCGTCGATCGCCACCTGGTTTTTAAATTCCTTCGCGATATCGAGCGCCGTGACGCCCAATTTGGATATGATGGTCGGATCGACTTTGTGATCGAGCAGGAGCTGGATCATTTCAGCGCCACCGCTCGCGGCGGCTTCGTGCAAGGGGGTGCCTCCGCGTTCACTGAGTGTCATCGGGTCGGCGCCGCCTTTCAACAACGCGCGAGCGATGTCGACCTTGTCCTTGGCCGCGGCGTGGTGCAGCGGTGTCCATCCCATGCGATCACGCTCACCGGTCCGCGCCTTTCGTGCGACCAAGGCCTCGACCATGGCCAGATTGCCGCGCTCAACCGCGAGATGCAGCGGCGTACGCAGACTCCGGTCCGCTGCGCTCGGGTCGGCGCCGGCTTCGAGGAGGAACATCGCGACTTCAGTGCGGTTGCGGAGAATCGCCTGGTGAAAGGGGGCGAGCGCTGCGTCCGGCGCTCCCTTGATCAGCGCCGGTTTGAGGTGCAGGTGCAGCTTCACGTCCTCGAGATCGTTCCGCGCAATCGATTCATCGATGGTCGCATAACGCGGAATCGGAGCCGCGGTCGACGGCACGCCGTTCGCTGGAACCGCCACACCCGCGCTCCAGACGATGCCGTTCAAGACGAGGGTGCGGAAGTCTTGGTTGGTCCAGTTGCGATGGAAGTGTCCGCCAGTAAAACCAAACGCCCGCCGTCCTGCCGGCTCGAATACCCAACCGAGCGTTTGCGGTACGCGTTGAGCGAGGGCCGCGCGAACCGCCGGGTTGCCCGAACGGGGGCCGTCCTGCCCGAGGGTGTCTTTCGAAGGCACTGCCTGCAGAATGGGCGTCACTCCGGGACGAAGGCGGAGATGGTAATACCATTCGTCGTCGATCTCGAAAGGCGCGACGCCTTGCGTGACCGCGTGCCGAGCCAGGGTGGGTGCTGCCAGTTTCCACACCGGATTGACCGACCAATTGACTTCGAATCGTCCGCCGACCGCTTCGAGCAGAAAGTCCGACAATTCGCCGGCGGTTGGCTCCAGAGCGAAGTGCAAAACCGCGAGACCTTTTCCGGCCTGCACATGCTGGCGAAGCGCGGCCGTTTTTCCCAGCGCCACGTGACGATCGAGTCCGTCTGAATAGAGCACGAGAGCCGACGCGGCCTTAAGCTTTGCCTCCGAAGGCCAACCCAGACTGAGCTCGGCACGCAAGGGAAGTCCGCTGGCATTCAGCGCGTCGACCAGCAGGGCGCCGCCATCCGGGAAACGGTGTTCACCGGGTCCGTGGCTGGGATCGCCGGCCACGAAGAGAATGTTCGTAGTGCC
>JBBQEG010000059.1:0-19024 GCA_038320495.1 Opitutales bacterium | reverse complement strand
CTGCAGAAATCTGCGTCGCGCGAAGAACTGTTGGGTGCACTCCGCGCGGTCGCGCAAGGTCGACGGTCGCTTCCGCCCGAAATCGCGCGCCGGCTTAACGCCATTCGCCTCGGCCCTGCCATCACGCCGCGGGAACGCGAGATTCTGGCGCTGATCGCCACGGGGCGCGCGAACAAGGAAATCGCGACGGCGTTTTCCGTGTCGGAGGACACCGTGAAACGCCACGTCAGCCACATTCTGGAAAAACTCGATGTGAACGACCGGGCGCAGGCGACCGCCGAAGCGATCCGCCGCGGAATCCTCAAAGTGCCGGAGTGACAAGGTTGAGACCGACGGGGTGAGACTGCCTGGATTGGTGAAATAGCCATTCCTCTCTGTTCCGATCAACAGTAGAGAACGGCTGTCGGCCTTGGTTTCGACAACGAGCCGGAAATACAGGCAGGAATGCCTGGATCACTTCACCTTCGAGGAGACGCCACAATTCGGCCTCAAACCGCTTTACCGGCCGCGATCTTTGACTGAAGGTTCGGCTCATTGAAGACGTCGACCCCCGCCTCCACTCTCCTGCGTCACTCCGCCTGCCTCGTGCTGGGGCTGGCACTCCTCGTGCACGCCCGCATTGCCCACGGCCAAGCCTCCTGGCGCAGCACGCTTTATCCGGTTAACTGGACGCCTCCGACCACCCTGAGCTTTGAGAGTGATAAGCTGATCCAGGATTTCTCGCAGGCCGGTTACCGTCGCGGTGAGGCGGCAATTCCCTCGCCGCCTGCCTCCATTTACAACGTCGCGAACTTCGGGGCGGATCCCAGCGGGGCCGCCGATTCGACGGTCGCGATTCAGCAGGCAATCGATGCGGCCGCGGCGGCGGGCGGCGGCGTGGTTTATCTTCCGGCGGGCGTATTCAAAGTTTCCCCACAAGGCACGAACACGTATGCGTTGCGCATCGCCAGCAATGGAATCGTGCTCCGAGGCGCCGGCAGGAATCGGACATTTCTCTTCAACGATTCCTTTACCATGCGGAGCAAGCAGATCATCCGCGTGGATGGATCCGGCTCGAGCTGGTCCACCATTCCCGCGAGCAGCCCGCAGCCGGTCATCACGAGCGACTTGCTGAGCCCCACCACGTCCATCCCGGTGGCCAGCGTGGCGGGTTTTGCGGTGGGCGACTGGATCATGCTGCGCGCCACCGCGACGGATGAGTTTATCGCGGAGCATAACATGACCGACCTTTGGGGCGGGCTTGGAGGGAACTTGGGCGGCGTGATGTTTCTCCGGCAGATCTTGGCCATCGACGGCGCCACGCCCACGCTCACCATCGATGTCCCCATTCGCTACTACTTAAAAACGCGCGACACTGCGCGCGTCCACCTCGCGGTTCCCCACGTCGAGGAAGTCGGCCTGGAGGATTTTTCCATCGGCAATCGCGAACACGCGAACAGCGGCAGCAGTACGGGCTGGGGCGAGGAGGATTACACCACGGCGGGCAATGGCTCGTATGACGCGCACGGCTCCTACGCGATCGCACTCCGGCGCGCCCGCAACTGCTGGATCTCCAACGTCGTCACCTACCGTCCCAGCGTAAACACCGTCAACACGCATCTGCTGTCCAACGGAGTCCTGCTGGAAAACTGTCGCAGCGTAACCATCCGTGGCTGCGACTTTCAACGTCCGCTCTACGGCGGTGGCGGCGGCAATGGCTACATGTACCGGTTGCAAAGCGCCAACGACTGCCTGGTCCTCGACAGCGCCGCGCGTTACAATCGGCACGGGTTCGTGTTTTCGCACATGGCCTGTTCGGGGAATGTGATTCACGGCGGCATTGCCCAAGTCACGCGCGTGCAAGCCGCCGGCTCAGGCACGACCAGCGGCGAGGGCTGCGATCACCACATGCATCTGAGCCAGTCGAACCTCATCGACGGCGTGCAATTGGACCAGGACTTCTTCACCGCGCACTATCGCGGTACATCCGGATCGCCGCCGCAACACGGCCAAGGTGCGGCTCATTCCGTTTACTGGAACCTGGTCGGGCTCGCTTACCAGTCGAACAAGACGTTCATCGTTCGCAGCGAACAAGCGCGTTACGGCTACATGATCGGCACGCGCGGTCCGGCCAGCGGAATGACCACCGCAGCCAATTCCAACCGCACCGCTCCGGTGGACCATGCGGAAGGCGCGGGACTCGGCGCCACGCTCGAACCACTTTCGCTTTACCACGATCAGGTGCGACGCCGCCTCGGCAAACCACCCTCGCCGCCGATTCCCACGGCTGTCACCGCCAGCGGCGGCGTCTCGCAAGTCGGGCTCACGTGGAACCCGACTTCAACGGCAGCCCGCTACCACGTGCGGCGCGCCACCGTGCGAGGCGGACCGTACGCGCTGGTCGCTTCGGTCACCGCCCCGAGTCACGTCGATACCGGTCTTCCGCACGGCCCGGCTTACTACTATACAGTGTCGGCAGCAAACGACACCGGAGAGAGCGGCGAATCCTATGAAGCGACCGCGACACCGGCTTCCGCTTTTCAGCAGGACGCGGGCGCCAACGGCATTGTATCCGTGGAAGCAGAACACTTCATCGCGAACGTTCCGCAAGGCGGACATGCGTGGACGGTGAACACGACGCCCGGTTACTCCGGCACCCAGGCCATGGCGGCGACTCCCAACACGGGTGCGACGCGGGATACAGCGTTCCTGAACACGAGTCCGCGACTGGATTACCGGATCCACTTCGTGAAAACGGGAACCCATTACCTGTGGATCCGCGGGATTGGTCCGAGCGGCGGAGACGATTCCGTGCATGCGGGGCTGAATGGCGTGGCGCTGACCACCAGCGATCGTATCACGGGTTTCGGTACAAACTGGGTCTGGCGGAACACGACCATCGACGGCCCCGTTGCCACCCTGGAGATCCCGTCGGTCGGCGTGCACACGATCAACGTCTGGATGCGCGAAGACGGCGTGGTCATCGACAAGCTCGTGCTGACCGCGAATGCGAGTTACGCGCCGACCGACACCGGTCCGGAGGAAAGCGCCCGGATCGCGTCCCTGCCCTCGTCCCCGGCGGCCACCGCGCGGATCGTGAATCTGGCGACGCGGGCGCAAGTGGGCGGCTCGGCCGGCACGCCCATTGCAGGATTTGTCATCGGCGGGGCGGGCACGAAACGCATGGTCATCCGCGCGATCGGGCCGGGGCTCGCGCCCTTTGGACTGACGGGAACCGTGCCGGATCCCAGCGTGGGAGTCGTGTCAAAGGGAGTGACCCTCGCGAGCAATACCCAATGGAACGCGACGGATGCGGAGGCGTTTTCCGCAGTTGGTGCATTTGCCTTACCAAGTGGAAGCAGGGATGCGGCGGTGGTGACGGCGCTCGCGGCGGGCGCGTACACCACGCCGGTGGGCGCCGGTGAAGGGAGCGGACTCGCTCTGTTGGAAATTTACGACGCCGAGTCGGAAAGCCGATTGGCGTACCTCGTAAACGCCAGCACCCGCGCTTATGTCGGCACGGGCGCGGCGGTCCTGATCCCTGGTTTCGCGATTTCGGGTTCAGGCAGCCTGCGGCTGCTGGTACGGGCGGTGGGGCCGACGTTGGGAGTCTTCGGCGTGGACGGGACGCTGGCTGATCCGCAGCTAACGCTGTTCCAAGGGGCGACCGTGATCGGCGCCAACGACAATTGGAGCGAAGCGGCCGACGCAGCCGACATCGCGGTCGCGGCAAAAAACGTGGGGGCGTTTGATCTCGCGAGCGACAGCAAGGATGCAGCGCTGTTGATGGTGCTGCCGGCCGGCACGTACACGGCGAGCATCAGCGGCGTTGCGGACACCACCGGCACAGCGCTGGTGGAGATTTACCTCGTCCCGTGATCAGAAAAAAGTGGCCCAGACATTCCTGTCTGTTCTGAACCGAATGCCGGAACCCCACCCGTTTCGGTCTCCACCCGCCCACTTGCCGCCGGGAGCATTTCACTTATAGTTCTGAGCAGTCCCGGCGATGATCGCGCCCCCCTGATACTAAGGCTCGACCCGTTGCTCTTCCTCGCGATAAAAAACCGTCCCCCGGCTTGCCTTCCGCGGCTCGCCTACGGCAAAACTGAACCTCCCCGTCATGCACTTTTCCCCGCTTTCGCGCCGCTCCTTCCTCAAGACCGCTACAATCGCGTCCGCTGCCGCCTCGTTACCGAGCGTGATGCGGAGCCAGCAGGGCCAATCGCCAAACAATAAACTGAACATTGCCCTGATCGGTGTCGGAGGCCGGGGTCGAGCCGCGGTTACGGGTTTGAAGGACGAAAACTACGTCGCGTTTTGTGATGTCGACGACGTGCGGGCGGCGCAGACGTACAAGGAGTTCCCGGACGTTCCGCATTTTCGCGATTACCGGCAGATGCTCGACAAGCTCGGCCGCCAGATCGATGCGGTCACGATTTCGACGCCCGATCACATGCACTTCCCGATCGCGGTCGCCGCGCTCAGGATGGGAAAACACGTTTTCGTGGAAAAGCCGATGACGCACACCGTCTGGGAGGCGCGCGAACTCGCCAAGCTCGCCCGCGGAAAGAAAGTCGCGACGCAGATGGGCAATCAAGGGCACGCCAGCGACGGCGTCCGACTGCTCAAGGAATGGGTCGACTCCGGAGTATTGGGCGTAGTCCGCGAGGTCCAGAGTTGGACCAACCGGCCGCTGAGTCACTGGCCCCAAGGCGCGACGAACGCGAAAGCGCCCGATCATTCGAAATTCATTCCGGTCGTTCCGCCCACCCTCGACTGGAAACTCTGGCTGGGCATCGCTCCAGAGCGCGCGTATGACCCGATGTACGCCCCTTTCACCTGGCGCGGATTCTGGGACTATGGCACCGGCGCCTTGGGCGACATGGGTTGCCATTTACTCGATGGCGTCCACTGGGCTCTGCAACTGGATGCGCCCACGCACATCGAGGCCGTCAGTGCATTCCACAACGAGCTGACCGGCCCGAGTTCGTCGATGATCACGTACAAGTTCCCGGCGCGGGGCAAACTGGCTCCGATGACCTTGAAATGGTACGACGGCGGCCTTACTCCTCCGCCTCCCCCGGAGTGGGATCTGAAGACGCCGCTGCCAGACAACGGCACGTTAATCATCGGCTCGAAGGCGACTGTGTTTGCCAACCTTTATTACCAGAGTGTTCGCATCATCCCGGAAGTGAAGCGTCAGGCCCTCGCCTCCTCGCTGCCACCTCGCACGCTCCCGCGCGTCGAAGGCGGGGATCACTTTAAGGAATGGGTTCGCGCCTGCAAAGGTGGCCCGGCCGCCGGGTCGAATTTCGATGTCGCGTCCGGGCTGACAGAGCTTTGCCTCCTCAGCAATGTCGCCGTCCGCGCCCGCCGCCCGCTCGAGTGGGATGCAGCCGCAATGAAGGTCACCAATTTTCCCGAAGCCAACTCGTTCGTGAGCAAACCCTACCGTCCCGGTTTCGGCGTCTAAGCTTTTACTTCCATGTCCAACGTCATCCCTGCTTCCCCCCGCTCCAAAACATCCGCTGCGCCCCTCGCTGCCTACGAAAGCTGTGAACACACGTACGCGTTTCTGTTGCTTCGCACGTTCCTCGGCCTGCGCACCCTCCTCTCCGGCGTGGAGAAATTTGAGGCCAACAAGAGCTACTCGTTCTCGAACTACTACGAGAACATGGATCGCCTCGCCACCGGGATCAGTGGCGCTTCGTTCCTGCCTCTCTGGGCCGCAAAAAGCTTTGCCATGCCGCTCGGTTACATCCTGGCCGTCCTCGGTATCGCGATCTTGCTGGGCCTCAAGGCTCGCGCCGTTCTGCTTCTCACGGGTCTCGTTTACGTCGCATTGGGCTTCGGCTTGATGGCGGTGCAGGAAGGCGAAGGGGTCGCCTGGATCGGTATGCAAGTTTTGATGTTCGTCGCCGCCTTGGTCCTGGTTCGGCACAATCGATTTGCGCTCTGTCCCGACAAGAATAACTGAGTCGTAGCATCTGTTGCCACGTCTGATTCGTCTATGCAAATTGAGTCACGGTTCGGAGGAGTAAGCGGTTTTTTGCCGCTCAATCCATCGCCCGTCGTGATGACCGCCAGTCTGCCCTAACTCGATAATTGTCATGCCTCCTCTCCCCTCCTCGCAGAATCCCGTTACGCGTCGCGATTTTCTAAGCACCAGCGCCAAGCTGGGCGCAGTTCTCGTCGCCGCTCCTTACGTTTCCCGCGCCGCGGAAGCCTACGTCGGTGGTGCCGATACCCTCAACGTTGCCCTGATCGGGTGCGGCGAGCAGGGGCGTATTCTCGTCAACGCCGCACTCCAGATTCCGGACATCCGCTTCAAGGCGGTCAGCGACATCTGGGGTTATAATCTGACCCGGACGGAGCGCTTGCTGAAGAAGTACAACCACGAGGCGCAGCCCTTTGAGAATTACAAGGAGCTCCTCGCCACTGTGAAGGATCTCGACGCGGTCATCATCGCCACCCCGGACTTCGTTCATGCCGAGCACACCAACGCCGCTCTCAAGGCCGGCAAACACGTGTACTGCGAAAAGCTGATGTCGAACACCGTCGAGGGCGCCCGCTCGATGGTGCAGACCTCCCAGCAAACCAAGAAACTCCTGCAAATCGGTCACCAGCGCCGAAGCAATCCTCGCTACCAGCATGCCCGCGATCGTCTGGTTCGCGAAGCCAAGTTGCTGGGTCGCATCACTAACATCTCCGGTCAATGGCACCGCGCCGTGTCGGAAGATCTTGGCTTTCCGGCCAACCAGGTACTTTCGGAAGCCAAGCTCACCGAGTACGGCTACGCCAACATGCATGAATTCCGGAACTGGCGCTGGTTTAAACGCTACGCCGGCGGCCCGGTTTCAGATCTCGGTGCTCACCAAATCGACGTCTACAACTGGATGCTCGGCTCCAATCCCAGCAACATCATCGCGAGCGGTGGCGTGGACTATTACAAGACCCACGAGTGGTACGACAATGCGGTCGTCGTGTACGAGTTCCCCACCCCGGAGGGTTTGGTTCGCGCCAGCTACCAAGTGCTCACCACCACCAGCGCCGGCGGCGGTTACCACGAGTATTTCATGGGCGACGAAGGAGCGATGAAGATCTCGGAGAACCCCAAGTTCACCAAGATCTACCGCGAAGCCCGCGCTCCCGAGTGGGACCAATACGTCACGCGCAAGCTCATCTCCCGCCCCGATTCCGGCGAAGGCGCCATCGCCGGCCTCAAGCCGTGGGAAAAGCCGCGCCCGAAGCTGGCTGGTCCGTCGAAATCTGCGACCGTCGACGTCCGTGAAACGGCCCAGCTCTCCGCGTGGGACATCCCGGTGACCCTCGACAAGGCAATTCATCAGCCCCACTTGGAAAACTTCTTCGATGCGATTCGAAAGAAGACTCCCTTGAATTGTCCGGGCGAGTCCGCGTTCGCCACCGCCGTCACCGTACTCAAGGTCAACGAAGCCATTGCGGCCCGGAAGCTCCTCACCTTCAAACCCGAAGACTTCATCGTCAACGGGGTTTGAGTAGAGCTAGAGCGTTCACCCCGCCTCCGGCAGGGTTGAACGCTTGCTCTGGTTTTGCCGGACTCCGGCCTTTTTCTGCACTTAGTTGAATTTGCGTCCCGCACCGACCGTCATAGTCTCGATTCTCTTCTAAACCATGAACCGTACACTCCCCCTCCTCCTCGCTGCTCTCGCCCTCGCCACGTCGGCGGTAGCCCAGGACAAAGTACCGCTGAAGGTTGAGCTGCCCCGCCCGCTTTTTGCCGGCACGCCGCGCCCAATCCAATTGGCCAATCTCGAGCCGCTCAGCACCGCTCCGCGCAAAGACCTCATGGTCCCCGCCGGCACGACCCTGCTGTCAAAAGGCAAGACCGTCACCAGCAGCGATTCCCTCCCTGTCATCGGTGAATTGGAGTACATCACAGACGGCGACAAAAGCGGCACCGACGGCACCTACGTGGAGCTCGGGCCCGGACTGCAATGGGTTCAAGTCGACCTCGGCAGCACGTCCAACATCGCCGCCATCGTGGCGTGGCATTTCCACTCTCAGGCGCGCGTATATCATGACTTCATCGTCCAAGTCTCCGATGACAAGGACTTCAAGAAAGGCGTCACCACGTTGTACAACAACGACGACGACAACTCCGCGAAGCTCGGTAAGGGCAGCGACAAAGCCTATATCGAAACCTTCCAGGGCCGCCTGATCGAAGGGAAGAATGCGAAAGGCCGCTACGTCCGCCTCTACAGCAACGGAAACACGTCCGACGAGCTGAACCACTACACCGAAGTCGAAGTGTTCGGCACGCCCGTAAAATAATCCCCGATAGGATTGCCTTTAAAGGCTGGGACGTTCCGTACGTTCCAGCCTTTTTTGTGCCTCTAAGCATCGTCATAAGTCGGGGCTCAGTCCCCGCCTTCGCTTAAAGCGCCTTCACGAACCCTCGGGTCGCCGGAGTGGGACGCGAAACCTTCTCCAACAAAGCTTGTCGCCGGGCGCGGTGAACACACTATCGCGAGCGTCATGGCTGTCACCCCAAGCCACCCGGCCGCTTCTACGCCCGCGCCCGCCTCCGCGGTTTCACCTGCCCCGGTTCCAAGGACTTTCACCGAGTATTTGAAATCATTCGGACCCGGGATCGTCGTCACGCTCACCTGGCTCGGCGCCGGTGACGTGGTCGATATGGGCATCGCCGGCAGCAACTACGGCTACTCCCTCATGTGGGTGCTCGTGGCCGCTCTAATCTTCCGCTACGTTTTCGTCTCGCTCATCGCCCGCTATCAACTCTGCAATCAACACGGCGAAAGCGTGCTCGATGGACTCACCCGCTTGCATCGCTGGTATGCTCCCGCCGTCTTCGTCGCCGCCGTCGTGATGGGGCACGTCTACGGCTCTTATATGAGCGTCGGTGTCGGCGAGGTCTGCCGTAACGTCTTTCGCTTCGGCCAAGTCTGGCAATGGGCCGCAGTCTGTAATGTCACCGGCCTCATTCTCGTTTTCCGTCCGTCATTCCGCCGGCTCGAGCTCGTGTTCATGGTTTTCCTGGCCGTGCTGTCGGTTTCGTTTCTCGGATCCGCCTTGTGGGTCGGAATCAATCCGATGGGCGTTGCCCAAGGGCTGTTTAGCTTCGAGCTGCCGGGACAACACGGCAACTTCGACCCTTTGCTGATCGCCGCGGCGATGATCGGAGCGGTCGGCGGCTCGCTGATGAATCTCGTCTACCCCTATTTTCTCGAGGCGAAGGGCTGGCGCGGCGCACAGTACCTTAAAGTGCAGCGCTATGACTTTCTCCTCAGCATCGTCGTGATGATTTTGCTCAACTTGGCGGTGTGGACGCTGGGCGCGGAACTGTTGTTTCCCGACAAGCACATCCAAACGCTGGATGATCTGCCAAAGCTGCTCAGCTCCGTCCTCGGCGAAAGCGGTCGCGTGCTATTTTACGCCGGCATTTTCTCCGCGATCTATACCTCCCTCATCGGCCATGCCGCCGGGCTCGGCGCCCTCGGCAGCCATGCCTGGCTCCGCTGTCATGCCGCCACGCGCACCGGGCCGATCGACTACCGAAACCACCGCATGTATCGCTGGATCGTGGTCGTCTGCCTGGTCACACCTCTCGTCTGGACGCTTCCAGGCATGCCCGACTTCATCACCCTCACGTTGATTGCAAACAGCGGCCAGGTCGTCCTGCTCCCCCTGCTCGCAGGCGGCTTGTGGTGGATTACGGCGAGCGCCCGCTATATCGGCGAAACGCACAAAACCCGCTGGTGGGAAAACGGCATCATGACCCTGCTCTTCGTCCTCGCGCTCTACGGCGCCTACAAGTCAGCCACCTCGATCGTCCAGTTTATCCAAGCGCAATAACGGGCCATTTCACCCACAGGACCGCCTTGCGAAGCGGTGCAGGCTTAACGTCAAGAGACCACTGGAGTCCGCCGCCGCCCGCTTCCTGCCTGCGCAGATTCGAGCCGCGTCGCTCGGCCGATGCGCCGATTACGTGCTGGCGAGGCTCTTGAATTCCGCGATCACCGCTTGCAGCGATGACTTGGCGTCACCGTAAAGCATGCGCGTGTTGGGCAGGAGAAACAGCTGGTTCTCCAATCCTGAAAAACCCGTTCCTTTTCCGCGCTTCAAACAAATCACCGTCCGCACTTCGTGCGCCTTGATAATCGGCATCCCGTATATCGGCGAAGCCTTGTCGTTCGCTGCCGCGGGATTCACCACATCGTTTGCCCCGATCACGATCGCCACTTCCATCGTGGGCATCAGCGGATTGATGGCATCCATCTCGACCAATTGCTCATAGGGCACATCGGCCTCGGCGAGTAAGACATTCATGTGACCCGGCATCCGTCCCGCCACCGGATGGATCGCAAAGCGCACCTCGGCGCCGTTCTGCTCGAGGACTTCCGCCAGCTCACGCACCACATGCTGGGCTTGCGAAACCGCCATGCCATAGCCCGGAATGAACACCACCTGCCGCGCTGCTTCGAGCACCGAGAAGGCACCTTCCGCCGAGATCGGCTTCAGTTCGCCTTGCACCACCGCTCCCTCCGCTGAAGCCGCGGCCGGCTTCGCCCCAAAGCCCGAAAACACTACATTGGCGATCGAGCGGTTCATCGCCCGACACATGATAATCGAAAGGATCACCCCGCTCGTCCCAACCAGGCAGCCCGCAACAATCAATACATTATTGCTAATAACAAAACCCGCCGCGCTCGCCGCCAGTCCCGAGAGGCTGTTCAATAATGCGATTACCACGGGCATATCTCCGCCTCCGATCGGCATCACCATCGTCCATCCCAACACCAGGGCCAGGACCGTGAAAACCAGAAAGGCAGCGAGCGTCGTCCCCGCATCGCCAGAGAGGACAAAGAGGATTCCGGCTCCGATCATCCCCAGCGCCATCGTGCCGTTCAGCACGTGTTGTCCGCTAAATAAAACAGCTCGTCCGCCCAGCCATTCGGCCAGTTTGCAGAAGGCATATACCGATCCCGTAAACGTCAGCCCGCCAATGATGACAGCGAGAAAGATCGCCCCCGACGTAAACTGCGGGTGCTCGGGCACGATCTGGCCGATTCGAATGCGCATAAACTCGGCCGCGCCGACGATCAGCGAAGCGAGCCCTCCCAAGCCATTCAACAGCGCCACCATTTCAGGCATGGCCGTCATCTTCACGAGGCGCGCGCAGGCGAGCCCTATCACCGCTCCCGTCACCAGCCCCACCGCGATCCACGTATAACTGATCACCTGCCGATCGAGCAGCGTCACCACGATCGCGATCAACATGCCAATGCCCGAGATCACGTTGCCCCGCCGCGCCGTCGCCTGGCGCCCCAGCATCTTCAATCCGAGAATAAACAAACCCGCGGCCACAATATAGGCGGCGTTGATAAGGATTGAGGGATTCATTGCGACGTGCCCTCCTTTTTCACGGACACGCCTTTCTTCTTGAACATACTCAGCATCCGATCCGTGACGAAATACCCCCCCACCACATTGATCATCGCCAGAGTAACCGCAGCCGTGCCCAGCACGGTGGTTATCCAGGAACCGTCATCGGAACCCGTGACAATTATCGCCCCCACTATAGTAATCCCGGAAATCGCATTCGATCCCGACATCAGCGGCGTGTGCAGCTGTGAAGGCACCTTTGAGATCAGCTCCAAGCCAAGAAATCCGGCGAGCGTGAAGATGAAAAAAAGCAGGATGAGTTCCATGGTTGGGATTTGAAAAGGTGAACGCGGCGTTACCCTCGCGGCGCCAGTTGAGACGGTTGATCCGGGGCGGAATCGGACGTCGCGACTTGCGGATGCACGATTCGTCCTTCGTGGGTAATCAGGCAGCCTTTGAGAATCGCATCGGCGAGATCGAGCCGGAGGGCCTTGGCAGTGGGATCCCAAAAATGAGTGATCCATGCCGCGTAATTCGCGGCGAGCACCT
This sequence comes from Opitutales bacterium, assembly GCA_038320495.1. Taxonomy (GTDB): domain Bacteria; phylum Verrucomicrobiota; class Verrucomicrobiia; order Opitutales; family Opitutaceae; genus ER46. The sequence goes on along the minus strand of JBBQEG010000059.1, from coordinate 7,111 downwards.
GCGACGCATGATGCGCCACGGTGTTTTCCAGCGAGCGGTGGCCCACGATCAGGACACCATTCGGAGTGAGTCTATCCTGGCCCGGGATCGAGCCTTCGACATTCCCGCCGGTATCCACCGCGAGATCGACGACGACACTACCATCGCGCATGCCCTCCAGCATTGCCTGAGTGACCAGGCGAGGCGCTTTGCGGCCGAATACCTTGGCGGTCGTGATCACGATATCGGATTGGGCACAAAGTTTCGCCATCCCCGCCTGCTGCCGCGCGATTTGCTCGGGCGTCAAGGCCTGGGCATAGCCGCCCGCGGTTTGCGCGGTCTGGCCTAGATCGATCTTCACAAATTTGGCCCCGAGTGACCGTACTTGTTCTTCAACGACCGGCCGGGTGTCGAAGGCTTCTACCCGCGCGCCCAATCGCTTCGCGGTGGCAATTGCCTGTAAACCCGCCACGCCCGCGCCGATCACAAATACCCGCGCGGGCATGATCGTGCCGGCGGGCGTCATCATCATCGGAAGCACTTTGCGCAAGCGCTGCGCCGCCTCGATTACCGCCGCATAACCAGCGAGACTGGCCTGGGAACTGAGCGCATCCATCTTCTGCGCGAGCGTCGTGCGGGGAATCATTTCCAGACTGATCGCCGTCACCCCTGCGTCCGCGAACGCCGCAATCAATCCGCGTTCATTGAAGGGATCGAGGAAACTGAGGTGCACCGCGCCGCGCTTCATTCGGGCAATATCGGCCACCGAGGGCTTGTTCACCCGGAGCACGAGATCGGCCTGTGCCAGCGCACCGGCTATATCATCGGTCAACCTCACACCTGCGGCCTGATAATCGGTATCGGCGTAGTGACTGGCGCGACCCAAACCGGGTGCAGCCTGCACCTCGATTCCGAGTTTGCCGAGTTCCTGAGCGGTGCTGGGAGTGAGCGGGACCCGCGCTTCCGCGTCGGAGCTCTCGGGCGCAAGGGTACAGATCATGGATACAGCGGGGGTGACCCTGGCCGGGGAGGTCCGGCACCCGTCACACTGTGAGAGCCGGTTCATCTAGCTCAAGACCATTGTCGGAAACCTCGCGCCCGAATGCGGCTTTATCGCCAAGGCCGGGTACCCGTTCGGATGAATGGAGAACCTCCCATCCGGTTTCACGCAGATGATCCGATGGCGCCGGTTACAGCGTCAGCCCAAACTATCCCTCGAAAAGCCCCGTGAGGCTCCGGCCGAATGTCACCTTATGAATCCTGAAATCCCCCTCGTCCCCACTGACCGGCAACACGCCGGACTGCGCCAGCGTTCACCCGCAATCGCGCCACGCCGCTCGGGTCTGTCGTTCGGATTGGTCCTCGGCGCGGCCGCCGGTTTGGCCATGGCGGTGGCCGCTCGCCGACCGACGTATTCGTTTCGTGGTCGCACGGTAATCATCACGGGCGGCTCCCGCGGACTCGGTCTTGTCCTCGCCCGTGAGTTTGCCAAGGAAGGCGCGGCAATCGCCCTGCTGGCACGCCACGAAGGGGAGTTACAGGAGGCGGAGCGCGAGTTGGCCGCGCGCGGCGCACGCGTTTTGGCCGTGCCGTGTGACGTTCGCGATCGATTGCAAGTAGGACGGGCGGTCCAACTGATCGCGGAGCGGTTCGGGCGCATCGACGTGCTCGTCAACAATGCCGGGGTCATTCAAGTGGGTCCCCTCGAGCATATGACGCTTCAGGACTTCGAAGACGCGATGGCCGTGCATTTTTTCGGACCGCTCTTCCTAACGCTCGCCGTTACGCCCCACCTGCGCCGCGTGGGTGGCGGTCGCATTGTTAATATAGCGTCGGTTGGCGGGAAGATCGCCGTTCCCCATTTGCTCCCCTATTCAGCGAGCAAATTCGCCTTGGTCGGATTGTCGGAAGGACTTCGCGCCGAATTGCACCGCGATCGCATTCTCGTCACGACCGTCTGCCCCGGCCTGATGCGCACCGGTTCGCCGCGCAACGCGATGTTTAAAGGCCGCCACCGGCAGGAGCATGCCTGGTTTGCGGTCACCGACTCATTGCCGCTGCTCTCGATGAACGCGCAGCGCGCCGGTCGAAAAATCGTCGCCGCCTGCCGCCACGGAACCGCCCGCGTCGTGCTCGGATGGCCGGCAAAACTGGCCGTCCTTTTAAACGAACTTCTCCCCGAGACAACCGCGCATTTGACGGCAATGGCAAATCGCCTCCTCCCCACGCGCGATCCGACGGCGGGCGTACTGAGTCGTCCTGGCTACGACAGTACCTCGACATGGGCGCCCTCCATCCTCACGCGATCTTCGGACAAGGCAGCGTTGCGAAATAACGAAGTTCCCGGCATCGACTGAGATCTCACGCCCTAAACACGGATAGGTTTTTCACAGGTAAGTGTGACACGATCGAAGCATCGTGAAGCATGTTTTCGTCCAATGGGACACCCTGATCGGTCACCTCCAATCCGGTATAGGAGCGATGCTCAGGTTTCAGCCGTGATCCCGTTCTGAGCGAGGATCGTGCGGGCCGCAATCGCGTCGTCATCGTCCACCTGGACCCGAATACTATTCATGCTGCCCATGAAAATCACGGGATCTGTCTGCGCCGCGAATTCATCGGGGACGTAAGCCTTGATCCCGCATCCTTCAAGCATCGACCTCATTAACAACGCCTGATCAAGGGTGAGAAAGCGCGCAACGGTGGTCATGGAGGCACCCTGTCGTAAACGGAAAGGAGAGGCGAGCAGTTCCTCGGGAATTTATCCAAGGCTCACGCAGCGAATTCGTCGCGGCGACCGCTCCTGCACCCGCAACCCGGATTTGCCCTCCTAGGGCAACCGCACGGATTCGACCATGGTTTCAAATGCAATCCGCAAGGGCTCAAACTGCTCGAGCGGTGCCCGCAGGAAAAACAAGGCTTCGCCCCTCGAGCTTAACACTCGCACAAAATACTCTCCATACGTCGTGCTGCTCACCGTGAAACGAGCAACGTAGCTTAGCGCGGGTAGGTCCCCCACGAGTCGAAAGGAAAAACTCTCGGCCACGATCCCATAGTCGGCGAGACCTCCCTCGATCCGTTGTTGAGTTTTCTTTTTCGCCTCCTCGCGCAAATACATTTCCAAGTCGAGGACCGGTCGTGGATTCAAGGGAATACGATAATACAACGAAGCGAAACCCGTCTGGGTTGGTTCCCCGAGGAACAGCGTTGTTTCCCGATCCCCCCAGCGGGTGACTCCGCGAACAACCCAGTCTGCCGGATAAAGCGCCGTCACTTTATATAGAGGATCTCGAATGGAGCGATCGCTGCCCACAATCTCTCCCAACGGAATCGATTGCGAAAATCCCGGGGTACCGAGCGCGATCACGGCTAAAGCCAACGGAAAGAGATTCATAGGTCACCTCAAGCAATGCCGGGCCAAGCTTCCGGCTCAAGATGAAACCTCAGTAGATTGCGCCGCGAGTGTCACTCGCCGGCGCCCCAGCAGCGCTCCCAGGTCCGATCCCTCCTCATATCCGCTCCGACGTTCCCCGACCCCGATAAGCCGCGAGAAAGTACACGCCCACCGCCCCAGATACCGCCGCCAGTCCCAGCCAAAAGTGCGTCCAATGCTGTCCCGATTCCGCAGTTGTTTTCGCGAACCACCATCCTGCTCCCAAATAACCCGCCAGATTACCCACGCCACTTACCATGAGCGACAGCAACGCCTGCGCCCGCGCCCGCCAGGCAGGATCGACCCGCTGCTCCAGATAAATTTGCGCGGTGATCGCCACCAGCGTGTACGAGGCGCCGTGCAGCGAGATGCTCACCAGGAGCCACGCCCGTTCATCCACCGCGGAAAGCGCGAAGCGCACCACCCCGATCAGAAGCCCCGTGACAATAATCCATTTCAGCCGCCAGCGCGTGAGCAGCCGCGCCAACGCCAGCATGGCGACGATCTCGGTCACCTGACCTAGGCTCATCCACGAGGACGTATGGGTGAACCCAAGTTCGCGTAAATGAGGCGGCGTGTACGGATAGAACGCCGCAAGTGATATATTAAAAAGCGCCGCTGTAATGAACACGACGCGGTGATCGCTGTTTCTAAGTAACGATAGCGCATCCAGCCCGAACCGCTCCCGCAAAGTAAGCGACACAACCGCACGCGGCGGCTCCCGACGTGGCAACAGAAACGTCAAACCCGCGACGATTAACCAGGCCACCGCGCCGAAAAATCCCGCGCGGATGGACGCATCGGCATTCAAGGCACTGACCAACCAGCAGCCCGCCATCCACCCCAGCGTGGCAACCGCACGGATCGGACCAAACTCGCGCCGCGCGTTCCGCAGGCTCGAAAACACCACCGTCGCCGCAATGCTCCATGCCGGAGCCGAACTCAACGCGTGCAGCTGGATCGCCCCGAGAACCAGCCAGGGATTGCCTCCTTGGATCGCGAACGCCGCCAGCGTCATCGCCCCCGCCGTGGCCACGGCGAGCCCTCGCAAGACCACGACGGGCGAAGCATGCCGGTCTGCCACTGCCCCAAAAAACAGCGGCGAGATGAAGGCCGCGATGCCCGAGGTGGCGAACGCATACGGCTTGATGGCCTGCAGCCCATGCGCATCGAGCACATTGCTCAGCGGCACAAACCACATGCCCAACGCCGCGCCTTGCATGAAAAACAACGCCGTCAATTCGGCATAGGCGATCCACGGAAGACGGCTCTGGTTCAACGACACCCCGCCACGTTGCCGAGCCGGCCGCGTTTGTCCCGCCCGATTACGTGTTATTCTTCAACGTGAGTGCCGCGCCCACCGCAGTCCCGAAGTCACTGGATGGCCCGCCGTAAACTGTAGGTGCCAAAAGCGTCGGCGAGCCTCACGATCGGACCGCGGCACGTCACTCGTCCGATGGACCGGAAAACGTGGCACAGGCATTCCTGCCTGTCTCCGTCTTATTTCCCGAACTATGTTAAGCGCCATTCGCAGACACCCGGCCCCCGCATTTCGGGCTCATTCTCCACCATGCCGCTGTACAACCCGGCCCAGGGACCCCAGCTTTAGATTCATTATGAGCGAACACGATCACGACCACCTTGCAAAAGTCCTTTCCGAGAAATTCACCGAAGTCGGTGTCGCCATCCTGGCTATCGTCGCGGCATTGAAAAATCAGCCAGGGTTCAATCGTGCTGCCTTCGATGATGAACTCCGCCAGCGCCTCGCAAACCCAAGCGAGGGCTCGTTCTCGAAGCTCATCCTCTCGCACGCCCTCGACGCAGAAACACCGCCCGATCCCACAAGCTGACCAGAAGAGAACAATCGACTTACGCAGACTTCGCGAAGTTCGCCCCGGAAACGCGTAGAAGCCTAGCGAGTTAAGAAATTATCCCGTTTTCATGCCGCGCCCCTACGAAGTCATTGACCTGACTGAAGGGACAGATGCCTGGAGCGAGTGGCGGCGAGGCGGTATCGGCTCTTCCGACGCCGCGACCATCATGGGCGAGAATCCGTTCAAGACCGCGGAAGGGCTGCTCTCGGAAAAGCAGCAACCGACGCAACCGGCCGAACGAAATTTTGCCCGGACGCAGGGCAAGGCCCTCGAGCCACTCGCGCGCGCCCAGTACTGTATACAAGCCGGAATTCATTTGGAACCAGCCTGTCTACAAAACCTCGAACGCGCTTGGCTCCGGGCGAGTCTAGACGGGATTTCCGCCGACGGCGAACACTTGGTTGAAATCAAATGCGGGCCTTCCGCCTATCGCCGAGCCGCGGAGTCCCAACGCCCGTCGCGACACCACGTGGGCCAGTTGCAACATGTGCTCGCCGTCACCGGCCTGCCGGTGATCGACCTCTGGTACTACTTCCCACCTTATCCCCCTGTGCGCCTCGAGGTGCGGCGCGACGAAGCCTATATCAAGCGCCTCCTCGACGCTGAAGAGGCCTTCTGGAAAAGACTAATCTGTTCATTCCACCGATAGTCAGTGCGGCCTCCCTTGCCTGCCTGGTCGGGACTGTGCCTCGCCCGCCAGTCGACGGAATCAGCTCGAATGAAAGACATGACCGCCGCGGGGCACGACCAGTTTCATGTCGCAGATGCGACATGAAACTGGTCGTGCCGGGACGCGCGTTTCACAATGTTCGGGCGGCAACGATGAACTGCCAAAGCTTCAACCGACGAGCGTTTACATTCGCGGTCACCCTGCACCTGTTCGTCCAAGGTGTCCTATGGGCGGTCATAATCGGCGAGATGCTCCCAGGAGCCTATTCCACGAGCTACTCACGGCGGTGCTATAGCGCAAAACTTGCCAAGGCGGTGAAAAGCACTTGAGCATACCAACCAGCTGGAGCCGAAACCGCACCGCCGCGAGACGAAGCATTTAACGCGGTCTGCCGGTTTCTGCGCTTCGCTCTCGGCGGAAAACCGTCTTTGCTGTCCGCAGTGCGTTCCGCCCCGACTTCCCTCCTCCGCTGGTTGACCCTGGCGATCATTGTGGCCGTGGCTTTCTGGCTGCGCGCCCGCGACCTCGACAACCGGCCGATGCACGCAGACGAGGCGAACCAGGCCGTGAAACTCGGTGAACTGATCGAGTCGGGCCGCTATGCCTTCGATCCGCGCGATCACCATGGCCCCACCCTCTACTTCGCGGGAGCCGCCGTGGCGTGGATCCGCGGCGAAAACACCCTCGCCGCCCTCACCGAGACCACGGTTCGCCTCGTTCCGGCGTTCTTCGGCACCGTATCCGTTTTGCTGATCGCCGTGCTCGCAACCGCCGGCACCAGCCGGGCGGCGACACGCGACGGAATTACGGCTGCGCCCACCGACATACGAGGACGGGCCGCGCCATCATGGCTCGGGTTGGCCGCAGCCGCATTCCTCGCGGTTTCGCCACCCTCGGTCTACTACAGCCGTTATTTCGTGCAGGAGACGCTCCTGGTCACGTTCACGCTGACGACCTTTCTGTTCGTCGTGCTCTGGTGGCGTCGCGGTCAGCTCGGGTGGGCCATTGCGGCCGGTGTATCCGCCGGGCTGATGCAGGCCACCAAGGCGAGCGCGCCGCTCTTTCTCGCCTGCGCCGCCGTCGCCGCGGTCGCAGCAATCGCGTTGTCCCGCCAGTCGGGCGGCTCCACCGCCACCGCGAGCACTCCGCTGTCAC
>JBBQEG010000058.1:0-19162 GCA_038320495.1 Opitutales bacterium | reverse complement strand
CATCACATAAGCGCTCGCATTGAAGATCGGCTTGGCACGCTCAAACGAGCTCCGCGGCACCATGTTGACGGATCCGGCCAGCGCCGAACCTTGTGACTCGGGCGTGGGCGAAAACGACACCTCGATGCGCGAGAGATTGTTGATTGAGATCATGTCGGATTGCACGGCGCGGCCTGTGCCGCCGTTGGCCGCGGCCGCGACGCCAAAGCCATCAACCGTCACCGGCACATTGTTCGAGGGTACACCGTTGAGCGAGATGTCGCGAGCGTTGCCCCCGGTGTAGTCGATGGTGACTCCCGGGAGAAACTTGAGGAACTCGGCGACGTTGCCTTCCGCAACATTGCCGAACTCATCAGCTGAAACCACATTTTTGATATTGGACGCGAAACGTTGTTCATTGATCGCGAGGGCGGCTGCATCCATTTCGCGAGACGTCTCGACCCGAAACTCATCGAGTTTCACTACCCCTCCGCCCGGACCTGCGTCCGTGGCGCCGAGGGTCACGTCGTGTCGCACGGTTTGAAGAGCGGCGACGGTGACGGCGGTTGTTTGCGCCGGGAGGCCAGTGAAAAACATCGTGACGCTGACGGGACCGACCGGAACATTTGTTAAGCGGTAGTTGCCATCTGAATCGGTAAAGGTTTCGAGCGAGGTTCCGGCCACGGTCACGCGGGCGTTGGCCAGATATTCTCCGCTTCGATTATTCAGGACGCGGCCTTCAATGGTGCCTACGCCAGTCGTTTGGGCGAAGCTGAGGTGGGCTGCGCCAAACAGGATGGCGACCACGAGCATAAAACGGGGCCAGTTACGGAGCGGGGCATCGGTTTTCATCATACGGGTTGGGTACTTGACAGCAGGGGAAGACTGAAAGGCTCCTGCTTGGGGAGAGCCGGTGAGCGGTGTGTTCGGGAAAACCCGGGGGGCGGTTGGCGTAGTCCAACGAGACGGCAGAATCGGCTGTTGTCCAGCTCACAAACCAAGAGGAAAGATCAGAAAATTCCACTCTGATTTGGGTGGCTGAAGCCTGCGATTGCAGTCGGAAAATTCCATTCATTCCCCACTGTGACTTTCCCTATTTAGCCACGACTTTCTCAAGATGCATTTCCGCAAAATGAGTGCAGCCGGAAACGGCTCCTTCAGTGGCGACTGCACGATCGATTCCATAACAGATCCGAGATTTCCGATGCATAATCTCGCTTAGCGGCTCGATTTGTCGCGGACGACAAGGCCCGGAGCGACGCCACGCAGCGCCGGCCAGCGAGCTCAGGGCAATGGCCGCACCCAGATGTTGCGCATCCGGATCGGGGGATCGTTCTTGTGATCTTGAAAACGAAACGGCGCTTTCTCCGGAAATGTGCCATCATAGCTGGTGGTCTTCTTGTGCATGGTCGGTCCCATGATTTCGGTGTTGTTCTGCACCAGGATGCCGTTGACGAAGGTGGTGATCCGGGCCGGTGCGACGACTTTGCCGTCCTTCAGTTTGGGCGCGGTGAATATGATATCGTAGGTCTGCCATTCGCCCGCTTTGCGCACGGCGTTCACCATCGGAGGAGTCTGGCCGTAGACCGCGCCGACCATGCCGTCTGCATAGGTTGGGTTGTTATCGGTGTCGAGAATCTGGCTTTCATAACGATCCATGAAGAAGACCCCGCCGTTGCCTTTCTTTTGCGACTTGCCCAACTGGCCCGACGCGGCGCTCTTCCACTCGAGATGGAGCTGACAGCTGGCAAACTCCAGCTTCGTCCAGCCATCCCCGCCATTCACGAGCAACTCGCCATTCTCGATTTTCCAAGGTGACGGGTAACGATTGGGGTCATCCTTTTTGCGGGAATAAAACTGCGACGTGTCTTTCCCGTCGAAGAGGATGATCGCGTCCGCCGGCGCATCGCCGGGCTTGGCGCCAGGGCGTACAACGGGCGGCGCTGGCCGTTTGATGTCATGCACCCGCCATTCGGTGCCGGGAATAAAGGGCGTATCGGAGTAACCGGTGGGATAAGGATCCTCGGCGCCGAAAGCGGTGGCGGTGAAGAGCGCGGAGAGGGTAAGGATTGGGATCTTCATGGGGGAGATCAGCACGACGAGATCGGGCGGTTTTGGCAAGAACGCGGATGGTCGAATCCGTAAGTTCATGGGCCAGACGGGTGCTTGCCGACCGTAGCATTGCCGAAAGCCCCGGGTGAGGCACCGGGTTTCAAATCGGTCAGTGCCGCAGTGCAGCTGTAGGAGGCCGGTAGCAATCAATCCCACAAACGGCGGGGCGCGTCGGAGAGGTAATCGGCGGGGATGTCCCAGGCGACGCCCTCTTCCATGATTTCGCGGTGGAGCTTGAGGAGGCGTTGTTTTAGTCGTTCGAGTTGGGCGGGATGTTGAGACGAAAGATCCTTCGTCTGACCCGGATCCCTCCTGACATTATATAACTCGAATTGATTCGGTTTCGCCGCGCGCACATACGGCATGTCCTCGCGCAATAATTGATGCGCCTTGGGTCGCTCCGCGTCGTCGGTGCGGGCGACCAGCGCCCAATCGCCGTCTCTGATCGCGAGCGAGGGATTGAGCCGGTAGAAATTCCAATAAAGCGGCGTGTCGCGCCGAAACGTATTCGGTTGGCCCAACCAAAGTGGCAGCAGGCTGACGCCGTCGATGACTCGGTCGCGCGGTGGCTCGATGCCAGCCAGCGCGCAGAAGGTGGGGAGAAAATCGATTCCGCTCACGGGCACGTCACAATGGCTTCCCGCCGCAACGCGACCAGGCCAGCGGACTAATCCGGGCACGCGATGGCCGCCTTCCCAGACGTTGGATTTCAGCCCGCGCAACTCACCGCGGGACGACGCGCTCACCGGTCCATTGTCAGAGGTGAACCAAATCACGGTGTCGTCGGCCAGTGCCCATTGATCAAGCTGCGCGAGCAGGCGTCCGACGGCGCGATCCACGTTCTCGACATTGGCGAGATATGTCGCTTCGCGCGGGGAAATGCCCGGATAACGATCCCGATACGCCGCCACCAATTCCGGTGGAGAAGCGATCGGTGTATGGGGTTCGTGAAACCAGAGACAGGCGAGGAAGGGGGCGGCCTTTTTCTCGGACGCTCCGATTCCCTTTAACCAAGCCAGTGCTTCGTCCACCACGATCTGACACGAGTAGCCTTCGATCTTTCCCACGGGTTTGCCGTTACGCACGAAATTCACCGGATCGCGATGGCTCGGTGCCGCATTATTGCTGGTCGCGAGAGTGTAATCAAAACCTTGTTCGAGTGGTCCCGGCTGAGTTTTATTATCGAGATCGGAAACGTGCCATTTTCCGAAGTGCCCCGTGCGGTAACCCGCGCCGCGGGCGAGTTCCGCCACCGTGATTTCTTCTGCCGGCAGGTGCATGGGATGATTCTCCGGCAGGTAACTATAAATCCCGACCCGCGTTGGATTCCGCCCAGTGAGAATCCCCGCGCGCGACGGTGAACAATTCGGTGCGGCGGCATGACAATCCGTAAAGCGCATGCCCTCGGTGCCTAGCCGGTCGAAGGTGGGTGTCTGCATGCGTCCGCCGAAGCCTCCGGTATCGGTCCAGCCCGCGTCGTCGAGGAGCAGGAGAATCACGTTGGGCTGCGGCCTCGCGCCTGCCTCGGCGGCGGCGTGCGATCCGGTGATGAGGGCGCCGGTCCAAACCGCGGAGCGTACGATGGAGTATATCAGGTTGAATATTTTCATGGAGGGATTAGCCGCGAAGCTGGACGCGGCTATACTGTGGCGACCCCGAAAGTGCTGTACAGGCTCGAATCGGGATGCGGCCTCCCCGCGCTCACAGCGAAAGGATAGCTGGCCTCGGAACCGTTCTGCATGCGTTTCCTATGCAACCCAAGTGAGTCGGCGATAATGGCGAACGTCGTCGGCCGCCCACGAGCAATCGCAGCGTCCATCGAGGCCTCGGAATCGATGGCGCTGAAAAGCGCGCGAGCGTTCAGCCCCTCACCACCTTCGCAACCGTCGTGGTCGGCAACTGCCTCCCGCGGCATAATGTCACGCAATACGTGACAATGGAGTTTGCCGCTCGAGGATATCCGGGCTCGCTCAACGGTGCCGCGCAGCGGAGATGTCACGTAACAAGTGACATTGCGCGCGCAGTCTATACGATACTACAGCGTGTCCCGACGCCGAGCGCACCCTTCACCTCCTTGCCTGGGTACAGGCTCGCCGCGCCGGCCGGGATTTGCTTTGGCTGGAGCGGATTTTTAAAGCCACAATGTCACTTGATACGTGACGCTTCCCGCGGAGCGCTGAACTAAGAGTGTCACGAATTAAGTGACAGTGTGGATTGGACCATATCGATCATCCTTTGGGACGAGGCGCTTGACCCCGCGGAGGGCGAGCGTCACGCTGAAACTGGCGCGTGAGCTTCGCGTTTCCCGTTTGCAGCATAGCGGCCAAGGCTACTGATTCGGATACCAGCGGTAGTCTCCGTCGAAGCCAAAGTCCGCAATCCGCGCTGTGATGAATAAGACAGAAAGCACATCAATCGATCGCTGACTGCATTCTCCCTTCGGCTTGGGTTTTAATCGGGCCTTTTAGCAGTTGTGCTTGAGCTCGCGCATAGCGTTGATTCGTTTTTCAGGATGTTATCCCCTTAGAATCAACGATAAGCAGAAACAGACTACTCGTGCTGGGAGTGTTTTGGGGCCTAGGGGTCTCCGGAGAACGCGCCGGGGCCACGCTTCGTGGCTTGCCTTGGATTCGCGCGGGGCCACACTCTGTTTACCCCGCGTTTTTGTCCGCACTGCCGAGTTGGCGTCGCGGGGCTTCGATCAACCGCAGCGGAGGTAAATAGTTTTCCGCTGCTGACCCTCGCTTCACCTAACGCTATATGTTTCTCCGAGCTCCTCTCGTCCCATGAATCTACGTACGGTTTTGTTTTATGCGGCCATCGGTGCCGCTTCCCTCTCCCACGCGGCTGAGGTTCCCTCCAACGCGTGGCAGATCAAGACGGCGGTGCTGGCTGCGCCCATGGCCGAACGTGGCGGTGCGACGGTTCTGGGTTATGATGCCAGCGGGGCGGTGGTGATGCTGCGTGAAGGGTCCAACAACTTCATCTGTCTAGCCGACAATCCCAAGCAGAAGGGATTCAGCGTGGCATGTTACCATAAGGATTTGGAACCGTTCATGGCTCGCGGTCGCGCCTTGACGGCCGAGGGCAGGAATGCGGCCGAGGTTTTCAAAATTCGCGAAGTTGAAGTGAAATCCGGGAAGCTGCCCCTGCCGGACAAGAGCCTCTTGAATGTCGCAACCGGAACGGTCAATGAAGCCACGGGTGAGGTGACGGATTTGTATACGCGGTACGTTATTTATATTCCCTTCGCCACGCCTGAATCGACGGGAATTCCGCTGACACCCATCTCCGATGGAGCGCCATGGATCATGAATCCGGGCACGCATCGCGCGCACATCATGATCAATCCCCCGAAGTCGGCCGTGGCGACAAAGGGCACGCCCGCGAGCGACGAGCATAAGAATCACAAGTAGTTCAGCGGTATTCTGATTGTGGGTTTAACCCGCGATCGCTCCTGGTTGCGGATCAACTAAACGGCGCAGCTTTAGGTGTCGGACACGTCAAGTCCCGGCATGGTTTTGAATTTTACACGCTTGTTATCACGTGCTCCGGGAGAGTGCCTGAGTATATTCCAAGTGCTTGATAGTCTGTAGTTGTTTTGGGGGCAGGTGAGCACGGGCGCGATGCGGGCTCTCGGTGGCTTGCATCGCGCACCTTCGCTGGAATGCACTTTCGCTCGGCGGGCGACCTCTCTTCTGTTTGCGTCCGCCGAACCAATGTTCGGTCCGCTGTCCAGATCTTACGCTGCCTTCGTCGCTCGCATCGACGGCGTCTACGGAAGCCGCTCGTATTTCGTGAGGTTAAAAGCGCGACTGCTCGCTGCGTTCACCGTGCTGCTGGTGGTCTGGGTTCCCCTGAATGTCTTGAAGATGATTTGGGTGCAGCCGCCGGAGATCCCACGACGACTGGTGATCAATGCCTGTATCCTGGTGGGCGCGCTCGTTGCGGTGCATCAAGTGTTTCGTGGCCGGCTTGAGCGCGCGGGTAATGGACTGGCCTTGGCGTTAATCATACCAACCCATGCCGTGCTCCTGCTCGCACCGAGCTTCCGCGAACCGTTGAGCGTGGCCATTCAGATGTTCGCATTCGATTTGGTGTTCCTGCTGCTGACCCTCGTCTTTGCCTCACGCCAGGTTTCCGTTCTGGTGTTGGTCATTGTGGTCGCAGCGCAGGTGTGGCTGCATTTTCACGTCCTGGACCACGACTCCATCGCAGGATCGCTGGGGTTTTCGGCGGATACACTCATGCGCGATGGGCTGTTCGCCGTGGGCTTTGTTTTTGTTCTCGGCGTTACGCTCACACAAATGATTCTCGCCGCCCAAGCGCACAGTGAGGAGGCGCTGGGGGAGACTCAGGTCGTGAACGCCAATCTCGAGCGCCTGGTTTCTGAACGGACTCGCGAGCTGGAAAGCGCTTCCTTCCGGGCCCAGGAATCGTCGCGCGCCAAGAGTGAGTTTCTGGCCAACATGAGTCATGAAATCCGGACCCCGCTCAACGGAATCATTGGATCGTCGGATCTGCTCCGCACCCGGCCGGATTTGTCGCCCGCGGTGGCGGAACATGTGCGGATCATTGCCGACTCGGGGGATTTGTTGTTGAAGCTGCTAAGCGACATTCTCGACTTTTCAAAAATCGAAGCCGGCCAGCTCTCCCTTGAACAGCGCTCGATCGAGCTCCGCGCGTTGGTTTCCGACACCGTTGCGCTGCTGGAGCAGCCTGCGGCAGCTGCCAATGTCGCGCTGCGGTTTGACGTCCCGCCGGAGCTCTCGAGCTATGTGGGCGGCGATCCCTATCGGATCCGGCAGGTTTTATTAAACCTCGCGGCGAACGCGGTGAAGTTTACGCCCGCGGGTGGTCGGGTTGATGTCAGGGTCCGTTCGCTGGCTCCGGCCGCCAATCCAATACCGGTGACCTTCGAAGTAATTGATACGGGCATCGGCATGGATCCCGACACCCAACGCCGCGTTTTCGAGCGCTTCAGTCAGGCGGACTCGTCGACAACCCGGCGTTTTGGTGGCACTGGCCTGGGCTTGGCGATCAGTTCGCACCTGGTTCGACTGATGGGTGGCCGTCTTGAAGTGGAGAGCGTCGAAGGGCGGGGCTCGCGATTCTTTTTCACCCTCGACCTGCCGGTTGCCACACCGCCCGAGGCGCGAACGCCGACGATTGGCTCGTTGGATCCCCTTGGTTTAAACGTGCTGATTGTGGAGGATAACCAGGTGAACCGCAGCTTGCTCGGAGCGCAACTGACCCAGCTCGGTTGCCGCTATACCATGGCGCATGATGGAGCCCAAGCCCTGGTGGCCCTGGCGTCCGCGCCCGTGCCGGATTTGATTTTGATGGACTGCCACATGCCAAATCTGGATGGCTGGGAAGCGACGCGCCGTCTGCGCCGTTGGGCGGGAGATGCCGACCCGATCCGGCGTCAAGTGGCAGCGAGTCCCATCGTGGCCCTGACGGCGGCGGCCCTCCCGGAAGAGCGGCAACGGTGTCTGGATGCGGGCATGAACGAGTTTCTTTCCAAACCCGTGAAGCTTGCCGAGCTTCGGGGCGTGCTCGCTGCATTCGTCACGTCCGGATCACAACGGGTTAGTCACGCGGCGGAGGAGGCCGGTTGATCCCTCTACGGCCAACTCTTGTTCCGGTGATCGGTGTGGGCTCACCTCGAATACACCACGTACCATTTATCTTGGTACAGCATATGTTCCTCGGAGGGCTTGAACCCGATGGCCGCCATCCAAGCCTTCGCTTGGTCGCGGGTGACCTGGAGGGAGGGGTCGTTTTTGTGGGGGCCAAGTTCGGGATGAAAATCGATCACCGCGATGCGTCCCGATGGTTTGAGATAGGTCGCGAGATTTTTGAGGTATCCAGTGCGGTTTTCAATGTGGTGCAGCACGTCGTAGATGAAGGCCACATCGACATCACGCGCGGGCAGTTTCGGGTCGGTAAACGAACCCAGCACAGCCTTGACGTTGGTCGCCTTTTGTTCGCGGGCCTTTTGCGCTATATGGTCGACCAGCCCCTGATCTATATCAATCGCGTATACCTTTCCGGAAGCCGAGACCGCATTCGCCAGGGGCATGGTAAACGCCCCGGAGCCCGCGCCGACATCCGCCACCACGGCACCCGGTTTGAGCTTCAACGCGGAGATGACGTCCTCCACCTTGAGCTTCGCAATCCGGTTGGCCGAATCCAGCGTCTTCAACCACTGTTCCGTCGGCCGGGCGCCCAACTGCGCCCACGTCGAATTCGCCCCGAGCGACGCCACGGCCACGATGCAGGCCAGCCGAACGCGGGCTGAAAAACGGCTTCGTGGGGCCGCAGCAGACACCGGCGCATTGGACGAAGGAAGGCGGGGAATGAGGAATCGGGGCATGGGAAGAGTGGGCGTCATCCGGCCATGAGCGGCCGGTTCGATGCTCGGTGAGAGAACAAATCAACTTCTCGCGCCCGTGCAATCCGAGTTCGAAACATGGGTCGCGATGTGGTGTCGAGCGAACGTCTCAGGCGTCGGCCGGACCAGATCGGGTTTGCAGCACGCGCCGCGCTCGACTGAACTCCATTAATGCAGCCGCTTGGTGATTCTCAAGGCGTTCCGGTGGGTGTTCCTTCGAGCCCTGAAGCCGACTTGACCCGGCTGTTTAATCTCTCACTGGACCTGCTGTGCGTGGCGGGTTTCGACGGCTATCTCCGGCGTGTCAACCCGTCGTGGACCCGCGTCCTGGGTTGGACGGAAGCGGAGCTCCTCTCGCGTCCGGTGGCGGATTTCATGCATCCGGACGACCGCGAGCTCACCCTTCAGGCGCGAGCGGGCCTCGCCAAGGGGACGCTCGTTACAGGTTTGGAAAATCGCTATCGCTGCAAGGATGGGTCCTACCGATGGCTCTCCTGGCAGTCGGTGCCCGAGTCCGGGGCGGCGACGGTCTTTGCGGTGGCTCGCGATGTTACCGAGCGGCGTCAGATGGATCACGAACAATTGGTGATGAGCAAATTGGAATCCACCGGGATTCTTGCGGGTGGGGTTGCTCACGATTTCAACAATTTGCTCACCGGTCTGGCCCTGAATCTCGACATGGTTCGGCTGGGTGGCGCCATCAATCCCATGCAGGCGCAGAACTTGCAGCGGGCGATCGAGATTGTTGATGTCGCCAAAGCACTCACCGACCAGCTGATCGCCTTTTCGGGCAACGCACGCGCCACGCGTACTGTCGTTGACCTCAAAGAAATTTTGAAAGACGCGACGAACGCGGCACTCGTTGTTCCGAACTGAAGTGTGACCTTCAAATCGCCGCCGATCTCCGGCGCGCCGAGGTGGACGCGGCCCAATTTGCCCAAGTGATTCGGAGCTTGATCTTGAATGCCCGGGAAGCGCTGCCTGCCCATGGGACGGTGACGGTGCGCGCGGATAACGTTCTTCAGCCGATTGCGTCCGGGCCGGCGAAGAGCGGCGGCGAATGGGTGCGTATCTGTGTGACGGATGAGGGCGTCGGGATTACACCCGACGTGATGGCCAAAGTGTTCGATCCTTATTTCTCCACCAAGCAGCGTGGCTCGCAGAAAGGGATGGGATTGGGTCTGACGATCTGTCGCGTTGTCATCCGCCGCCACGGCGGCTCGCTCGCAATCGAATCACGTCCGCAGGAAGGCACCACGGTGGCCTGCCTATTGCCGGCGACGGAACGGGCGAACGTGCTGGATCAATGAGCCTCTGGGGCGCCGTGCGTAACACGGCAACCCGTTTGGTCCATTCTGCATGTAGAATGGGTGCGGCGTGCGACCCTCCGGTGAGCGACGCCTTGGTTGGAGCCTCTCGACTGGCTCTCGGGGGGGGCGTCCGCGACTATTATGATAGAACCGCCCGAGAATGTCGCGGGAAGCTAGGTGACTGCTGCTCCACCCATTAAGGCCAGAACAATGAGAACCAGAAAAATCACGAGAAAGATGTAGAAGAGGATCTTAGCGATCCCTGCGGCTGCGCCCGCGATACCGCCAAATCCCAATGCTCCCGCGATGAGAGCGATGACTGCAAAAATTATGGCCCAAGTAAGCATGAATGAGTTCTCCGTTTGTTATATATTTCTAATACCGAGTCCGGCGATTATGGAGTAATCCCGTGGTGAGCGCTATAGGGTTGTGGCCGAATCTGCGTGCAGGAGCTTTCCCGCTTCGAGAGAGCGGGGACGGCCCGCGCGCAAATGGGGGATCAACCGGCTCGGCGTTGCATGACCCGGGAACGGTCCGTTCCAGACTTGGATCCGGGGCGGCCGGAAATCGTGATCCGTCCCGCCTGAGTTTAAGATCGAACCTTGAACGCCGCACGAGTGAGGTCCTCACTCGGAATGCCGCCACGCCGGTTGCGTGGCTGCCCTCAAAGGTACCTCTCTTCGCTTGTTGTCTCCATTTTCGTCCTCATTTCCATGCTTTTGAAAACGCGCTGTTTCCTGGTTGGCCTTCTCTCCCTCGCGGTGAGTTTCGCGGCCGATCGTCCCAACATACTCTGGATCACCGCCGAGGATTTGAGCCCCAATCTCGGATCCTACGGCGATACGTCTGCCCGCACTCCCCATCTCGATGCCTTTGCTAAACAGGCAGTCCGCTATACGAAGGCATTTGCCGTTGCTCCTGTTTGCGCGCCGTCACGGGCGACATTGATCACCGGCGTCTATGCCAATTCGCTCGGGAATCCGCACCTGCGCTGTGAGATGACGCTGCCCGCCACGTTCAAAGGCTATCCGGTTTATCTGCGCGAAGCCGGCTACTTTGCATCCAATAATGTAAAGACGGATTATAATCTGCGCAATGAAGTCGAACTGGCACGGGAGTGGTGGAGTAGCCAGGGACCGAGGGCGCATTGGCGTGAGCGGGCGCCGGGTCAGCCCTTCATGGCGGTGATTAATCTTATGGAGTCGCATCAGTCGCGTGCCAGCGCCTGGCCGGCCGAACAGTTTGAGCGTGAAATCGGCAGTCAGTTGACGTCGGCCGAGCGGGCTGATCCGGCGCGGGTCATCCTGCCACCCTATTATCCGGACACCTCGCAGTCCCGCGCCGCCATGGCGCGGTATTACGATTGCGTCACGGTGATGGATCGGAAGGCCGGCGCCATTCTCGCGGAGCTCACGGCTGATGGTCTGGCGGACGACACCATTGTATTTTTCTATGGCGATCACGGCATGGGCATGCCGCGCGGCAAGCGCCTGCTGTATGATTCCGGCATGCAGGTGCCGCTGCTGATCCGGTTTCCCTCCAAGTGGGCGCATCTCGCGCCGGCCGCACCGGGTGCGAGTGTGGATCGGCTGGTCAACTTTGTTGATTTTGCGCCGACTTTGCTTAGCCTCGCGGGCGTGCGAATTCCGTCGCACTTTCAAGGTACGGCTTTTCTGGGGGCCGCCGATGGCGCGCCCCGCCGTTATGTCGAAGGCGCCCGGGATCGGGTGGACGAAGCGTATGATACCGCCCGTTCGCTGCGGGACGAACGCTGGCTCTATATTAGAAATTTTCGGCCGCACCTTTCCTGGGCGCAGCCGGAGGCGTATTCCGACATGAGTGATTTCCGGCGCATGCTTCTGAGTCGGGCGCGCGAGGGTAGACTTGGCCGCGGTGCGACCTCTTGGCTGGCGCCGACCCGCGCGCCGGAGGAGTTATATGATACGTTGAAAGATCCGCACCAGCTGCGAAACTTGGCGGACGCGCCTGACGCCGAGCAAGCGGCTGCTTTAACGCGCATGCGCGATGGATTGCGCACGTGGCTGCTGCAGATCCGGGACGCGGCTTTTCTCGCCGAGGAAGATGCGCACGCCAGGGCGGGTGAGGGAGCACTCTACGATGCGGTTCGGCGTGCCGGAGTGTATCCCTTTCACCGGGTGTTGATCATGGCGGAGCGGGTGGGCAATCCGCGTTCGGTCGTGCAGCAGCGTGAAGGTTTGCGGGACGACGATGCGGCGGTGCGCTACTGGGCCGCGATCGGCTTCGCTGCCAACCCTGAAGGAGCGCGGCAAGCGCGCGCGGAGCTGACGCGAGCGATGGCGGACAGCTCATCCGCGGTGCGCATCGAGGCCGCGGGAGCCTTGCTGGGGGCGGTGGGTGACATCGCAGCTCGAGAGGTGTTGCTTCGAGAGTTGCAGGGGGACGAGGCCAATGCCGCGTTGCAGGCGGCTCGAACGCTGGAGCTTCTCGGCGCAGCGGCGGAGCCGCCGCTGGCGGTGATTCAGGCGCGCCATGATCTGGCACGCAGCCGGGAAAAGAAGTCGGCGCTGGAGCGTTACATCGCGTTTTCGCTGAGTGCGTTACTTGAGACGATGGGGGTGGGGCCCACACACTCGAATCTCTAGGTGGGGTTCCGCGGTGAGGCTTGGCCGGGCGGCCCCTGCGGCAGGCCGGGGCCGGAATGATGATGGGGGCGTGCGTACGTCCTCAACAGCGCGCCTCGTTGCGGCGATGGTCAGGTGCGAAGATTCACTTTCGCACTCGAATCGCGGGCAGGCTGATCGTATTCCCCCCTGCTCCCCTGCCTTGGCTTCCTGCCGTCACTCTACCCATGCCTGCTTTTGCCCTGACGATTTTCACCGGAGCATTCCTCCTGTTTCAAGTGCAGCCGTTGATCGGCAAGTACATCCTGCCGTGGTTTGGCGGCAGCCCCGGAGTCTGGACGACCTGCATGCTCTTTTTCCAAATGTTGCTGCTCGGCGGCTATGCGTACGCGCACGCGACGAGCCGCTATTTAAAGCCGCGCACGCAGGCGGTCGTGCATGTGATCCTGCTGATCGCGGCTCTGACGACGCTGCCCATCACTCCGAATGACAGCTGGAAACCGGTGGGCGCCGGCGATCCCACATGGCACATCCTGAGGCTGCTTGCGGTGAGCCTGGGGCTGCCGTATCTGGTGCTCGCGGCGACGGGCCCGCTGATGCAGGAATGGTTTCGCCGCACCACGCCGGGGGTCTCGCCCTACCGGCTCTATGCGCTTTCGAATGTCGGGTCTCTGCTTGCGCTGGTGAGTTATCCTTTTTACTTCGAAACGAATTTCACCCGTCAGGCGCAGGCCAGCATCTGGGCCTGGGGGCTGGGAGCCTACGTGCTGTTTTGCGGGTATTGTGCCTATCGGGTTGGGCGGACGCCGGCGGCCGACGCGGTGACGGAACGGGCAACCGACCGGGCAGCGCCGCGGCCGACCCTGGTCCAACGGGTGCTCTGGATCTGTTTGCCGGCGTCGGCCTCGATTCTGCTCCTCGCGGTCACGAACAAGATGTGCCAGGACGTCGCGGTCATTCCGTTCCTCTGGGTGCTGCCGCTGGCGTTGTATCTTCTTTCCTTTATCATCAGCTTCGACAGCCCGCGTTGGTATTCGCGTTTCTATTACACGATCGCCCTCGCGGCGGCCATGGTGGCGGTGAGCGTGGCGTTGTTTCAGGGTGCGGACATGCCGATCGTCCGGCAAGTCGTGATCTATTCCACCACTCTGTTCGTGGGCTGTATGGTCTGTCACGGCGAACTGTATCAACTGCGGCCGCACCCGGCTCACCTGACCTTCTATTATCTCATGATCTCGGCGGGGGGGGCCGTGGGCGGATTGTTTGTGGCGCTGGTGGCGCCCTATATCTTCAACAACTTCTACGAAGTGCATCTGAGTCTCGCGCTGACGGTGTTGTTGCTCGTGGTGATTTCGTTGTTCGGCAAGGCGGCTCTGAGCTCGCGGCGCTGGAGCGTGCTGTTTGGTGTTCTGGCGGTGGGAGCGGTGTATGGTGCGGGCAAAGCGATGGGGGTGGGCGCCGGATGGTTGAGCCAGAACGCGGGGCAATCGTGGAGTTGGCTGGGGCGGGCGGGAGCGCTGCCGGAACGTTACCCGTGGATGGTTTGGTTGGTGGCTGGAGGAGTCGTGGCCGCGGTGGGAATCGCGCGTCGGCAGCGGCCGCGCCCCATCGACTGGCATCGATTGACGTGCGGGCTGATGGGAGCGGGTTTTGCGGCTCTCGTCGTGGCGCTCGGCGTGCACATCAATTCGACCTCGAGCGGGGCGTTGTTGAGCAGCCGCAATTTTTATGGGGTGCAATCCGTCTTTGAAAACGTTGATAACGGTCCGGAGTGGCGCTACTACGAGCTGCTCCATGGCCGGATTACCCACGGGTTGCAGTTTGCCGAACCGCAGCGTGCCCCGATGATCACCTCGTATTTTGGTCCGAATACCGGACTGGGTCTCGCGCTGCGAAATTTTCCGCGCCAGCAAAACCAGCGCATCGGCCTGTTGGGTCTCGGAGTGGGGACGATCGCCGCTTACGGCAAGCCAGGCGACTATATGCGAATCTATGAGATCAATCCGCATGTGAAGGAGATCGCGGAAACGCCGTTCTCTTATGTTGCTCTGAGCAAGGCCAAGATTGACGTCGTGATGGGAGATGGTCGCCTCTCGATGGAAAACGAAGAGCCCCAAAACTTCGATTTCATCATCATGGACGCGTTTAGCAGCGATGCGGTGCCGGTGCATTTGCTGACGAAAGAGGCGTTTGATATCTATCGACGCCACCTGAAGCCCGATGGCGCGATTCTCGTTAATATATCCAACCGCTATTTAGATCTGAGGCCCGTGGTGGAGAATGCGGCCCTGACCTTCGGGATGGAGTCCCACCACATTGAGAACGAGGCTAACGGGTATGAATATGAAGAAGGAGGTTGGTGGCTCTATAGTTCGACTTGGATGGTGTTGAGCAAGAACCGGGAGTTTATGAGCCATCCGGCCCTGACGGATCTGGCGAGCCCGCCGATGGCGGCGCCGAACACGATCCCTCTCTGGACGGATGACTATGCGAGTATGTTCAAGATTCTACATTGAGACAGACCGAGCTCGCATGGCGTCACGCGTGAAAGGTCACGTGCGGCGCCGAAGGTAGGGAGGCTTCCTTGGGCTTGCCGCGGATGTGTGCCCGTTCCGCGGCCCTATTTACTCCAAGGCGGCACGATGCGATTCATCCGGGCATACGCGATGAGTTGGCCGAAATGCTCGTGGGCGTGATCCAGCGGGAGAAGAGTAACGAGCAATTTCGGTACCTTGGCTCCGAACACAGTAACCTCGGGAAGGAGCTCTGCGCTGGGGGTGGCGGCCAAAACTGCTTTCGTGAATTCGATCGAACGCCGGGCGGCGGCGATCGCGTCAGCCTTGGTTTGATACGAGGGTAGGACCGAGTCGGCAAACGCCAATCGTGGCGGCTGGGCAGATGGGATTTGGGACCATTCTCGCCTCGCTTGTCGTACGGCTCGGGAGCGGGGCGCCGTTGACTGGGATGCGCTGGCCGGTGCGGTCGAACGCCAGCAACGGGGGCTTAAGTCGCCAAGTGCGCTGCACCGCCGTCGCACTATAAAGCATTGCGAGGAAAGTGGGTGAGGTGGATGGTTCGAAGCCGGAAGAGTCCAGCCGGGTCGCGCTCATATAGCTATCAGCATCCAAAATGAAAGCCTAATCGGGTGGATAGTTGCCAGCGCACTCGCATTGAGCTGAGGAGAAGTCCTCAATTGCTTCGGTGCCATCTTTTTCATCTTGGATACCATCAAGAGCAAGAACATGTACTTCATTGGTCAACGGCCTGGATCCTACCCTTACTCCATATCCAGGATCAGTGAACGCGTATGGTTGTTTATAACGATACGATTTAATCCTCCACGAACAATGTATATTGCATTATTAAGACGGCAGCTTGTCGCTGTCTTGGTCCTGGTCGCCGCGGTGGTGGCGCCCTTATCTGCCCAGAACGCGCCGGTTTCATCGATCTCCGCTGACTCCGCCGATAATGAAACGCCGCAACTGTGGTTCGTCGAATTTGCCAGTCTGCCCAGCGGGGCGGGGGGCTCGAAGAATACGGCCA
The DNA here is from genome assembly GCA_038320495.1 of Opitutales bacterium. Taxonomy (GTDB): domain Bacteria; phylum Verrucomicrobiota; class Verrucomicrobiia; order Opitutales; family Opitutaceae; genus ER46. The sequence goes on along the minus strand of JBBQEG010000058.1, from coordinate 3,218 downwards.
AGGCAGAGCGTGATGCCTTCAGTCGAGCGGCGCGGGCCGCTGGCATTCGTTATCAGGAGCGCCGTTCGTTCGGTACGCTCTGGAACGGTATTTCGGTCGCGGTCAAACCGGCGGAGCTGGCTCGCATTTCCCGGATGCCGGAGGTGAAGAATGTATATCCCGTCGACATCTACCAGTTGCCGTCTCCCGGAGAAGACAACCTTCCCCAGCTTTCCACGGCGGTCGCCATGACTGGTGCGAATATTGTACAGGCATCAGGTTTGACCGGTATTGGGATTCGAGTGGGCGTAATTGATACAGGCATTGACATCGACCATCCCGACCTGGGTGGCTTGGGGGTGAACGGCACCACCCCGTTTCCCACGGCCAAAATCCCCTTCGGTTATGATTTTGTGGGTGATGCTTGGCAGGCCGGGGTGAGCCTTGATCCCGTGCCGGATTCGAACCCAGATGACACCAACGGCCACGGCACGCACGTGGCGGGGATTGTTGGCGCCAATGGAGTGATCAAGGGTGTCGCCCCGGGCGTGACGCTGGGTGCGTATCGGGTGTTTGGGACGACCGGCAGTACGACCGCTGACATCATGCTCGCCGCCATGGAAATGGCGCTGGCGGACGGCATGCACGTTGTAAACATGAGTATCGGGTCGGCCTTTCAATGGCCCCAATATCCGACAGCCGTCGCGGCGGATCGGCTCGTGGACAGCGGAGTGGTAGTGGTTTGCTCAATTGGTAATAGCGGCGCCAACGGTATTTTTAGTGCCAGTGCACCGGGCGTGGGAGCGAACGTGATCGGCGTCGCCAGCTTCGAGAATACGCATAATGAATTGCGTATCTTTACGGTTTCGCCCGACGCCAGTCCCATCGGTTATAACACGGCGACCGGGGCTCCGCTCGCGCCTCGCTCGGGCACGATGCCGCTCGCGCGGACTGGGACGCCGGCTTCAACCAATGATGCCGGCCTGCCCCTGCCTCCGGGCAGTCTGGTTGGCCGCGCGGCGTTGATTCGGCGCGGCACGACTGGCTTTTATTTGAAAGCGCTCAATGCCCAGAATGCCGGGGCGATCGCAGTGGTGCTCTATAACAATGCCCCCGGACGAATCAGTCCGACGGTAACCCCGCCGACCGCGACCGATCCAGTGATTACCATTCCCGTGGTCGCAGTATCCGCCGCGGATGGGATTTTGCTCAACAATCGGATCGCGGCCGGGCCCACGAGCATGACGTGGACCGGCAGCACTGCGATCTTTCCGGCGCCGCCCTCGGTCGCCGGACTGATTGCCTCGTCGAGTTCCTACGGTTTGGCGCCCGATCTATCGATCAAGCCCGATATCGGTGCTCCGGGGGGTAACATTTATTCGACCTACCCGCTGGAGCTTGGCGGGGCGGTTTCAATTAGCGGTACCTCGATGGCGTCGCCGCACGTCGCGGGAGCCGCCGCGCTCTACCTGCAAGCGCATCCCGGCACGGCGGCTTCTGCGATGAGGGGAGTTCTGCTTAACACAGCGCAACCCAAAGCCTGGTGGGGCAATCCCGGCTTGGGATCGCTCGATAACGTTCATCGTCAAGGCGCGGGCATGCTCGCCATTGATCGCGCGCTTTCCGCCCGCGGGGATGTTGCGCCTGCCAAACTCGCCCTCGGTGAAAGCGCCGCAGGTCCGGCGACACGCACCCTTACAATTAGAAATCAGGGAGGTATGCCGGTGACGTATTCGCCGTCCCACATCGCCGCGCTTTCAACGGGAGCGAACTCCTTTTCGCCCACGTTTTCGACTTCAAACGCGATGGCCACCTTTAACCTAGCCAGCATTTCCGTGCCGGCGGGCGGGAGTGCGACCGTAAGTGTCACCGTCGCGCCGCCGGCAGCACCTATCAATGGCGTCTACGGTGGCTATCTTCTCTTCACTCCGTCCGACGGCGGTGAGGTGCTCCGCGTGCCCTATGGTGGGTTCGTTGGAGACTATCAATCGGTCCAAGTCCTGACTCCGACTGTAAACGGGTTTCCTTGGTTGGCACGATTGGTGAACGGAAGCTATGTCAACCAGCCTGCTGGGGGCGTATATACGATGGTAGGCGAGGATATTCCTCTCCTTTTGGTGCACTTCGACCGTCCTTCTCGTGCGTTGGACCTGACCATCTACGACGCGGTCTCTGGCAAGCCCGTCCACCCGGTGTTTCACACGGCATTCCGCGAGGAGTACCTCCCGCGGAACGCCACCGCCTCCGGCTTCTTCGCTCTGGAGTGGGATGGCACGCGGGATCATAATAATGGCAACGATCGGACGAAGCTCGTCCCCAATGGCCGGTACGTTCTGAAAATGACGGTCCTCAAAGCGCTCGGCGATCCCGCGAATCCAGCCCATCTCGAGACTTGGACGTCTCCGGTGATCACGATTGCACGCCCGTAGTTTGATCGGTGGCAGACGGGTTGTCGGCGGCTTGCATCGTTGATTTGCGAAATGCGGGTCTTAGCTGCTCCGACCGGGGGATGCGCCGGTCGGAGTTTCTCGTTGTGACCTCTGGATGGGCCGCGCTCCAGGCCGACCGCGGCCGGACAATGCAGGTCTTTAAAACTCCCGATGAGGCACGGGAGCAGATATTCGGCAGGCGATTCTCCTCTTGGAATTTTCATCGCTCCTCGCGTCGTTTCGTGGGTCCATGTTATCGATGGCGAAGATGAAATGTTATTCGCTTTTCTTCGGAGCGCGAAACACCGCGCGCTGATGAATTCAGATTTATGCCCGGATGGATTATCTGACTGAAATTCGCTCCACGATTTGCCGGTTGTACCGATGCCAGGCTTCGCATTCGCGCACGGAGTCGGTGCGCCAAGAGGTGAACGGGCGGGTGTTGTGGGCGGGCAACGTGGAGGTATTCGCGTTACTGGGACACGATGAGGCGCTGCGTTGTTACGCTTGGGGCCATGCGAGCGCAAAAGGGGTTTGGGAAGTGACGACTGTGCTCGCGATTCCGCCGGTGGTTTCGGCCGCAACCGCCGTGATCGCGGCGTTTGCTGCCAGCGTCAAAGCGCGGGAGCAGGAGGGGAATGGAGGCGGTTGAACTCGTCGGGTATCGCAGTGCCGAGGAACGCAACGGTGTTAGCGGAGTCGGGCGCTCTTGTTGACGGTGTCCGTCACTGTGGAGGTTGGACACTCGTGAAGGCGTGAAAAGCCCCCTTGTCTTGATTTCGATCAAGGCCGGTGAAGGGCTCGGGTGGT
>JBBQEG010000057.1:0-19185 GCA_038320495.1 Opitutales bacterium | reverse complement strand
ACCCACCATAATCCGTTCTTCGATGAAATCCCGAGTCGTTCCCGGTTCCGGACTCACTAACGCCCGCTCCCTGCCGACCAGACGATTGAGCAAACTGCTCTTACCCACATTGGGCTCACCCACAATCACGGTCTTGATCCCATCCCGCAGGACTTCGCCGTAATGGCTGGTGGCAATCAATGCGTCCGTATCCATCATAACCCTCTCAACAACAGCCTCTAGTGATGAAACGTCTTCCGGCGGCAGATCCTCGTCCGGAAAATCGATATAGGCCTCAACCCGCGCCAGGACGCCCAGCAACGCCTCCACCAATCCCTCCATTCGGCGTCCCAAAGCCCCGCGCAACTGCTCGTTCGCCGCCGCCAAGGCTCGTTCACTGCGGGCATGAATCAGGTCCATCACCGCCTCTGCCTGACTCAAATCCATTCGCCCGTGCAAAAATGCGCGCTGCGTAAACTCTCCCGGCTCCGCCGGCCGGCACCCGCGTGCAAAAAGATCCTCGAGAATCTTTTGGGCAATGTAGGGATTCCCGTGACACGTCACTTCCGCCGCGTCTTCCCCCGTGTAACTCCGCGGACCGGCAAAATACGTCAACAACACGTCGTCCAAGAGCATTCCCGCGCAATCCCGATAATCCAAATGAGTCGCCACGCGGGGCAGGGGAGCGCGACCGACGAGCCGCTGCACAATTGCCAACGTATCCGGACCGCTAATACGGAGTAACGCGATTGCCGCCGTCCCGACGGGAGTAGCCAGCGCGGCGATGGTTTCGGTGGAGTGCGGCATGTTCAGCCGGCCACGCTTCCGTGCGCGCGCGTTCAAGTCAAACCAGCCGCATCTCGACTCATCGGGCACTGACTACCAGCGACCGCACGAGGATCATCTTCGTCACGGGTCCTGGTTCTCCAATTCCCCCAAGTCGCGCCCCCACCGCCAGTCTCCCCACTACCCACCCGTCTCTCACCGATACTCGATCCACTCCGTCGCGGAATACTGCTCTGTCAGCCCCTCCACTTCGTCCTCATTGAACTCGGGCCAAGGCGTGCGCTGCACGGACGCGGATAAAGCCGCTGCCAGCGCCTCGACGAAGTCATCCTGAAACAGCAACCACTCCACCGCTGAGCCGCCCGCCGCCTCCCGGGCCACCGACCCTTGAAACAGCAACCCATGTTTATTCCGCTTCTGGGCCGCCCCCGCGATCTTTGCGCCCGTGATCGCGTGCACCACGTCGAATGCTTCCGCCCGTTGAAAGCACACCCCCGCTGGCCCGACGGCCTCCGCTCGTGGCTGTAACACTATATCGGATACAGCCGATCCGTCGCACCTTCCCTCCTCCGTCCCCGCCGCAGCGCACGGCTTGACCCGCGCCTCCACGCCTTGCCGGCGCAACGCCGCCGCGAGCGCTTCATGCACCCGCTGGTAACTGTCCGCCGCGCGCAACTCCTCGACCGCATGCCCGCGTGGAATCACCAGGGCGTACGTCCAGTCATTCCGATGATCAACGATCCCGCCACCCGTCGGCCGCCGACACAGATCCACCCGCTCCTGCCCGGCAAGCTGCTCGCGGACAAACGCGATCTTCTGGCCGTAACCAAAGGTCACCGCGGGCCCCCGCCAGGCGTAGTGCCTGAATCGCACGGCCTCCGGTTGCGGATACCGCTGTAAGAGCAGAAAATCCACCGCCATGTTTCCCGCGGCACCCGCCGTCCGCGTCGGTAGTAAATGGAAAGGCATGACAAAATCGGTGTATCCACAAAACGGATCTACGCCTGACTGAAATACCACCCTCGAAAGGGCAGCGGCACCTCCAACTCGTCCAACTGTTCCGCGATCGTCTGCGCTCGCGTCTTCAATATCGCGGCGAGCGGCCCGATTCCCAGCTTGAGCGAAGCTTGGCGCCGCCCGGCGAGCTCCGGCTTCTGTGCCCGCGTGACCGCCACGAGCGGAGCCTGCTGCTCATTCAACTTGAACCGCTCACGCACGCGCAGTCCGAGTGCATGACGCGAGATCGGCTCCGCACCCGCCCACTGTTGAACGCCATGAACATCCCGGCGCTCGCACAGCTCAACCATGACCTCAGCCAAATTCTCCGCCGTGCAGGTCTGGCGAATCTCATCGGTGAATAGAGTCGGCGTCCGTCCAACCGCCCAATCGGCAAAGAGTCGTTCATGCAAACTGCGCCGACCTGCCACACTGTTTCCCATCAACAGCGGGGCCCGTAGGGTCACCGCGAGCGGTCCGGCCTTCGCGTTCACCTCCACCTCACTCGCCACTTTCTGCCGACCATAAACATTGATCGGCGACACCGGGTCATCGGCCGCATACGGCATGTCGCTGGCGCCGTCGAAGACCTGCTCAGACGAGAGATGCACGAGCCGCGCATTCACATGATGAGCCAGCCCCGCCAATTGCGCCGGCAGAGCCACGTTCAACGCTTTCGCCTGCGCCGGATTCGCGTCGCATTGCTCGGGCACGGAGACCGCCGCACAGTTCACGATCGCATCAGGAAACGCATCCAACACCGCCATGGTGGTGGCCTCCTCGTCGGTCAGATCGAGTCGCACCGTTTTCACCACATCCTCGAGCTCGCCCACGTACGACCCGACCACACCCACCACCTGATGCCCCCGACGCTTCGCCGCGCGGGCAAACGCTGATCCCACCAGTCCGGATGCGCCCGTAACGAAAATTATCATACAAACAGTTCGGGCACCAGATGCCAGCGCACCTGCCAAAAGCTTCCGCCGCCGTCCACCGCCAGCGCCGCAGAGGTGTTCATCACCACGACCGGCCGGGACATCTTGCCGGTTATAAGAAGGGAGGCGAGCGCTCCGAGATGAGGCTCGTGGCCGATCACCGCAATTGAACGCTCACTCTCGATCAATGCAGTCGCAATCACGTGGGGATCCGCATCCGACAACAATCCCGGTGTCTCCCGCAAGGGCTGCGTCAACTTCAAGGCTCCGGCCAGGACCATCGCCGTTTCTCTCGCGCGCACGAGCGGACTATGCCAGATCTCATCCGGGGTGAAGTCTCCACCCTGGCTCAGAAAATCGGCGAGCCGCGCCAACTGGCTCCGCCCCTTGCTGCTCAGCGTACGCGCGTGATCCGGGACCAAGTCCACCGCGTGCGCATGGCGGATGATATAGTGCTGCATAAGAGGAAATCAGGACCCGTCCGCGCCGTGCGCAAGCTCAGGCATCGAGCAATTTGCGGGCAGCCCGGAGAAGTTCGCTCAAGGCAAAGGGTTTACGAATGCAGCATTGCCGCTCCGCCGGCAACCATCCGACGGGTAACTTGAACTCCCTCTCGTTGGTACAGAGCACGCGCAGGCCACGGTTGTTTTTCAGGAGCCGGCGGACAGCCTTCCCGCCGTCACCCGAAAGGCTCCCGATCAACAAATGCACGGACCCCGTCGGACGTTTTCCCCGCGTCCATTCAGCAAATGATTTTGCCGCCATCACCCGATAGCCGTCGGCAGTCAGAATGCCGGCGACCATTTTCCGGACGACCTCGTCCTCTTCAATCAGCACCACCGTCTCCGTGCCGCGCAACGAAGGCAGTGGCGTGATCGGCTCCGGCGGGGCATCCAGCGGATCCAACACCGCCGGCAGCAAGATCTCAAACGTGGAGCCAACCCGCAGTTCACTTTTAACCGTAATGAAACCGCCGCTCTGCTGGACGACGCCATACACCAGCGCCAGACCCAACCCCGTGCCCTTGCCTTCCGGTTTCGTCGTGAAAAAAGGCTCGAAGAGATGCTTTTGCGTCTCTGCATCCATCCCGGTCCCATTATCCGAAACCGTCAGGGTTACATAACGTCCGGGGGCAATCTCTGGGGCACGCCGGCCCTCCCCGGGCGCAACCACGCGGTTCGCGGTTCGCACCACAATTCGCCCGTGCGCCTGCAGTGCATCCCGCGCATTGAGCACCAGGTTGAGGAGGACCTGCTGGAACTGCGCCGGATCGGTGCGAACGTTAGCCAGATCGCGCGTCAACTCGAGCTGCAACTCCCCCGCCTGGCCCAGGAGCCGGCGCACGATCCCGGCGTTTTCATGCGCCAGCGTATTCAGATTGATGACACGTGAATTCAGCGGCTGGCGCCGGCTGAAGGCGAGCAGCTGCTGGGTGAGCGCGGCCGCCTTCCGTCCCGCATGATGGATCTCCGCCACTTCGCGCATCGCCTGCGGATTGGCCGAAACGTGAGCCGCGAGCATCTCGCAGTAACCGTTGATAACGGAGAGAAGATTATTGAAGTCATGAGCCACGCCACCCGCCAGGCGCCCGACCGCATCCAGCCGCTGCGCGTGCACCAGCGCTTCATGAAGACGACGCTTCTCGGTTTGATCCCGGTACGTGGCTACGATGTGCGTCACGCGACCTCGCGCGCCCAGCAGTGGATTGAAACTCCAGGCCGCGCTGATGAGGCTGCCATCGCATCGAACGAGAAATCCGTCACCAACCAGCGGCTCGCCGCGCCGCGCCGTCTTCAGCCAGCTCCGCAAGCGGACGAGCTCACCGCGATCCGTGTGCAACAATCCGTGCGGCCGTCCCACCAAGTTGCCCGCGACGTGACCCGTCATTTCGCAAAAGCTCGCGTTTACAAACACGATTTTGAGGCCATGCGGCGACCGGCCCCTCTCGGCAATAAACACCCCTTCACTCTGCGCCCGCAGCGCCGCCGCGAGCAACGCCGCCGGTACGCGGTCAACCTCCTGCTTGCCCAAAGACCGAGAGGAACGCTTCGAAGCCAACACCCCGTCAGCACACAACGCCCGCCTAAGCACGAACAGCAAAAAAGCATGCGAAGGGCACCCGCACGGGCGAATTGCCCGATGTCTCCAACGGTTTGGCGCCAACACTGGACGCGGCGTGACGTGTAGCGACCCTGAGCCGTTTACCCCGCCCCGTTACGGCGACAACCGCTCGACCGCCCAGCCGTCGTGCGTTTTCCGATATCGCAATCGATCGTGCAAGCGGCTCCGGCGCCCTTGCCAGAACTCGACCGTCACCGGTGCGAGCCGCCATCCGCCCCAATGCGGCGGAAGCGGCACTTCCACTCCGGCATACTTTTTCTCCACCGCCTTGTATCCGTCCTCCAGTACGCTGCGGTCCGAAATGACCGCACTCTGCTGCGAAACCCACGCCGCCAGCTGACTCGCCCGCGGACGGGAATGAAAATACGCCTCGCTCTCCTCGCGCGCCACCTTGATCACCGGCCCCTCCACAATCACCTGTCGTTCGAGCGTGATCCAGGGAAATACCAGGGTCGCCTGCGGGCTGGCCTCCAGCTCGCGGCCCTTGCGGCTTTCGTAGTTGGAGAAAAATACAAACCCACGACCATCCACCCCCTTCAAGAGCAGGGTGCGGGCCGACGGCTTTCCTTCCCGACTCACCGAACTCAACACCATCGCGTTGGGCTCGGGAATCCTGGCGCCCTCCGCTTCCTGGAACCATTTCTCGAACTGACGAAACGGATCCTTGGCGAGGTCTTTTTCCCCCAAGCCAGCAAGTGAGTAATCCCGGCGAAGATCAGCGAGTGACACGGATGGGACCCTGAAGGGGAGGGGACCCAGTGTCAAAAATCATCTCGTGAGCGCACGAATCCAATCTGCCGCCGCCGGAAATGCTCCGATCAAGGCGCTCCGGTTTCCCAGTTCAAACAGTGCCTCATCCCACGCCGGCGCCATCGTGCACCCGAGCAGCGCGTATCCGGCCGATCCCGTCGACGGCGAGGCCGGCGCCCAGCGCGCTCCCTGCCAAACGCCACCGGGAACCACGCACTGCGGCGCCTCGCCCCGCACGATATCATTTCCAAGCCGCGTCACCCGCACTTCACCCGTCACCGCATCGAGCTGCACGTGCTCCACGCCATCCCCCGCATTAAAATGCCACACCTCCGTCGTACCCAACCGATGCAGCGCCGAAAACGCGTCCGGCGTGACCAAAAACAAAATCGCCGACCCCGCCTCACTGCACCACGTCTGGCGATAATAGCCGCCTTCGTGCGGCAGGGGCTCGAGCCGGAGCGAAGCGATAATCTGTTGCGCTGCATCGGATCGAGCCATGCTCCCATGCGAGCCGGGGTCGTTCCCGCGGGCAAGCGTTGTTCGTCGCGCTGCGCTCGCTCCCGCATCGATCGGCCGGCAAGGCCGCCCGTCCGAGCCGCAGACAGACTTTGACCACGCGGCGGAATTCAGTTTGCTGCCGGTCTCATGCTCGCGACCGACACTGCCATTGAAGCCGAGGCGGAACGCCTCCTGCGCTCACTCATGCACGTGGACTGCGATCCACGCGGCAAACGATGGAACTACGAGACGTGCCGCGAAATCGCGCCCCTCACGCTCGAGATCAACCGCCTTAAAGCCGAGCGCAACGCGGTCATCCTCGCGCACTCCTACGTGGAACCGGAGATCATCTACGGCGTCGCCGATTTCCGTGGCGACTCGTATTTCCTCAGCCTGAAGGCCCGCGACGCGAAGGCCAAGGTGATCGTCTTCGCCGGCGTCGTTTTCATGGCGGAAACCGCCAAGATCCTCTCTCCCGAAGCCCTGGTGCTCGTACCCGATCGCGAATCCGGCTGCTCCCTCGCCGACTCGCTCACGGGTCAACAACTCCGTGAACTCAAGGCGCTCTATCCCGACACCACCGTGGTCTGCTATATCAATAGCACCGCCGACGTGAAGGCGGAGTCCGACGTCTGCGTCACTTCCGGCAACGTTTACCACATCGTCGCCAACTTGCCGGCGAAACGCATTCTGTTCGTGCCCGATCGCCTCATGGGACAAAACCTGCGCGACGAATTGAAACGCCGCGGGGTCGCCAAGGAGATCATCACTTCGGACGGCACCTGCATGGTGCACGATGAGTTTACTCCGGCCGATATCGCCGCGGCCCGCGCCCGCTATCCCGGCCTGAAGGTCGTCTCTCATCCCGAATGCACCTCCGAGGTCGCGGCCGCCTCCGACTTTGTTGGCAGCACCGGCGCGATGATGAAATACGTCAAGACCACCGGCGCTCCGTATTATTTAATGCTCACCGAGTGCGGCCTGGTCGGACGCCTGCAGGTGGAGTCACCCGAAAAAGCCTTCATCGGCGGTTGCCGGCTGTGTCCCTATATGAAGCTGAACTCGCTCGAGAAAATTCGCGAAGCTCTCACCGCCCCGCGCCCCGAGCAGATCATCACCCTCGACGAGGGCGTCCGCCTGCGGGCCGCGCGTTGTATTGAACGGATGTTCGAACTTTCGCCGACCGACTAATTCATTTGGCCGTCCCGCCCGCACTCTTCTCCTCCCCACGTTTCGTGATTTCTCCCCGCACCGACCACCTGATCGATCTCGCCCTCGATGAAGATGCCGGCCTCGGCGACGTGACAAGCCGGGCGATTTTCCCTCCGCAGCACCGTTCGCGCGGCTACATCGAGGCGAAGCAGAACGTCGTGATCTGCGGCCTCGAGGTCGCCGCCCGGGTGTTTGCCCGCACCGATCCGCGGCTCAAAGTGACGCTCGTAGCCAACGATGGCGATCGGGTGAAGCCCGGCACCCGCGTGCTGAATGTCACCGGACCGACCGAGGCGCTGCTCACCGCCGAACGCACCGCGCTCAATTTCGCGCAGCGGCTTTCGGGCATCGCCACCCTCGCCCGAACCTTCGCCGATGCCATCTCGGGCACAGGTGTTCGAATTGTGGATACACGGAAGACCACCCCGGGTTTTCGCGCGCTAGAGAAATACGCGGTCCGCTGCGGCGGGTGTTTCAACCATCGCTCCTCGCTCGGTGAACACGTTCTGATCAAGGATAACCACATCGCCGCCGCGGGCTCGCTCGCCCAAGCCGTCAAACGCGGTCGCGCCGCCGCCCCGCATCTCGCCCGCATTGAGGTGGAGGCGAAAACCCTCGCCCAGGTTCGCGAAGCCGTCCGCTCCCAAGCCGATGTCATTCTCCTGGATAACATGAGCCCGGAACTGATTCGCCAGGCCGTTGCCGCCATCGCCGGCTCCGCCGTGGTCGAGGTCTCCGGCGGCGTGCGCCTCGAGACCGTCCGGGATTTCGCGCTGCCGGGCGTCGATGTGATCAGCATTGGGGCATTGACGCATTCCGCTCCGGCGGTCGATTTAAGCCTGACCGTTTTGCCCGCCCGCCGGAAGTAGGGGAGGGCCGCCCCCGCCCTCCGCCCCGTATGCAAATTATTAATACCGACTGTCTCGTGATCGGAGCCGGCCTCGCCGGCTCCGCGTATGCTTTAAGGGCCGCGCAACTCGGGCTGAAGGTGGAGCTGCTGTCCTTATCCGAGCCTCTCGCCGCCAACAGCGACTGGGCTCAAGGCGGCATTATCTACGAACCTAATGGCGCCGCCGAGGTGCTCGCCCGCGACATCTTCGAGGCCAGCGATCGCACCGCCAATCCGGTTGCAGTCGAGCATCTCGTTCGCGAAGGACCGACCGCAGTGCAAGAGCTCCTCCTGGACGAATTACACGTTGGCTTCGATCGGTCGGAGTCGGGGGAACTCCATCTCACCCGCGAAGGTGGCCACAGCGAGCGGCGAATCATTCACGCCAAAGACACCACCGGCCACGCGATCCTCTCGGCCATCGCCGCGCGCGTCGACAACACGCCGAATATTTCCCGACGCGCCGGCTGCGTCGCGATCGATCTGCTTACGCTGTCGCACACCTCCAATGATCTCGCGGACCGCTACCTGCCGCTGACGTGCTTCGGCGCCTACGTGCTCGACACCGCGACCGGTGAAACGGTCGCCATCATCGCGAAGAAAACAATTCTCGCCACCGGCGGGCTGGGCCAGATTTTCCTCCACAGCACCAACCAACCCGGCAGCGTCGGTCACGGTGTCGCGATGGCCTACCGCGTGGGTGCGCGCCTGATCGATCTCGAATACGTCCAGTTTCACCCCACCGTTTTTGCGAAGAAAAACGCCCCGCGTTTCCTCGTCACCGAAGCCCTGCGTGGCGAAGGCGCCATGTTGCTCAACGCGCGCGGTCACCGCTTTATGGATACGCTGGATCCCCGCGGCTCCCTCGCGTCGCGCGATGTTGTGGCCCGCGCGATCAAGCAGGAACTCGCGGGCACCGGAGAGCCCTGTGTTTACCTCGATCTTTCGGCGATGACATCCGAATTCATCCGCGACCGTTTTCCCACGATCTATCAGCGCTGCCTCCAACACGGAGTGGACATCACGACCGATCCGATTCCAGTGGTACCGGCGGCTCATTTCGCCTGCGGCGGCGTGCATGCCGATCTCAACGGCCGCACGAGCGTCCGCCATCTCAACGCCATCGGCGAAACCGGTTGCACCGGTCTGCACGGTGCCAACCGGCTGGCCAGCACTTCGCTGCTCGAGTGCTTGGTGAGCGCCAAGTTCGCCGCCCTCGCCGATGGCACCGACATCGCCCGCGAAACGTTTCGCCTTCCCGAGCCGCCAGAGTGGGAGAGTCCCACGCGCGAAGCCGATCCCGTTCTGATCCGCCAGGACATGCAGCAAATCCAACACACGATGTGGAACTACGCCGGGGTCGTACGTTCGCCCAAACGCCTCACGCGAGCACGCCGGATTCTGTCGGAACTGAGCGAGGAAATTCAAACGTTCTACCAGGGCTGCCGGCTCACGCGCGAATTGATCGATCTGCGCAACGCGGTGCAGACCGCGTTGCTCGTCGTCCACGCCGCTTCCTTGAATCCCCACAGCCGCGGCTGCCATTACGTCACCGAAGAACCATGACGACCCTGCGCTTGTTGTCCGCGTTCCCCACTCGCCGCCTTCAACCCGCCCTTCTTTGGACGTCACCGATTTCCTTCGCCTCGGCAGCTTCCTAATCGACGCCACCGCCACCGCCGCCGCGGCCTGGCTTCTCACCTGCGCGACGGGGCACGCTTCGCATCGCGTGCTCGAAGCCGCCCTCGCGTGGTCCTGGTGTTTCCTCGCGCTCATCACCGGGGCCGGGATTATCCTCGGCGAACTCGGCGGCTTCAGCGCCGCGGGATTTCTGATGGTGCACGTAGTCATCCTCGCCGTGCTGTTCGTCGTCCGCCGCCACCAGCTGCCGGCGGATTTCGCGGCACTCCGGCGGTTAAGCGGCGAGGCTCGCACGTTCCTGAATCGCCCCAGTCTGGAGCGAAACACCGCCTTGGCGCTACTCGTCGTACTGGCCGTCCTGACCGGCATCGCCGCCCTTGCAGAAACGGTCGTGGACGATTCGTTGAGTTATCACCTGCCGCGTCTCGCCCACTGGCTGCAGGACCAGCAGATCCGAATTCTGGATACAACGGACCTGCGTTTAAACTTCGTCGCGTTCCTGCCCGAGGTCGTCGCCGCGTGGATTCTCGGCGCGACCTCCACGGGGTTCCCGCTGCTCGTACTGCTCCAGGCGTTCACCGGCATCATGACCGTGGGAGCCACCATTGGGCTGGCGCGCCATTCGGGGCTCAGCCAAACCACCTCGCTTCTAGCCGGGGCCCTGCTGCTGGGCATGGGGAACCTGATCGCGCAATTCACCGCCGCGCAAACCGATCTCTTCACCATCGGTTTGTTCGCGACCGCGTTTTACCTCTGGGTCACAGCGCTCAAACGCAGGCACGTTTCGACCCTCGGCGTCCTCGGCGCCGGCCTCGCGCTCGGGGCCAAGGGCACCGTATTCTATTTCGGCCCCACCGCCGTCCTGTGGGTGATCTGGCTCGGGTGGCAACATCGTCTCTCATGGCAGCAATGGCGGCGCACCCTCCTGATCGCGATCGCCGGCATCCTGTTTTTCGCCGGTCCGCTGTTCATCCGCAACGCCCGCGCCTACGGCGATCCCCTCGGCCCGTCGGATTGGGTGAAAAAACATCACGCGGGTTTCGACTCCATTCCCGGCCTCTGGCAAAAACTCCGCGACAACCTCACTTCTTCGCTCGCCCAGAATTTCGAGCCGAACTCGCAACCCTGGGGACTGCGCACCTTCGGAAGGGAGCTGGGTAGTGCTTTGGCGAATACGCTGCCGGAACAGGACCCCTACACTCTGGATAACATCAGCCGGCGCCACACCCTCCAGCAGACGGTGCTCAACCGCACCACGCCCGACGCCGACGTCACCAGTTACGGATTCATCACCCTCATCCTGTTCTGCGCGAGTTTCCTCGCCGCGGCTGTGACTCCCCGCCGTCCCATCAGCCGCATCGTTCTCGGGTGGGGCGGAGGCATCATGGTGTTCTTTGTCTTCTTCTACGCCATGCACCAGTGGCATCCGTTTGCATTTCGTTACCTGCTGCTCGCCGCTCCCTGGATTGCGATCGTGAGCGCCACGGGCATCGCACGTCTGCCCCGATCACTCGCCGTCATTGTCGGCAGCACCGCCCTGGCCGCCACCGCCAGCGTGGCGTGGTTTATCACCTTCAACACCCATCAGGCCGGGTGGAGCTCCGTCGTCCAACCGGAACGCTCCTACTCCTATCTCGCGGCGAGTTCCTGGCGGCGCTTCACCGAGAACCTCGATCGTGCCTCCGAGCCCCTTCGGATCGCGCTGACTGATGCAGGACCGCTCGCGGGCTTCTATCGCCAACAGCCCTCACGCCAGGTGGAATTCATCCCGGGAGCCGGCCGCGAGGCGCAAACCGCCGCTCAGCTGGTCGGCGATCGACCCGGCTGGGTCATCGTGCCCGCCAATCGCTTTCCCGGCCGGGAAGGTGACGTGATGGCGCAAACGTTTCTCTTCCTCGGTAATCCCGAACATCAGGCCAGCCTCGCCGCCTACCGGCGTATCAACGATGGGGATACACCACCGCCGGTGCTGTATCGTAACGCCTCCCGGAGGGCGGGTCCTGCGCAATGGCAGCACGATCTCCTCATCCGGGTCTGGCGGGCCGGTCCCGTCCGACTCCAGCTCATGAATCCCGGAGCCGCTCCCCTTCGCTATACCATTGCGAGTCCGAACGGCGAGATCGAGGGCGTCATCCCTGCGACGGAAATCAAGATGGCCGAAATCACTTTGCCGGCGGAAACGCTGACCCCCGCCACCGTCACCTTCTTCTCGCCCGACGGCGTGCTTCACGATACCGCACGACCGACCGTCCGACTCGCACCGCCCTGATCACGCCGTCGGATCGTCAGCGAATCGCCTCACGCCAGGCTCATCGCACGCGCCTGCGCTTTTTCGACAATGGCGAGCAGCGCCGCGAAATCCTCGTCGCGCGTGTGACTGTCGATCACAAAATCATACTTCGAGGCTTCCCGAAGCTCGGCCTCCGCCGTCGCCATCCGACGCTCAATCTCGTCCTCGTGATCCTTCGCGCGTTCGCGCATCCGGGAAATCAGCCGCTCCCGATCCACCCGGATAAACACCGTCGTCATCGCCCGATTAAGCCGTGCGTCGGACTTCGCCACCCGGCGAAAACTTTCCACCCCCTGCACGTCAATGCTCATGATCAGATTCTGCCCCGCCAGCAACGGCTCGAACACGCTCGCACTCAGTGTACCGTAGAGCCGGTCGCGGTGATCACCATGGACAAGCGCCCATTCCATGAATTCGCCGGCTGCCACTTTCCGCTCGAACTCATCCGCCAGGAAAAAATGATAGTGCACTCCATTCACTTCCCCGGCGCGGGGTCGCCGCGTGGTGCTGGTGACAACCCGGGAAAAATCGGGCCGTTCCGCCACCAACCGGTCACAGAGGGTGCTCTTGCCGGAGCCCGCCGGACCAGCGAGGACAATCAAAACTGAGTTATTGGTGGGCTCGGGCGGACGAGCAGAGGATGCGTGAGCGGACATTCGAATCGATCCTCAGTAAGTGAACGCCACGATCACGAGCAACAATCCATACGCGGCCAAGGCGCCGCCCACGCCGCGTCCGCGGGCGGGCTGGGCCAGCAACCAGGTAAAGAAATTCCGCAACCGCCAGGGTTGAGCGCCGAGCCAGATCGCGGCACAAATCGCGCCATACACCGCGATCTTGTAGAGCACGATTTGCGGATGATCGAAGTTCATGTACCCTGCATCCAGCAGTGGCATGGCGCCCATCAGGATAACCGTGGCAAGCCCGCGCACCGCCAGGAAGTCCGGAACGCACTTGAACGCGAGGACCGCGATCGCCAGGAATCCAAAAAACAAATACGTCCGGTACTCCCCGAAATCCGCGGTCGAGAGATGCCAGATCGCATACAGGAACCAGGCCGCACCCACGCCGAAAAACAGGTAAGCCGCGGCCGTCGAACGCGGAAACGCCTTCAGCATCGCCGCGAAACCGGAATGGTTCATCAGCAGTGGCACCCCCAGCGCGAGCAGCAGCAAAGCGGGGATGAGAGTGGCAAGGGTGAGGGACATCGGACGACGGTTGAACGGAGGGAAGAGAAGGAAAGACGAGCGTGAATCGAAAAGCCTGATCAGGCGAAAGAGAGGTTCAGCGTTTCACCATCATGATTCCACGCCCGCCAGTACCAGCTGACCGTACAGCGTGCTCACGGTCGCCCGTTCGATTCGCAACGGCACGAGTTGCCCGATCAAACGTGGATCCGCATCGAAAATACACACCCGGTTGCCCCGCGTGCGCCCGGTGAACCGCTGCCCACTTTTGTCCGGGCCTTCTACGAGCACTTCTTCGACCGTGCCCACCAGTGCAGCGGTCCGGCGCAAGGAGTTCTTCTGGAGAATCGAGAGCAACACCTGGTTGCGATGCTCCTTCACTTCGTCCGAGATCTGATCAGCCAACTCAGCGGCCGGGGTGCCGGTGCGGATGCTGTATTTAAACACATACGCCATGTCGTAATTGCAGTCCTCAAACAGCGCGCGCGTCTGCTCGAAATCCTCCTCGGTCTCGCCCGGAAAGCCCACAATCACATCGGTGGAAAAATACATCTCCGGTTGCGCCACCCGCAATGCATCGACGATCTCTTTGTAACGCTCGCGGGTATACGGCCGGTTCATCGCGCGGAGAATGCGATTGCTGCCGCTCTGCATTGGCAGGTGAACGTAAGGGCAAAGTTTTGAGAAACGCGCGTAAGCCGCCACGAGGTCGTCCTTGAACCCGCGCGGGTGAGGGGAGGTAAAGCGAATCCGCTCGATCCCCTCGATCGCATGCACCCGCTCAATCAGCTGCACGAAAGGCGAAATCCCATGGGTGTGCACGTAATCCCGGCGCCCGTAACTGGTCACGATCTGCCCGAGGAGCGTGATCTCACGCACCCCGCGTTCGGCCAACGTCCGACACTCCGCCACGATCTCATCCATCGGCCGCGAGCGTTCGTCACCGCGCGTCTTGGGCACAATGCAAAACGCGCAATCCATGTTGCAACCCTGCTGGATCGACACGAAGGCGTTGACCTGTCGGTCCGCGATCATGCTTTCAGCCCCATCGGCCTCGGGAATCAAATGATCCTTGATCGTGTTCTGCGATCCGACCTCTTCCGCGATATCGACGATCGACGCACCAATCGGCAAACCTGCCTCTCGCGCCGCCCGCATATTATCCAGGTAGCCCGGGACTTGGTGAAACTTCTGGGTTCCGATGATCAGATCGACGTCCGGGAGCTGATCGAGCAGCGAGGCGCCCCGGTTTTGCGCCATGCAGCCGAGAATCCCGAGGATGAAATCGGGTTGCTTTTTCTTCCTCTGCTGGAGGTAACCTGCCTTTCCGATCGCCTTCTGTTCCGCCGCGTCGCGCACGCTGCAGGTGTTCAACAGCAGAATATCGCAGTCATTCTCATCCGCCACGATCCGGTAACCGCGACTACGCAGCATCGCCGCGACAGCCTCGCTGTCGCGTTCGTTCATCTGGCACCCGTAGGTTCTAATATGGACGCGGTTCACGTTCGGAAGGGTCTTAGCTAGCCGGCGCGGGCAAAGGGTCAAACGGGAAACCCGCCCCGCGGCGCGAAGCCCGCGCGACCTCCTTCTAAAATCATCCATGATCCGGATCGGGATTAATGTAAACCGCACCTTGCCTTTTCCTTCGCCGCCCACACTGAGGCTCCAATCCCCCCCCATGCGGCCAGTTTGCCCTAAGTTATCCGCATTCTGACGGAAACGCATTGGGGCTCTTAAGTAACAGCCAGACCTAATCCCACTCGTCAAATGCGACGACACATGGTCCACCCACATAAGTGAGATCTGAAACAAACGAAAACTGCTGGCAATCAGGTGTTTTACATCCCGGGCTTGAGAGACCCTGCTTCAGCATCGGAATGGGGTGTCGGTATTCCTTACAATTTCGACACGGTTGAAGATCGGAATCTCCCCGAGAAGAACAAATTGTCTATAGCCTTACCTCCCGATAGGCAGGCGCCTACGTAGCCGCGATGCGTTGCTGCGCCACCTTGGCATGAGTAATGCACACACTAGGTCCTAAGTATTCCTACTTACGATCCGTTAAAAAACCATCGCCCATCATGAAACAATACATCCTCAAACGAGCGGGAGGCGCCCTGTTGGCCGCCGCTCTTGCTGCAGTCACGCCGAATGCCTCCGCTCTCGTTCTTAGCTACGAAGAGCAGCTTGGGGACGGCCCTGCTATTGGCACGATCTTCACCGGCGGCGGTTTCCGCATCAATCTCCAGAATTTCGATATGGGGACCACGTATCCCTCTCTCACGGTCGGAGCATCCGTGGGCTTCGGTGAAGGCGGGGGCGCCGCTAATCTTGCTGCCGGCATTTCCGCCTTGGATGGAATTCAAACGAAAGGCCCGACCGGTGTGGTCGGTGCCGAAGATACTTGGGGCATCGCGCGAATTTTAACGATTACAGATATGGCAGGCGCTAAAATTTGGTCGGAAACCGGAAAGAATGCGCAAATTACTACAATGTTTTACGGCGAGCAGGACTTCTACATCCGGCAGCTGGCAAATGGCGTCCAAGAGATCAACGGGGTTAATCTGAACGTAGACTTTTACTTCCAAAGCAAAAACGACTCGGACTACACTGAGTATAATCCCCTACTTGGTAGCAGTGGACGCACCGGTGCTGCATCCTACACCACCGTGACTGACGGTACCCGATTCCTCCAGACGCAATCGACGGGGGGGTTCATCCATCCAGCCGGTACCCTTGGCGGACTCACCACTGAGTTTCTGAGTTTCTTTAATGCGACCTCGGGCGGTTCGGGCCAAGCGTACTTGAATGTTGTCGGTGGTACGGATGCAGCGCAGTTCAACACCAACGGGTATATGTCGCCGTTCGGCACGGGCAACACCGCTGATCTCTATGCCGCTTTCACGACCACGCCGACCGATGTGAAGGATTGGCTCGTTGCAAGTAACGACCCAATCACCGGCACCGTGGCCGGTGTTCCGGACAGTGGTTCGACGCTGCTGATGTTGGGAGCCGGTCTGCTTTGCTTGGGCTTACGTCAAAATCGTAAGAGCCGCAAAGCCTAACCACCCCTAGATTCATCAACTCGTGCCCCGCGGAGCCTGTTACAGGGTTGCGCGGGGCATTTTGCTTTTCTGAGTCCGCTCGTTAGCTCCTTATCTCATTGCAGTCAGACGCAAGTAGTAGAAAGCGGGAGAAGCTGACGACCCATTCACCATTGGAGGACGGAGCGCCAAATTTTGGAGCTACCTATTACACTATGACAGAAAATCTGGAAGTGATGGCGCTCGGCGCCTTTAGCAATGCGGCTGGCCGGGTGCCTGCTTACCAGGAAATTTTGCGCGAGGCTGGGGTTCACGTGAATCAAATCGATAGTCTAGAGATGTTTCGAACTCTGCCGGTGTTAAATAAACGCAACACCTTTCAAGGTTTTGAGCTTAGCCAATTATGTGCGGACGGTCAATTGGGGCAGCCAGGAACAGTTTTAACCAGCTCCGGACATTCGGGCATTTTTGCGTTTGGAGTCACGGACGCTGACGCGGTTGAAAATACGGTGAAGTGGATCGACGATCTGCTCGACCTCCTTTTCGCGGTACGTACTCGACGCACGCTCCTGATCAATTGCCTGCCGATGGGAGTGAAAGTTCCGACCCGTGCATGTACCTTGGCAGAAGTCAGCGTGCGAGCCGACATGGCAGTCGGACTCATGAAAAGCATGGGGAGCCATTTCGCTCAGATCATTTTGATCGGCGAGGCGGCGTTCATCAAACACGTATTAGAGACGGGTCTGGCGAGCGGGGTGGAATGGCAAAAACATGTGGTTCAGGTGATCTTGGGTGAGGAGCCTCTCGCCGAGAATGCGCGACGGTATCTCGGGAAAATCCTTGGGCATGATCTCCGGCGGCCGGAAAAAGGGATCATTTTTTCGTCGATGGGCGTCGCTGAAATAGGGCTCAACCTGTTCTTCGAAGTCCCACCCTTAGCGCCCCTGATTTTGCTGCGCCGCGCAATGCACGAGGACCCATCGCTTCGTAAAGTTATATTGGGGCCCACGGATTCTGTGCCGTCACTGTTCACTTACGACCCGCAGCGCATCTTGGTGGAATTTGACGACGCTGGGAGTCTGATTCTCACCACACTCGATCAGAACCTGCGGATACCGCTGATTCGATATGCCCCTGGGGATCGAGGAGCGTTCGTCATTCTGCACCCTCAAACACGCCCCGCCCTTGAGGCTCACGGACTGTCTTGGGACTTGCTCCACGCAATTCCGATTGTGGCAATTTACGGCCGCGGAGAGTACGCTCAGTCCGGCGACGCGCACGTGGATCCCGAAGCGGTCAAAGAGGGCATCTACCACGACTCGAATCTTGCACGGCTCACAACCGCTAATTTTCGGCTGATTTCAGGTGCGGCGGCGGCGGAAATTCGGATTCAATTGTCGCCCGGCATTAAGCCAAACGAGGAGCTCGAGACGGGATTCAGTGCCGCGATTTCCAACTACGTCCGGACGCCTTTTTCCGTGAGCTGTCATGAATACGATCACTTTAAGGGTGGCATGATGTTGGACTACGAGCGGAAGTTCCGGTACGTCGAGAGACGAGATGAGCAATCAAGTTCTGGCCAGCCACCGGCGGGCCACGTCTGATCTGCGCACAAGTAGGTTTCGACCATCTGGGCCGCCTAACATGCCATGACTGCGCTTACGCTGAGTGAAGGATCCTCAGAAGTGGAAAAAGGATTCGAAGCGCGTGTCGTGCGTATAGAGTTATCAAATTCCTCGTTTTCATTTCCGTACGCAGGCATGAACATGTCGGCCGTCACCGTGGCAAACGTCTGGTGTCCCCATCGCTGATTTAGCACCCTTAATTCCGCGGGCGTGAACATCGCGAGGAGGTTTTTTTCGAGCACGAAGAGCTGTTTCAGGAGGTCTGGGTTTAAGAAATGTCGCCGTGCCTCGCCCGCCCACTCGCTCACACACGACACGAACTGATTTCCATCCGCCAGAAATTGCTGAACAAACTTTGCGGCCCCACTCAACCCTGATCTCGGCTCGCGGTACTGGTTTATATCCATGCTAAGAGCGATCACTGGATCGTCGATTTCTTCGGAATAGCTTCTTAGGGGGCCCACCATTCGAAACCCGAGCAAGTCATAGAATCCATTGTGACTCGGACTAACCGCTGCAATTGCCTCGTCATAGCCTTCGGTTAGAAATAAAGCGACAGCGCAGCGCATCAGTTCGGTTGGTACCGCAGACTTCCGGTATTCTTCTGCGACTACTTGGTTTGTGGCTTCGCACAAACGCTTTCCCGCCCGCCGAAGTGCATCGAGTTCACTTTTGAAAGCGCCATCGGAGGGGAGGCCCAGTTCCGGCGAGTCTTCAACCACGCTAAGCACCGCAACGACATGACCATCTACCTTTGCGATGAAGGTAGCGGTTTCGGGCGTGGTCTCATAAATCCGCACGCGCATGCGGCACGGATCAGGGTTGATGAAGCCTTGCCCGAGATACACATCATGCACCAATCGATAGGCTTGACGGAGGTCGTCTGCAGTACATGCGCGCTGGATGGTGCATCCTTTCAGATTCTCTCCAAACAGACCCGTCCGCTTGAGGAGCCCGAGTTTGCGATCTGCTACGGAACAATCCGGATGCAGTGGAGAGCAGTTGCGGTTCGGAGGAACGGCGGCGTGCGCCGAACGGTGAATGGTCTCATTTGAACTAGCCGAATCGTAGATTACCATTGTGTCGTATTGTTGAACCAAAATTCCTTTCGCGGACTCACACGTGTTCCCTCGGATCACCGGGAAACTTCATCAAGCTGATTCATCAGGGGAACTCTGAGCCAAGGGTAATTTACTTGTCCGTGACGGGCGTAGGGATAACCCCCAAGG
>JBBQEG010000056.1:0-19202 GCA_038320495.1 Opitutales bacterium | reverse complement strand
CGCGCAAATATCCCTGGCTCCCTTGACGTTGAGCGGCGCGCGCTGCTTCGCCTTACGACGTCGACAATAAAAAGCGCGGCCGAAAAGCCGCGCTGAAAGAGGAACGAAGAGCCTCAACGGCTCTTCGTTGGAAACGATCTTACTTCTTCAAACTGGCGCGAAGGTCCTCGAGCTGGCCGGCGCTACCAAGCAGCTGGTTGCGGCTGGCGATGAACTTGGCGTACTCTTCGATGAAGATCTTGCCCGGAGGACGGAAATCGAAATCGCCTGGCTTGTCGCGGAAGTACTCGCGGTGCACGCGGGTCCAGACGAGACGGCCATCCGTATCGATGTTGACCTTGGTGACGCCGAGTTTGGCGGCTGGAAGATACTCGTTGGGATCGACGCCCATCGAGTCTTTGATGGTGCCGCCGGCGGCGTTGATCCGCTGCACTTCGTCCTGGGGAACCGAGGACGATCCGTGCATGACGAGCGGGTAACCTGGCAGACGCTGCTGGATATCCTTCAGTACGTTAAAATGGAGCGACTGCCGGCCCTTGAACTTGAACGCGCCGTGGGAGGTGCCGATGGCACACGCGAGCGAGTCGCAGCCGGGTCTTTCAACGAAAGTCTTGGCCTCATCGGGATCGGTGAGACAAGCATGGCCTTCATCGACCTTGATGTCTTCTTCGACGCCGCCGAGCATGCCGAGCTCAGCCTCGACGGAAATGCCCTTGGCGTGGGCTTTGTCGACGACGCGCTTCGTGATCTCGACGTTCTGGTCGAACGGATCGTGCGAGGCATCAATCATGACGGAACTGAAGAAGCCCGAGTCAATGCACTCGTAGCAGGTCTGTTCGTCACCGTGATCGAGATGCACCGCGAAGATTGCCTCCGGGAAGATCTCTCCGGCGGAGCGAATGATCGCCTCGAGCATGCGCTTGTCGGTGTACTTGCGCGCGCCCTTTGAGATTTGAATGATGAACGGCGCCTTGGAATCAATGCAGCCCTTGAAGAGGCCCATCGCCTGCTCGGCGTTGTTGATGTTGTACGCGCCGACGGCGTACTTGCCGTAGGCGTGTTGGAAGAGCTGCGCGGTGGTTACGATCATGGTCGGAAAAAAAAGTTCTCCCACTGTCCGGATACACTCCGCCCGCCGCAAGGGTTTTCTATGTGCATAAACGGACGCTAACTGCGCGCCGTTTGCGTGATGATCCGCGGGTGCGACTTCGCCACGCTGTTGGGTTCGCCCTGCCTTGGGTTCGCCCGCCGGTTGTACGTGGGTCGGGAGTGGAGGCGGGCTCGCCCAACGATTACTCGCCGCCGCGTTTCCGCGGTGGGGGACTTCCACCCGGGCTGGTGCTGCCCGTCGCTGCCGGGGCGGGTTGATTCGCGCTCAGCGTTTCGCGTACGAGCTGCTGGAGTTGCTGCTGCGCTTGTTGCTGCTGTTGAATTTGCTGCAGTGCGGCGAGCTGGGACGGGGCGAGGACCGATTGCGCTTGGGCGACCGCGCCGGCGGTAACCGTCACGCCGCTGCCGCCGCCACGGGTCATGCCTTCCACCATTCCAACCATGGCGCTCATCGATGGTCCGCCGAAGCCGCCGAAGTCGCTGCCACGCCCGCCCAGAGCATCCGAGCCGGAACCAGGCGCAGGTGATGGCGAACCGCGGGAGCTCGTCGGCCGCGGAGCCGCATTGCTGGCGAGAATTTGCACGAGCGCATCGGCTTGGGACGCGGAAAGGGGAGTGTCGCTAAAGCTCAACCGCTGCTGGAGGTCGTTCACGAGGCCACGCTGCGGGAGCGTCTGCTCGTAATTTTGCAGCTGGGCGAAGCCATTCTCGCCGACGACCGCTTTAATGCTGTTGTTGAGCTCGTTCTGCGCGGCGGTGAAAAGTTTGCGGACCTCTTCTGGATTGGAGCGCGAGTCGATGCCCTGCTCCTGCGCGGCGGTCATCACGTCCATGCGGGTATTGCTGCGATCCGCGAGGAGCCCCTTGAGTTTATCGGTTTGCTCGGAAGTGAGATTCAGCGTGCGAAACAAGGCTCCGTAGCGGGCCTCGACGGCGGCCTTCTGCTGTAAGCTCAACATCGCCTGCACCTCGGGTTTGCTCATCAAGTCGCGGACTGCGAGTGCCTGCTGCATTGGATTTCCGCCGCGTCCCCCACGCGGATCGCCCCGGCCGCCGCGACCTTCGCGTTCGCCGCTCGGCGGTTCGCCGTCCGTAGCGGCGGCCAACAGAGCGTCCCCTCCATCGGACGGCCCTGCTCGGGCTGCCGACAGTTGATCCTGAAGTTCGCGCAGGTTCTTCTCTAAATCCCACACGCGCTTCTGCATATCCGCGCGTTCATCCCGGTTCATGGCGGAGGCGCGCAGTTCGACCAACTCGCCGTATTGCTGCCATGCGAGAACCCCGCTTCCCAAAGTGGTGAGGGCGAAGAGTGCGACGAGTAGGGTCTGAGGGGATTTCACGTTGATCGGCTAGACGCGGTTTCGAGATCAAAGTTACTAATGGTCCCAAGCCGCGGGCAAGCTAACGACCGCGTTCGGCGTTCCTCGAATGTGCCGGCTGCGCGCAAGCCTCGGGTTGAGCGCAGGAAGGCGAACTCACGATTTGTTGGAAGGGCGTCGGAAGCGCGTGAGTGGTTCATGCGCTCCCGGTGCTTGGGTTAACGCGGCGGGAATTCGAACTCGGCCTTGGTGCCGGTTTTCGAAAGCACCAAGAACGCTCCGAAGGGCTGGCCGCGCTTCGACATGAAACCTTGGATCAGGTTGGTGCGCCCGTCTTCGAAAAGACGTTTCACCTCGTCGGTGGGCAGGCCGAGTCCGCAGAGCTGACGCTTTAACGTGAAAACCACGCGGTTCTCCTGATCGGGCCGGCGGACGTAGAACGCGTCCGGAGTTTCGAGCACTTCGCCGCCTTTGTGCGCCTTGCTCTGGCCAATGACAGTGGCGTTGGAGAGATCCGGCGGGGCCTTGGCTTTGCGCGCGACCGGGTTGCCATCTTTGTCGAGCTTGGCTTTCCGGGGCGGAAACTCCCAGGCGATGCGAGCATCGTCGCGTTTGAGAAACGCGTCGAAGGGGCGGCCCTTCTTCGAGATAAATCCTTGGATCAGGTCGGTTTTTCCCTCGGAAACGAGCTTGATGGCAGCCTCGCGAGGAATGGGCTTCTGGCACATCAGGCGGCCCACGCGGAAGGATTGCTTCCACGTGTCGCCGTCGCGCTCACGTAACACGTAACTGTTGCCTGATTCGCAGAGTTCGCTGCCGCTGGTTGGATCGGTCCAGAAGGGTTCGAGCGTGCCGATGTCCTGCTTGTCGCCGAAATCATACTCGGCCTTCCATTTTCCCTTTTCCTCGTCTTTGACGAGTTTCAGCACGGCGGAAAAGCGGCTGCGGGTTTTCGCGGAGATGAAGCCGTCGAGCGGGCCGATCTGGCCATTCACGACCAAATCCCGGATCTCGTTTTCCTCCATTTTCCGGCCACCGATCACTTTGTAGAGCATGAACTCCCCGTCCTGCGATTTGTAGCCGCGCAGGGTTTCCCGAAGCGGTTTGCCGTCGGTGGGCGAGAGGATTTCGGTTTCGCGGGCGGCGGAATCGTCCTCCTCGAAGCCCTTCACGCGCTCGACGATCCCCTTGGTCGTTTCGGTGATTTCCGCCATGAACTCGGCGCGGGTAAATTTCCCGTGCTCCATCTGGCGCAGCTTATATTCCCAATTCCCGGTGAGGTCGGGCTTCGTGAGTTCTTCCGCCTTTACGGCGCCGAGAAACTGGAGCAGCTGCTCGGCCTTGGCGGTAGGCACCAGTTCGCGCTGCGCGCGATCCATGTACTTCTGATTGATCAACCCGTCGATCGTGTCGGCACGGGTCGCGGGCGTTCCCAGCCCGCGTTCCTTCATGGCAAGCGCGATCTCCTCGTCGTCGACGAGTTTCCCCGCGCCTTCCATGGCGGAAAGCAGCGTGGCTTCCGTATAGCGTGGTGGTGGCTTGGTGGTCTCCGCGTGGAGTTTGGTTTCGAGCGTCTTCGCCTGGGGCGGGGCTCCATCGTCGGCGGACAACCCGGGCAGGGCCTTCGAATCTGGCGCGTCTTCATCGACGGTCGTCTTGCCGTAAACGGCGAGCCAGCCGGGTGCGGTGAGCACCTTTCCCTCGGTTTTGAAATCATGCGCCGGGGCGACCGTGCTGATGCGCGTGGTCACGTCGAACTCGGCCGCCGGGTAGAACGCCGCGACGAATCGCCGGGCGATCATGTCGTACACCTTCGCCTCCATCTCATCGAGGTTCTTCGATTCCGATGCGGTCGGGATAATGGCAAAGTGATCCGAGATTTGCTCGTTATTAAAGATCCGCTTGTTGGGCCGCACCCAACCTTCGGCGAGAACTTTCTCGGCATGCTTGCCGAGATCACCCGGCAGGTTGCGCATCGTTTCGCGCACGGTTGGAATATAATCTTCCGGGAGCGCCCGCGAGTCGGTACGCGGATAAGTGATCATCTTGTGCCGCTCGTAAAGCGCCTGTGCGATCTGGAGCGTCCGGCGCGCGGGCAGGCCGAAGCGGTTGTTCGCTTCACGTTGCAACGTGGTGAGATCGTAGAGGCGCGGTGAAGCTTGCGTGCTGGCCTTCTTCTCGTCGACCACGCGGGCGAGGGGCTGTCCCTGACACGCGGCAACAATCGCCTCAGCCATCGCCTGGTTCCACATGCGATCGATGCGGTCGTGTTCGTCGTTCTCGGCGCGCTTGAAGTTAGGCCGCTGATAAACGCCCTCGTAGTTACCCTTCGCGACGGAGAACGTCGCAGTCACCCGCCAGTAATCGCGGGGTTTGAAGTTCCGGATCTCCTGCTCGCGGGCGTAAACGATCGCGAGGGTGGGCGTCTGCACGCGGCCGACGGAGGCGACGTTACCGGCTCGCGACCCGAACATGCGCTTCGTGAGGGCGCGGGTGCCGTTGATGCCGATGAGCCAGTCGCTTTCGCTGCGGCAGCGCGCGGCATCTTCGAGCCCTTTCATCTTTTCTCCGTCCCGCAGGCTCTTGAAGGCTTGTTGAATGCCTCCCGTCGTCATCGTCTGCATCCAGGCGCGCTTCACCGGGAGTTTGCATTTGGTGAGCTGGAACAGGTACGCGAAGATCAGTTCGCCCTCTCGTCCGGCGTCACAGGCGTTGATCACCTGATCGACGTCCTTGCGGTTGAGAAGTTTTTTTAACGCGGAGAAGCGTTCCTTGGAGTCTTCGATCGGCTTGAGCCCAAACTTGTCCGGAATAATCGGAAGAGTCTCGAGCCGCCAGAAGCCGTATTTCTTCTTATCCATGTCTTCCGGCATCTCGAGTTCCACCAGATGCCCGAGAGCGTAAGAGATGACATACTCGTCATTTTCGTAGTGGTCGCCCTTCTTGGGGACCTTACCGAGCGCGCGTGCGAGGTCTGCTGCAACGGACGGCTTCTCGGCGATGACAAGTGACTTCATGTGAAGCGAGCGGTTAGCCGGGGCGCGAGGAGTTGCAAGTAATTGTTTTTGGCGGAGCGCGCCGCGGGGAGTGAAATCCCGGAGCGGATTCGGCAATTTTCCGCCTGCGTTCCCGCCATGATACCGGCCAATGCTCCGGGAAACGGTTCAGCCTAAATTCGGCAGTTCAGTTTAACCACGGATGACACTGATGACACGGATACAGGCATTTCGCCCGTCTCAGCTACTTTGATCGGAAAGGCGAGAATGCGGGACAATTGGAGCCGGTGACCGCGCGCAATGCGCGTGATCGGCGGGATCTCGGCTACGAAAAAGCCGCGGAGGATGTCCGCGGCTTGAAATGAGGAGAGCGATGAGCGATCGCCTCGGAGTGTGGCGTTGGCCCCACAAACCCTCGCGCTCGGGTGAGCGGAACGTGGGCTCAGGCGAGAACCGGGGTCTCAGCGAGCGCGGACTCGAACGCCTTCAGCATCGCTGCGATCGTCTCGTCGGTTTCGTCGCCCATGTTGGAGATCCGGAACGCCTTGCCCTTCAACTTGCCGTAACCGCCGTCGATTACCAAGTGGTGCTTCGACTTGAGGATCTTGTTCAAGGCGGCGAGATCGATGTTCAGGGTGTTGGAGAAACAGTTCAGTGTCACCGAGCCGTAGCCTTCCTTCGGGAACAGCTTGAAGCCTTTGCTGAAAACCGCGTCGCGGACCATCTGGTTGAGGCGCGCGTGACGTTGGTAGCGTTTTTCGAGTCCCTCGGCCTTGATGTCGTCGAGCTTCGATTTCAGCGCGTAAAACAACGGGATCACCGGCGTGCTCGGCGTCATGCCGGCTTCGTGGTTCTTCTGGAATTCGACAAAGTCGAAATAGTAGCCGCGGCCTTCGGTCTTCGCGGCGCGTTCGAGGGCGCGTTTCGAAACCGACAACAGCGAAAGTCCGGGCGGCAGGGCGAGCGCTTTTTGCGAACCGGTGACGAAGACATCGATCCCGAGTTCGTCCTTCTTGATGGGGAGCGCCGTGAACGAGCTGACGGCATCCACGATCGAGATCACGTCGGGAAACTCGCGGATCACCTTCATGATGGCCGGGAGATCGCTCATGCAGCCGCACGACGTTTCGTTGTGAATCAGCGTGATCGCATCGTAAGCGCCGGTCGCCAACTCGCGGCGGATGGCTTCCGGGTCGACGGGCTGGCCCCATTCAAACTTGAGCGCGGTGGCCTGCTTGCCATCCCGCAGGGCGACATCGTACCATTTGTCCGAGAAGGCACCGTTCATGCAGTTCAGTACCTTTTTTTGCACGACATTGCGCAGAGCACCTTCCATCACGCCCCATGCACTGCTGGTGGAGATGTAAACGGGATCTTTCGTGTACAGCAGGGCCTGCAGTTCCGGCTGCATGGATTGGTACAGCGCCACGAAATCCGTGCTGCGGTGCCCGATCATGGGTTGCGTCATCGCTCGGAGCGTTTTTTCCGAGACATTGAT
The DNA here is from genome assembly GCA_038320495.1 of Opitutales bacterium. Taxonomy (GTDB): domain Bacteria; phylum Verrucomicrobiota; class Verrucomicrobiia; order Opitutales; family Opitutaceae; genus ER46. The sequence goes on along the minus strand of JBBQEG010000056.1, from coordinate 12,279 downwards.
GGGGCCGGGAATGAAGAGTTTATAGCTCATAGTGAGTGTGCGTAGGCGCTACGAAAACTGTTTACGTGGCTCTGAGCGTCAACCTTCATTCCTAATCCGCAATGTCGCAGCCATGGCTGAAGAAACAACTCAACGCTCTCGAGCTCTACACGATCGATGTGATCTATGGGCGTCGAGACGGCGCGGGTCCCGCAGTTTATGGGGCGGTGTTGCAGGGATTTTCGTGGCTTTTCAGCGGGATCGCGCAGGCCCGGTTGTGGCTGTATCGGACGCGAATTTTACATGATCAACCGTTGGGCTGCCTCGTGGTGGTGGTCGGTAACCTGACGGTCGGCGGCACCGGCAAGACGCCCGTGGTGGAGATGTTTGCCAAGGCGTTGCGGGATCGCGGCCGCACCGTCGCGATTCTGAGTCGCGGCTATAAGAGCAAATCCATCCCGCTCTGGCAAAAATGGTGGTGGCGGGCGACGCATGCCGAGGAGCCGCCCCCCAAGATTGTCAGCGATGGCAAGACCGTGCTGCTCGATAGTGATGAGGCCGGCGACGAGCCTTTCATGCTCGCCCGCAATCTTCCCGGGGTGATTGTCCTCGTGGACAAGAACCGCGTCAAAGCGGGCGCGTATGCGATCAAGAAGTTTGGTTGCGACACTCTCGTGCTCGACGATGGCTTTCAATATCTCCCGCTAAAAGGCCGGCTGAATCTCCTGTTGGTCGACAAGACCAATCCCTTCGGCAACGGGCACCTGCTTCCGCGGGGCGTCCTCCGTGAGCCAATCAAGCATCTGAAGCGCGCGAGCTACGTCTTCCTGACGAAGTCCAATGGCCAGCGCGACCCGGAACTCGAGCGGTTGATCACGCAGCACAATCCGGATGTTGATATCATCGAGTGCGCGCATCGTCCGCAGTATCTTCAACGCTTCGGGGCGTGCGCCCAAGTGGCCACGGAGCGAGAGCCTCTGAGTTTTTTAAAAGGGCGACGGGTCTTTGCGTTCAGCGGTATCGCGACACCCGAAAGTTTTGAAAAATTCCTGCGGGATCTCGGTGCAAACCTAGTCGGCCGCGAACGCTTTCTGGATCATTACCGATTCGATGAGGAAGACATTTCCGAATTGTTCGTGATGGCGCAACGCGAGGGGGCCGAGTGCCTTGTCACCACGGAAAAGGACGCGGTCCGCATCCGGGAGAACCTGCCGTGTCCGCTCCCCCTTTATTATTTGCGGCTCGAAATCGAGATTCTGCGGGGGGCCGCCGACTTTGACGAGGCGGTGGGGCGAATCTGTTTTCCGCAAAATCCAGTTCGCGGTTGAGGCTCGGATCAGCTTCGAACGCGTGGTGCGGACTGCCCGGCTCGCGGTTCGGAGTTTTCGGAGTTGCTTCGATTCGGAGCGGCCTCATTCACTCGACCCTCGATACCTGCATGGCATTCAATTTGAAAAAGGTGCTGAAGGCACTGTTGCTTTCGTCCAGCCAGCCGCTCGCGATCAAAGACATCCAAGCGGCGTTCACCCGCTTTCATGCCCAAGGAGACGCGGGGCTCGACACCGAGGACGAGGTCGCCGCTGACGCTCCGCCCGCCGGGGAAGCCGCACCGGACATGTCCGAGGCGATCGCGCCCGAGTCGAATTCGGAGGCGGGAGCACCGGCCGCCGCAGCCGCCGAGTCGGCTGAGCCAGCTGAGATCCCTCTGGAGCCGACGCTAGACCCTGAGCTTTACGTCGACGTGCCGTCGTTGATTACCGCGACGCAGATCCGCGAGGCGATGGACGGCATCGCGGCTGATTTGCGTGCGGCGGACGAAGGCCTGCTCTTGATTGAGGGAAACTCGGGTTATCGGCTCGTCACCCATCCGCGTTTCGCCCGTTGGGTCCGCATTCTGCGCCAGGAGCCGCCCCCGGCGAAACTGACCCAGTCCGCCGTCGAAACCCTCGCGGTGATCGCATATCGCCAGCCGGTGACAAAAACGGAAATCGAAACGATTCGCGGGGTCTCCGCCGAGGGTGGCGTCAACAAGCTGCTCGAGCGCGAACTCATTTACATCGTCGGCCGGGCGAATTCCCCGGGTCGCCCGATTCAATACGGCACGACGGATCAGTTTCTCGAATTTGTCGGGATCAAGTCGCTCGATGAACTGCCAGCCTCGGACGTGCTCTCCTCGCGGCAGATCGACGAGTGGCTCACCACGGCAACGAATTCCCACAAGCCCACCGATACGGATATGGGGCTCGCCGATGAGCAGCTCCCGCTTGAGTCCGACACTTCGCTGGACGAAGAGACGGTCGAGGTATCGGCGCCCCCGGCCTCCGACCCGGACATCAGCGTCGTGGACGGAGAATCTACAAAAAACTGACATGGACCTCGGCCCCATCCGCGAAAAAATCGACGCACTGGACAAGCAGCTCGTCGAACTGCTCAACCAACGGCTCACCCTCGCTGCTGAAATCGGCAAGGTGAAGCGCAGTGCTGGTGGGCAGATCTACGTCGCCGAGCGCGAAGATGCGGTGTTGCGCAAGGTGACCGCGCAGAACGACGGACCCATTCGCAACGAGGCGCTGCGTGCGATCTATCGGGAGATCATGTCGGCGGCGATCGCATTGGAAAAGCCGCTGTTGATTGCCTACCTTGGACCCGAGGCGAGCAACACGCATGCGGCCGCGTTAAAGAAGTTCGGAGCGAGCGTCGACTATCACGCGATGGCGACCGTGAGTGATATCTTCACGGCGGTGGAAAAAGGGGAGACCGACTACGCGGTGATTCCGATCGAGAATTCCACCGAAGGCTCCGTGCGCGAGGCGCTGGATAGCTTCGTGGAAAGCGATCTGAAGATCGTGGCGCAAATTTATCTCGAAATCAGCCATGCCCTGATTTCGAACTCGCCACTCGAGAACATCGAGCGGGTTTACTCCAAGGATCAAGCGCTTGCCCAGTGTCGCAACTGGCTGCAGCGCCATCTCCCACACGCGCAGTTGGTCGATGCGCCGAGCACCTCGCGCGCCGTGCAACTGGCCCGACAGGAGCCCGGCACCGCCGCAGTGGCCGGTGAACTGGCGGCCGAGCATTACGGCGTGCCGGTGATCGAGCGGAACATTCAGGACAAGGCGGACAACACCACGCGTTTTTTTGTCATTGGCCGCAAGCCGTCCGGAGCCGTGGGGAATGGCAAGGATATCACGAGCCTGGTGGTTTCGCTCGGCGATGAAGCCGCGTCGCACTCTGGCGCCTTGTTGAAGATGCTGATGCCACTGGCCGAGCGCGGAATCAATCTCTCGAAGATCGAGTCACGCCCGAGCAAGCGGCGCCCGTGGGACTATTATTTCTTCCTCGATGTCACAGGGCACCACGATGATCCGAACATGAAGGAAGCGATCGCCGAATTGCGGAAGTATTGCCCGCTCGTGAAGTGGTTGGGCAGCTATCCGGCGGTGTGTTGAGCTTCGTCGGGGTTGAAGTCTGTCCCCGCGTATCACTCCCACGGCGAGCAGTCGCAGCGGGCCAGCCTGTTGGTGGTGCTTGGCACTTCCGGAAAGCGGCGGAGATGGCTACCGCTCTTGACCGATGGCGTGCGGAAAACTCTGGTGCTGCTTACGTCGACCGAGGCCGCCCAGAGGGTTCATTTATTAATAATTGGCGCTTTCAGCACTCTTCAACACTCGGCCGGCGACGCCGAGCGAACGGGCGAATGGGATCCCCGACCGCCGATCGGTTTCTGCCACGGAGGGATGGCGCGAAAATCGGATTGTCCGCGGTGCGGGGGTCGTCATTGGTCGTGCCATGAATTCCTCTCGACCCCGTGAGGGGCTGTCTCGCGCGGCGGGTTTGCTGGTGGTTCTGATGGTCGCGTGCGCCGCGACTGCCGCCGAAGCTCCGCCGCCGCCGGGGTCGCCGGGGTCGCCGCTCAACGACCTCGTCAAGAAGTTCACCGAAAAACGCACCGCGCCAGCCGACCCGCTTCCGGCCTCGCAGCCTGTCTCGCATCCGGCAGCACAACCCATCGCCCAGCCCGTCGCAGCGCCGGTCGCACAGGCCATCGGGCAACCGGCCGCGACGGCGATCAACCGCGACCCCGCAGCGAAGAACGCCGCGGCGCGCAAGCCCTCGCCGCCGCTCGCGAGCTTGCCGGCGCCGAAGGCCGCCTCCGGGCCGCTGCGCATTTTGCTCGTGGACGACGACTGGGACAACAACTCGCCCGATGCCTTGGGCCGACTCACCGCGTCTGACGAAATCTTTCGCACGCTCGTGGCCGCTGCCGTCGGCGGCGACGCGGCGGCTTGGTCGGTCGTAATCGCCGAGCGCTATAAGGATGGTCCGAGCTTTGAGCGGCTGCGCGACTACAACGTCGTCCTCTGGTATACGGGAGCGTCGCAAGGTGCCGAACCCAATGGCGTCTCGACGCTGAGCCGCGAGGATGAGAAAACCGCGCGGCGTTACCTGGCGGAAATCGGCGGCTGCTTCATCTTGGTGTCGCCGGGTTATGCGAACAACCTGTCCTACGCCACCTCGTGGACGGATTCGCCGCATCCGTTTTTGAAGGAGGTCGTCGGGGTCAATGGGCTCGCGGGGTTCGCGCAACGGGGTGCCGGCACCGTTCGGGCCCACGACGGTTCGAGCTACAGCGTGCAGGAAAAAGGCGCGGCCGAGGCGCTGTTCAGCGCCGTGAATCCCGATGGCGCCGCCGTCGTTTTCACCTCGAAGCTCGATCCGAAAAAAACCGCGGAAAGTGCCGTGCCCGTGGCGACGGCGCATCCGCATGGCGGCGGGCGCTTCATGTATGTCGGGTTCACGTTTGAAAACATCCCCGAGGCCGACCGCGCGAAGGCGTTCAAGACCCTGCTCGACGCCGCGGGTGCTCCGCTCGCCGGAGCCGCACCCACCCCGACGGCGGGCACGGGCCTCGGCGTCACGAAAACCATCCTGACCACCGCCCCGGGCGCGACTCCGCAGCGAATCATCGAGCTCCCGCCTGAGGCTCCACCGCCGTCGCCTGTCACCGACCCAACCGGACAACCAGCGCCAGCAGCGGAGGTGGCCAACCCCCGACTCACTTATACCGGCCTGACTTATTTTAAGACCGCAAAGATCAAAATCTACACAGGCAACGACAACAAAGAGGCGCCGTCGATCGGAAGAATTGAATTGTCGGTTAACGGCGGCGGACGCGACAGTGACGGCGCCACGGATCCCAATCAACCGGAGCAATTGGCGGCGCGTGGTTTTTTGCCGAATCAGGAATTCCGGGTTAGTTCCATATATGAATCCGTGATCGAACACACGCCAGGCGCACGGAAAAAACAATATGAGTATATCAAGACCAACTCCTGGGGGGAACAAGAACGCATCACACTCGAGCGCTGCCAGCACTATGGACTTCGACTCGAGATCGCCTACGAACCGAACTTTATCCTCGATGCGTGGAAGATCGACCGGGTGGAGCTTGAGATCGACTTCGGGTTTTGGGAGTGGTGGTATTATACAGGCAACCCCAAGCTGGGAGAGCGTGATCAACAAAACCTTGTGTCAAAACCCGCCCCCGGGTTTCCGCGGGTAATCACGTTCAGCCGCAGCTCACTCCTGAACAACGGGAACAAGAAGCTAACGCTGCTCACGGACGGATTCTTTTTTCCGAAATAGCCACGGGGGGCCTGCGCTTCGCTCCGTGTCTCCTCCTCGCGTTTGCGGTGTCGCTGGCGCCGGCCTTCGCCTCCGACACGCCACCGCCGCCGGCCTCGCCTCTCAGCGAGCAATGGGGTCGAGACGTGTTTGTAAGGATATCACGAGCCTGGTGGTTTCGCTCGGCGATGAAGCGGCTTCGCACTCTGGCGCCTTGTTGAAGATGCTGATGCCACTGGCCGAGCGCGGAATCAATCTCTCGAAAATCGAGTCACGCCCCAGCAAGCGGCGCCCGTGGGACTATTATTTCTTCCTCGATGTCACAGGGCACCACGATGATCCGAACATGAAGGAAGCGATCGCTGAATTGCGGAAGTCTTGTCCGCTCGTGAAGTGGTTGGGCAGCCGTCCGGCGGTGTGTTGAGCTTCGTCGGGGTCGAAGTCTGTCCCCGCGTATCACTCCCACTGCGAGCAGTCGCACCTGGCCAGCCTGTTGGTGTTGCTTGGCACTCCGGAAAGCGGCGGAGATGGCCACGGCTCTTGACCGATGGCGTGCGAAAAATTCTGGTGCGGAGAGGAATCTAGGACGGTTGACATGGATCTCACGGAACACGGCCGCACCAAAAGGAGGAGAGTCATCCGCGGGGTTGAAAAGGCGCGCCCGGCGTACGCCCTACTTTCACCCTCTCCGCCCTAAAAAGCGCCGCTCCGAAGAGCGGCGCCGAAGTTTGTTAAAGGAAAAGCCTCAGAAGGTGTAATCGACGCCAATTGTCATTCGGCGCCCTGACATGCTGTTGTCCTCGACGTAGGCGGGGAACGACTGGTAGGAAACCTGCGGGCGCTTTGTCAGGTTGACCACATTGGCGTTGATCCGGAACTTGCGGGTGAATCGGTAGCTGGCCTCGAGGTCCACCTGCTCGCGTGCGGCGAACTGGTCATTGGTGTAACGGGTGTCGCCAACGCCCGTCAGGTAGTCCGAGCGGTAGGAGTAACGGATGTTCGTGCGAAGCTTGCCAACCGCGTAGTCGAGCGACGCATTGAACATGTAATCCGAGAAGCCGATCGTTCCCAGCTTTTCATCCGCGCGCGATGGGTATTTCGCATCACTCTCGCTGAAGGTCGCGCTCACATTGGCGGTGAGCCCTCGAAGAATTGGCGGCAGGAAGAACATCTTCTGCTGGACAATCAGCTCGAGGCCATAATTCGTCGCCCCTTCGGCGTTTTCCCACTTGCGGTAACGCCGCGTGCCCGAGGGATCGATGATCGGATCGAACGTCACGGGATCGACCTCGCTGAACCGCTGGTCGGTTCTATAGTAAAAGCCCTTCATCTTTTTATAGAAAAATCCGGCCGAGTACAATCCGCCCGTTTGAGTGTATTTCTCGAGTTGGATGTCGGCGTTATGTGATGTCGTCGGGTCAAGGTACGGGTTGCCTTCGGCAATATTGCCATTGATGTCCTCGGATCGGCCGAGCGTGAGCCGGCTGATGGTGGGGCGGGCGTAGCTCCGGTTATAGCTTTCACGCAGGATCAGATTTTTTTGAAGCTCGTGACGGAAGTGAATTCCAGGCAGGAACTGCGTATAGTCGCGACCGGGCCGCCGGACCTCCACCGCCAGCGTGCTAGCGTTGACTTCCTTGCGCATGGAATCCCATGTATTGTGCTCGCCGCGGATGCCGGTGACCATGGTCGTGCGCCCGAGTTGCACCGTCCCCATCACATATGCGGACGTAGTGGTTTCCTTCGCGTCGTAGTCCTCCTCGGTGGCGCCTTTGAGTGACTCGTACGGCAGATACGGGAACAACTCCGGATTGCTCTTCAGCAGCGCCCTTACCTTTGCGGGTTCCACCTCCATATACATCTCACGGCCGTTGACCGAGCGGTCGCTCGACTTCATCACTTGCGCATAGGGAAATGTCGGCCCGGTTTGATATTCAAACTGGTCCTGCTCGAACCGCTGCTTCGTCTGCTGGTATTTCGCTCCAATCTTGAGTGCGCTCGCCATCCGCTCGCCAGCAAACTTCTTTTCGAAGTCGATCTTGGCATTGTAGGCATTTTCCCAGCGCTCTTCGGGCTCGATGCTGAGATTGCCCCGGTAGGCGCCGCTCAAGTCGCGCGGGTCGACCCCATTCACGGGCCAGACCAGCGGCCTGAGTGCGTCGCGCGAGTCGTATTCCCATTGAATGTAGCCGCGCGCCTGGTGGTTGCTGCGGACAATGAAGTCGGAATCGAGGGTGCGGACATAGTGGACGTGCCGGAAGAATGCGTCGTAGTTCAAGGTTGCAGAACCCATTTCGTGTCGGCCGCCGGCGGCAAACGAATAAAGATTGCTGTGATTCGCACTTTCTTCCGCGCTGTAGCGGATTTCGCCGCGGCTGCCGTTGGCACCCGCGGTTCCGCGACCGCGGCCGAATTCGAGAAACTCGAAGGTCTTGCGGCCAGTCAGCAGATCCTGATGGCGCGTGTCGATATAGGGGCGGCTGAGATAGCGCGATGAGTCGGTTTCAGTATGGCTGTGCAGCGGCCGGAAATAAAACGTGTTGTGCTTGTCGATGCGGTAGTCGACGGCGGCGTTGACGGCGTACGACTCGCTCTCGCGCAAGTTATACTGCACCGTCATGTTCGGATTGAAGTAAAACGGAAATCCCGGCAAATTGTAGGTCGGATTGTTTTCCGGCCGCAGCAGCGTCCAATCGGTGTCGTTGTTTTCATAATACCGGTTCGAGGTGTAATGCGACAACGTGACGCTTACGCCGAGATTCTTTTCCTGCCCGAGGATGCCGTAGATGTCACTGTAGGTGGCCTTGAGGTTGTGTCCCCATTTCTGCGGGAGTTCGAGGTAGTTCATGCTCGCACCCAGTCTGATTTCACGGCCGTCGCGCTGGAACGCAGTGCGTGAAATGACATTGATTGTGCCACCGAGCGCATCGCCGTCGCGATCCGGCGTATTGGCTTTGATGACTTCGATGTTGGCAATGCCGTCGGCGACCAGGCTGCTGGTGCTGAAGCCGCGGGTTCCAATCCGATTTCCGTCAAGGGTGAAGGAGTTGAAGTCACCGCCCAGCCCGCGGATGTTGACGCTGGAGGGCGTGCCGTCTTCATCCTCGTTGACGCTAATCCCTGGCAGACGCTGCAAGGCGTACCCAATGTTGCCATTGTGCATGGCACCGAACGTTTCTTCCGAGACGATGTTGACGATGCCGCGGGCTGTCTTCTGCTGGTTGATCGCGAGCGCCTGTCCGCGCGCCGCCTCTGCAACTTCAAACGCCTGCATTTTCAACACTTCACTCTTCATCGGAGCGTTGACCGTATGCGAGCCATCCGCACTCACGATGATACTCTCCCTGAAGAGATCCAAACCGATGTATTCCACTTCGATAGCCGCGGTCCCCGTCGGAACATTCGCCAACGAATAACGGCCTTCTTGGTCTGTATAATCAACAATGGTCGTTCCTGCGACGCGCACGACGGCGCCTTGAAGCGAGCGACCGCTGCCTGAATCAGAAACACGACCTGACACCACCCCGGTGCCGGTCGCCTGTGCAAATAGGAGGCTGGAGAACGATAGGGTAAGCAGGGCCAGCACAAACCAGAGGCTTGGCGCGGAGCGTTTCGGGTAGGTTTTCATGTATCTGGGGGTTGGAATAAGGTTCGGTCGGCTAAACAAAGGAATTCCGCGGAATATGCTGTGGGCCGGAAAGTCAGGGAGAGTGTATAAAGCCGCGGCGCACGCCTTCGCGCACCGTGAAACGCCGCGCAAATGAGACCGGTCAGCCGCGGACCACTATCACCCCGCAAGCGCGAATCCATAAAGGCCACGTCCGGCTGGGGTTGACGATAAAGTTCGAGCGCGCGATTGCCGCCTTCCGCTTCCGCCACGATTTTCATATCAGATTGTTGATTTACCACTGTGGCAATGCCCACCCGCACCAGCGGATGATCGCCGACAACCATCACCTTGATCAGAGGGTGTTTGGTCATGCCGCAGTGATTCGGCCGAGTGGCGCGAACAGAGGCAAGTTCGGAGGAGGTCATGGAGACGGGGTAAACGGCTGTCGGACGCAAACAGCGGGGATTCTGTCGGCGGCTTGGCGGACGCTCTGATCATTCACTGAACGACGCCACTCGTCCATCACCCGAACGGGTGAGGTGTACGTGATGGCTCCGACCCCTCGCACGCTAGGCGCGGAGGCGGCGCGTCCCGGACTCTTAACTCCACTAAAGGCGGGCCAGAGCCGTCAGGTCGATCGCCCGCCAGAGATCGCGCGAAGTTCCAGCAAAGACCTGTACCGTCACCTGGGGGCCAGCGACTCGCACGACAGCGTAACCCGGTAGGTCGGCGTACTCAAACGCGTCAACCAGCGCGCTCTCTGTTTTATATACAGCGCGACGCTCGGCTTCATTGGCCGGAGAGAAGTTTGGCTCCACCCGGATCTGATCGGGCGTATATGCATCAGCCCCGGAAAGCAGATCCTTCGGTTTGGTCACCGGCGCACTCAAGACGCTGCTCAGCGCCAGTTGCGCGAATCGGCCCCCGCCCGCCCGACGCGACAGCGTATTGAAACGATGGATATGTCCGCCGATCACCAGAGCGCGCTGAGCACCCAGCAGTGCCAGGAACTTCTCCCGCCGGGTGGCATCCCGGGAATTCGCAAACAGGTGCCAGGTGGACCGGGCGCCATAGGGCACGACCGGCGGATGCACGATCACGAAGAAGTGTTCCGCGGTCCGCCGGGCGGCCACGGCCTCCAGCCATTCGAGACTCGCACTGGCTTCATACGCGTCGAAGAACGCAAACAACGCCGGACCGCACTCGACGCTATAGCTTCCGCGCGTCACCTTCATGGCGCCGGCGTCCACCGCTCGCGCCTGGTCCGTCAGAAAGGGATGGAAGACGCTGCCGAACGCAGCCACCGCACCTGGTCCCGTTATATCATGATTCCCTTTCGTAAACAGCAGGGGGACGCCGAGATTGGCATCTCGCACGAAAGCCAATGCCTCCGCATTTTGAAGAACGGCAAGCGCTTCGTTGCCGCAAAGTCCTTCGACGAGATCCCCCGCCTGCAACACGAAGGCCACGCGGCTTGCCGGCGTTTGGTTCAGTTCCGCAATCGTCCCGCGCACGGTCTCGAACAAGAGAGGAGTAACGTCGCGGGTGATGCGGCTGTAGTTTTCGATTTGCCGGACATCATTCGGTTTTTCTCGTTGCACCCATGCCATATCATGGTGCTCGAGGCGATCGAAATGCAGATCGCCCAGCAGGATGAAAGTAAACGGCTGACCTGAACTCGCCGGCCTGCCGGCAACCGCGGCGATCAAGTCGGGGGCGGCGAGCGCCACGCCGGCGGCAGCGGTCGAGGTCTGAAGGAACCGACGGCGGGTAAGGGGAAGCGTCATCGCAGGGTGAATGGACGAAAGACGCACGCCCAACTGGATGTTGCGCAAGCTTGCTGCCTGCCGCCACCGCCAATTGGTTCGGTCGAGGATGGCCGACTCCCCGATCCACCCGGCTCACGTCCGCGCCCGCGGCAGCGCCATGCTCGTGCCAGTCCTGCTCGCCCTCGTCGCACTCGCTTACGCCGCGGGGTCTTGCGGCCGATGCCGAACTGTTCACACAGCTCCGTCACCGTATAGCGGTCGCTCTGCGCCAGCAGAACAAATCGAGTAGTCTCTTCCATATCGGTTACATTTTTCCACGGCATCGTTGCCGTATGTGTAACCCATCACTCCGGTTTGTCTGTCACCTATCCTGCCGGTTCGAACCCGGTGCCATTCTGCCACCAGTCAGTGACTGATCATCGCACGAAGGTCGCTTTCACCCGCTCGGAAACCAGCATGTAAGGCACCCAGATCAGCACCTGTGCAGCAGCTTGCACGAGATCTCTGTAGCCTTTGGCGGTGTCAGCTGGATCCGAGATGATAAAATGCTCCGCTGCCCACGTATCAGAGGTTCGGGACCTCATACTTCTCCACCACCGTCACGATGTTATTGCTGACGTCATCCGTCAGCGAAGGGAGAGCGGAACTGGACAGACCCGGGTAAACGGATGCGTAGTAATTAACGTAGTGCTTTGCGATTTGCCCGGGCGTGGTCCTCCTCTGACTTGGGCATGCTTCCGTATCTCGTTTCGACCGACCTGAAAATGCCCAAGATGACAGGTATTGAGCTCATCGTGTTGGGCTCGAGCGAATCCGCTATTCAATCCTGTGCATTTCGTCGTATTATCGACGCCGAGTTTGAAACGAGACAAGGAGGCGAGCAGCGCCGCTGGCGCCGACATGTATCTAATCAAGTTTCCCGCGCCTGAAATATTCGCTGATATTGTGGCAGCCGCCGACACCCGCCCGCCGTTACCGTCGAAACAAATCCCCGGCTCCGCGCGAATGATCGTCCGCAGCAGCGGGCGCCGCAGCCGTGGTATGCATATGAAATCGTTATCGGATGTGAGAAAAGCTGCGTGCAACGTGAAATTTTCGGGTAAGTGAGTAGTGTCCGGCACTATGATTACTATCGATCAATCAGTTTCGGGGCGAACGATCGTACTTCGCGCATTTCTGATGCTGGCAATCGTACCATTGCTTGCATCCAGCGCATCCCTGGCCGCCACCCCGGGCGCTTCACCACGCGGCACCGCGGAGCGCACGCAAGCGGTCCTACCGGCTCCGGATCCGGAC
>JBBQEG010000055.1:0-19266 GCA_038320495.1 Opitutales bacterium | reverse complement strand
TTTCTGGTGAAGCATCTGCGGCTGCCGTGGACCGAGGGGGCTCGCTGGTTTTGGGACACGCTGGTCGATGCGGACCTCGCCAGCAACACGCTGGGGTGGCAGTGGAGTGCGGGCTGCGGGGCGGACGCCGCTCCCTATTTTCGCATTTTCGCGCCGGTGTTGCAGGGGCGCAAATTCGATCCCGCGGGCGAGTACGTTCGCCGCTGGGTGCCGGAGCTCGCGGCGCTGCCGGCGGAGCATATTCACGCCCCGTGGGAAGCCGGGAGCGAAGTCTTGAGCGCAGCGAAGGTCAGGCTCGGCGTAAATTACCCGCGCCCGATCGTCGACCACGCAACGGCGCGGAATGAAGCGCTGGCGGCGTTGCAAGCGCTTCGGGCGGGGCAGAGCAGCGCGTAGCTGGCGGGTTGCGGGTAAGGCGGAGCGAGAACGGGGAGAGCGGATAAGGAGCGTGCAGGCGCCAGGTGGGTTCGCTCCCTTCCCGCGATGGGATAGCCACTTCCCACGCTTCGCCGCTCTCGCGGGTTTCGTTACGGCTCCTTCTAACTCTAGGCTTTCCAAACGACAGTAGAGGGTTACGTTGGAAGGTTCCTATGCAGAAAACGTTCGTTATCTTCAAGCCCGACGCGATGGAAAAGCGGGTAGTGGGCACGATCTTGAGCCGATTCGAAGCCGCTGGCTTCGATGTCATCGGTTGCAAGATGGGCCGCCTTTCGCCCGCCTTGTTGCGCGAGCATTACGCGCACGTGGCGAGCAAGCCTTTTTATCCCGACATCGAACAGTTCATGAGCTCACGTCCCGTGATCATGATGGCGCTACAGGGCGAGAATATCGTCCAGCGCGTCCGTGATCTCCTCGGGCCGACCGACTCCCGCGTGGCGCCAAAGGGCACAATCCGCGGTGATTTCGGCACCGAGATGATGAAGAATGTCGTCCACGCGTCCGATAGCGTCGAGAACGGCCAGGCCGAGCTCGCGCGTTTCTTCAAGGCCGACGAGTTGTTCGCCTGAGAGTTGGAGTCGGAGTCGGAAAAGTAGAAACGGGAGAAAGAAGAAAGAAGAAGGGCGGAAAAGAAGAAACGGGAAGAAAGTCGGAAAAGCGGGAAATCGGCCGAGAAAGGCTCATTGCCGATCGCCCCCGAGCTTAATTTAAAAGCCGCGTGCAGCACCGCTCCCAGAGAGTTTCTTATTTCTTCTTTCTCTCGTTTCTACTTTTTCAATCTTCCGCTTTTCCGATCCACACTGAAGCGGAACTCGGTCGTGGAGCGAAACGGTTGTCCGGGCCGGACGATCGTCGAGGGGAAATGCGGATGGTTCACCGAGTCGGGGAAGTGCTGCGTCTCCAGGCAATAAAAACCGGCGCGCTCATTCGGTACGCGATCGCCGAGCGGGCTGGTGTAGAGCTGGACGCCCGGTTCCGTTGTCCAAACTTCCATGATACGCCCGAGGTCCGTCTTTTCGACCCGGGCGGCTCGAACCAGGGAGGTGTCTCCGGCGGGACGATTGATGACGAAGTTGTGATCGTAGCGCCGATTCGGCGGCAGTTCCGTGGCGCGGGCCCCGAGCGCGAAAGCGCGGGTGAAATCGAGCGGTCCTCCGCGCACCCCGCGGATCTCTCCAGTCGGGATGAGCTCGGCATCAACCACCGTGTAGCGATCCGCGAAGAGCTGCATTTGGTGGCCGCGAACATCGCTGCCGGGCGCGAGATTGAAGTAAGCGTGATTCGTCAGATTGACCGGCGTCGGTTTGTCCGTGGTAGCGTGGTAGTCGATTCGCACCGTGTTCTCGTCGGTCAGCGTGTAGGTGACGGTCGTAACGAGATTGCCGGGAAACCCTTCTTCGCCATCCGCGCTGCGATAAGTGAGCTCGATCGCCGCCAGCTGGGGATTGGCGACTCGCCGCGCTTCCCACACGACTTTGGCGAAGTTCTTTCGGCCGCCGTGAATGTGGTTCCTCCCATTGTTCATGGGAAGCACGTATTCCTGGCCATCGAGCGTGAACCGCGCTCCGGCAATCCGGTTGGCAAACCGGCCGATTACCGCACCCGACTGGCTGAACCCGCGTTGGAACCCTTCGTCCGAGGCGACCACCGGATTGACCACATTGGCGAAATTGCCATCCCGATCCGGGACTCGGAGCTCGGTAAGGGTGGCTCCAAACGTGATCACGCGGGCGGCTGCGCCATGGCGATTGGTCAACGTGAACTGCTCCACGTCGACGCCATCCGGAGTGCGCCCGAAGCGTGAGGTTTGAACCGCGGCGACGTCGCTCGATGCGCGGCTCGCGGCGGATGCGGTGGGGCCGATCCCGATCGTAAGCAGGGTGACAACGACAAGGCAGGGGACAATGCGACCGCGGCGGCGCCGGAACGCGTGTGTCGTCGGAGAGGAAGGCGTCGGAACAAGTCGGGGTAAAACATGCATCGTGGGGCCTTGATTGAACGGCCTGCCGCGGTTCGCGGCAAGACGAGAGCGATCGCCTCCCGCATCTGTTTCTTCTGAAGGTTTCTCCTTTCCCGATTTCCCCCCGATCGTATAGATCGGTCGCCTCGATCCCGGACCGGAGACTTGGCCGCGTATGGCACGTAAAGGAAAAGAAGAAACGGGGGACAAAGAACAAAGAAGAAACAGGGTGAAATCGGAAAACGGGGGGAAAATGGCCACGTAAGGCACATAATCGACCCCCAGACCTCCGGAATTATCCGCGCTACCCGCGTAATCCGTGGTTAAAATGGTTGAAAGCTTGGGGGCCCTCCGTCAGTCCGAGCTTTCCGATTTCTTCTTTCTACTTTCTCCCGTTTCTTCTTTTCCGAAGGCCCGAGTTTTCCGTTTTTCCGCTTTTCCGTTTCCCCTCCCCAAAATGAACTATCGAAATAAAATCATCAGCTCACTCGCCGCGTTCGCCCTCGTGTTTGCGGCGCATGCCACCGCCCAGACTTCGAATGCGAAGAAGAGCGAGGCGGCGAAGAAACAACCACCCGCCAAGATTGCGAACTCCACCGGCGGCACCACGCCCCACGAAACCACGAGTGCGGTGGTGGACGGCACTCGCGTCATTCTCGTCTATGGGCGTCCCTTCGCCAAGCACCCGCGCACTGGCGAGGTGCGTACCGTGTGGGGCGGCCTCGTGCCCTATGGCAAAGTGTGGCGGACGGGGGCCGATGAAGCCACGTTGTTGATCACGCAACAAGCGATCGAGCTCGGTGGCCGGACCGTTCCCGCGGGTGCGTATACGCTCTGGACTATTCCGGAACAGGATGGCTCGGCGAAGCTCATCGTGAATCGCCAGATTGGCCAATGGGGCGCTGACCGCGACCTCACCAAGATCTATAATGAAGCGAACGATGTCGCCCGCGTTGACCTTCAGAAGGAGAACCTGTCGACGCCCGTCGAGCAGTTTACCATGGCCGTGGAGCGGAATCCCGCGGGCGGCGGCTGGCTGCGCCTGAGGTGGGCGGACACGCAGTATTCCGTGCCCTTTACGGTCAAGAAGTAGATCTGTAGTAGCAGTGAATCAGGCCCCATGTCCTGCCTCGCCGATGGGACGAAATGCCTCCAGCGGTGAATTCCGCGGAGGCGATTACAGACGACGGAACCGGGGTTGTAATTTGTTTCGTAGGTGTTGCACGTTCACCGCGCGTTCGTAGACCTCGGAGAAGTCGTGGCGGGTGTCGCGCAGCTCTTTCGTGAGCTTTACGGCCACGTGCGTGATCAGCACGCGGTGCTTTTGCCAGAGCTCGTCGATCTGGCGTTGGCAGCCATCGACGAAATGGTCGAGGTAATGAACAAAGAGCACGCGCTCCCGCGGAGCCACGGAGGCGCCGCGGCGGCCGAGTAGAACATAATAAGCGCTCTGGCTCGGAGAAAAGACGCGTTGCAGTTGCCGCTTGGGAACGACTTTGAAACCAGGGAGTTTGGACGGGTGAAGCAGAGGGAGCGAATTCATCGAGGGCATCGTAGTAAGTGCCGACGGGATGGCGAAGCCATCCGGCCTCGAAATGTTTTGAAGTTCGCATGGGAAAAAGACCCGCAGCCCGAGAGACTCTTTAGCGATCGGATTCAAGCCAATTCCCCTCAAAAGTTATTCACGAGTTATCCACACCGGACCGTCGGGCGGAGACACCGTGAGGCGTGATTGCAACGGACCTTCGGGCCGGGCGCAGCGGGTGCTGTATCCACCTCTTGGTTACAGCACGGATCGGTGCGGTGGCAACGGCGGAGGTTTCCGGATTTCTTAAGCGCGATTCCGGATCGCTTTCCGTCCGGCCGGATCGCTCTTCCGCCACGCGAGGGGAACCCGGCGCGTCACCCCGAGGGAGTGTGAGATTTACTCAGCTTGCCACCACGAGAGTGAGGCTGCCGGCTGGCTCGGTTTTGCTTGGCGGCAGCCTCAGCGGGAGAGAGTGCGAGGACTCCGGTCGATTGGTACGCTCGGAGCACGTTTTCCAGTTTGAGCGCCCGGTCCTTCAGCTCAGGGTTACTCTCAAGCAGGCTGATGAAGCCAACATAGCAGGCTATGAGTGACTTCACCCGGTGGGTTCGAGCTTCATCCGCGAGTAATTGGACCTGGGCGATGAGTTCGGTATCAATGGTCATGCCTTTCGACTCGGATCCCAGGGAAAAAGAAAAGTTCCCAGTCACCCGTAAGAAAATGCAAACGAGGATGGGTGTGCCGGCGGCCTTGCGTAACGGCGGAGTGAAATGACGCGGTGGCGAGTCGTGGGAACCCATCGATTGCAGCGGCGCGCCACACGGCGAGGCATTCCCCGCGGAAGGGCAAGTGCGGTCCGCCGCGCTGACTGCGACTGATCTCGCTCGGGGTTATGCCAATGTGTCTGGAAGGTGAGTGTTCGCTTGTACTTCGCTTTAGTTCCACCGAGTATCGATTGAGCAGTAGGTATGTTTGACCCTAATTTCGCCGACTCCCGATCGTCTTTGCGGGAATTACGGTTTAACTAATAGATATTTATCATAACACGGCAGTTGCGAATTATGGCCTCCTTCGGTCCAGCGGTCTTTAAGCAGTTGAGTGTGCCCGAACAGGCAGGTTCGGATGGATTGGTTTCGGTAGTGATCGTCGAAGAACAGATGGCGATTCGTGAGTTCCTAAAGCTCTTCGTGAGTGGGCTGGATGGATTTTCTGTCGTAGGGAGTTGCGGATCGCGCGCCGATGCCGAGTTGATTTGCCGGGACGTGCAACCGCGGTTGGCGGTTGTCGACTGGCTCGGGGCCGATTCCGAAACGGAGACAAGTCTGCCGGCGGCGCTCAAGGCTTTGAGTCCGCGCACGCATGTGCTGCTGTTCTCCGCATCGATCGAACCGGATTTCGTTCAGGAGGCGGTTAACCTCGGAGTAGCCGGATTTGTCGACCGCGGTTCAGACTTGGAAACACTGGGTCGGGGCATGCGCGCCGTCGCCGAGGGGCGGCAGTTCTTCAGCTCAAGAGTGAGCGGCGTATTGCGGGAGTTGCTACGACGCCGCGTCGCACCCAAGCACGATGACCTCCTCAGCCAGCGCGAACGAGACGTGTTGCGTGAGATCTCCAGAGGGCGCTATTCGAAAGAGATTGCGGTCATGTTTAGGCTCTCGGTTTTCACCATCGAAAATATTCGACGCCGCATCATGCGCAAAACGGGCCTGCGCTCCGTCGCCGAGTTGACCCTCCACGCGGTGAAACTGGGGCTCGCTCCCCGCTTGCCCGCGAGTGCTCGTCGCCCCGCTCCAGTCGATGGAACAAGTCCGCACGTACCTGATTCGATGGATGTCGTCGGTTAAGTTCTCCTCCAGCCTGGCTCTCGTATCGCATGAAATGGCCAGCGTTCATCTTCGATCAATCAGCGCGGGGCCGTGGTTGGCTGAGGTCGGTTTATCGTCTTTATTGGCGGCCCCCATCTCGTCATCATCGCAGTCCGCGAGGCGCGCGCGGCCCCACCTCATCGGGGGTTCTGCTGGGGGCTCGCTTTCTCCAACCATTCTTGGCACAACCCCCGTATGGTTTCGCGGAATAATCGGCCTGAATGGGCTTGCACGGTGTCGAGAGTTCGCGACGGCCCTTTGATCAAAGTGGCCATGCCAAGGCGAAGGGGCAACCCAGCGTGACGCGGATGCGACTGGCTTCAAATCGGGGGGCAAACGCTTGAATCCGATTCGCGTGATGCTCGCCGATGCCTCTGAACTGATGCGTTGCGGAATCAAGGGGGTGGTGGCCGCTCAGGCGAATGGCACGATCGTGGTGGTGGCGGAAGCCGGTACGTGCACCGAGGCCGTGCGAATTGCCGGTCAATGTCAGCCGGATGTGATCCTGCTGGACCTCGATATCCCGCGTGATCGTGGTGCGGATACGTGCCGGTTATTACTGGAAGCTGCCCCTCACGGGCGCGTCATTATATTGACGTCGTATTCGACCGACCGGCTGGTGTATGAAGCGCTCACTGCCGGGGCGCTCGGCTATATCACCAAGACGATTCCACCCGTTGAATTAATTCAGGCGATTCGAAATGTCGCCGACGGCAGCCCCATTTTCGATCGCGACGGCACCGACCGGGTGCTCCGCCTCCTGCGTTCCGAAGGAGCGGCGTCCGGGCCCCAGATTTCCCGGCTCTCCTCCCAGGAGCGCCGCGTGCTGGCGCTCGTGGCCGCCGGCATGACGAACAAGCAGGCTGGGGCCGAGCTCCATCTTAGCCGAAATACAGTCAAAAACTATCTCGTCGGGATCTTCGAGAAGCTGCAAGTGAAGCGCCGCGCGCACGCTGCGGCGATCTATGTGCAGGAGACCGACGGGGGGCGTCAGACCTGAGCCACGAGTGGTGGCTTTGCTGGGCAGCCTTTGCGGCTTTGAAAACAGCCTGGGCTTTGAAAACAGCTTGCTTGAAGTCGCCTGTGGCCGATATAAAAGTAAATATTATGGCTCTCGTTCCTATCGCTGGTTCCCTGCGTAAATGGTGGATGCAAATGGTCCCGACGGGCTTGGCGCTCCTGGCACTCATAGCGACTTCCGGCTGTGGGACCGCCCCCACCGCGACCGCATCCGCCGTCCAAGTCGATCCCGCCGTGCAGCAGCTGAACGCGGGTGATGTCATTCGAGTTTCGTTCCCCGGAGCGCAGAATCTCGATGAGACCCAACAGATTCGGCGCGATGGAAAAATTAATTTGTATATGATCGGCGAGATCGTCGCGGCGGATAAGACCCCGACCAAGCTCGAGCAGGATCTCGTTGCGGCTTACTCCGGACAGCTGCTTTCCAAAGAGATCAAGGTGACCGTCGTCTCCTCGTCCTTTGCCGTCTACGTCGCCGGGGCTGTGATGCGGCCCGGGAAGATCGCGCCCGACCGCGCGCTCACCGCCCTCGATGCCATCATGGAAGCAGGCGGCTTTGACACCGCCAAAGCCAACATGAAGGAGGTCAGAGTGCTTCGTCAGGTGGGGAGTAAGCTGGAGACCCACGTTCTCGATCTCAAGGCCGTGCTCGATGGCCGCGACACCCAGCCGTTTTACCTGCGCTCGCACGACTCCATTTTTGTTCCAGAGAAGTTCTCCTGGTTCTGAGTCATCGGCGACGGGCCGAATCCACATGCGATTCGTGCCTGAGTCCCGACAGCGTTCCTTCGCCGCAGGACACCAGTATAGATCTTAGGGATCGGAAACACGGGAACTCGGAAATGTAGAAAGAGGGGAAAGGAGAAAGGAAACCGGCGAGGCATCCGGGCAATTGGCCACAGGATGCTCAAGAGGCGATCCAATCACGGCCTCTTATCTCTGCGTCCTCTGCGATCTCCTGTTAAATGGATTGGTGCTTGGCGAATGAAAGAATTCGGACGAGAGCCCCGGGTTCAGCAAATACCGGTTTCACAGGAGGGCGCAGAGCTGAGATGAGCGTGATCTAGCACTGAGCTTGGACCTCTGCGTCCTCTGCGGTCTCCCGTTAAAATGATTGAGACCGGAGGTTTTAAATGATCCAAGGCAGGGCACCCAGGCAAAATTGGGAAACGGGGGAAGTAGGAGAAGACGGACAAGAAGAAAGAAGAAACGAGGCGCGGATCTCGGATGCCGCAGGGGCGCTGAGGGCCTTTAACCATCCGCTCCCTCCGCGCACAATCTGCGGATGATCGATCTCTGTTTCCTCTGTTATCTCCTGTGAAGATGGCTGGGGGATCGATCCCTTATGTGTCTTCTGAGGCTTTTGTTGCCATTATCAGAAAAGCGGAAAACGCGGAAAACGCGGAAAAAGGCCCCTAAGCTTTCAACCACGGATTGCACGGGTAACACGGATTATCGGGCAGGGTGTCACCGGGCAGGAAGCCGCTCGCGGGTCGGGCGATTGATTTATGCCTCTTGAGCCGTAAACGTGACCATCTCTCCGAGCTTGGTCTTTTGGCTCGGGTTTGGGCATTGGAGACCCCCGTCTCTTCATTCCTCCGCCGTTGTTCATGTCCGCCAGATGCGCCGGGCAAATTTCCGCGATCCGCGTTTTCCGATAATCCCCCGTTTCCGATTTCCCGATTTTCTTTAGACCTTTAGAAATAATTTTGCTTCTCGGCTGTGAAGGCTTGGTAAAACCTAATTCGCTGCAAAACTTTGTAAAAAAAGATAGGTTAACCTCGTTGTTTATCAGCATGTTATCAAATGCGATGACTACTCACTAAATCACTACGTAGTTATCTGATTTTCCCTGAGCGGAGAGCGGCGCGATTGGGGAGGGAATGAAATTTCTCACCGCCATTGGGACTCGGGCAAAACGTCACTTTTTAATCGCACTCGCGGGTTGGGTGCTTTTCGTTGCCGGAGGGCGATTAAATGCCGCCGACACGCTTTTGGGGACGACGGTCTATGTCGGGAAAACCGTCACGCTGACGGCCACGGCCGACGGCAACCCGGCCCCTACGTTCCAGTGGCTGAAGAACGGCGCCCCCATCGCGGGCGCGACGAATGCCGTCCTGACGCTCGCCGCTGTTGCATTGAGCGACGCAGGCATCTTTCAAGTGCGGGCAACCAATAGCGTTGGCTCGGCCCTCAGTCCCGAGTGCGTACTTGTGGTCGAGCCCACGCCGGTAACTCCAACGAACTCCGCTCCGGTGATCACCACTCAGCCAGCCGCGACGCTGGCCGGTGTCAGTGCCGGCACCGCCACCTTCTCGGTCGTCGCCACCGGCACGCCTGCTCCCACCTATCAATGGCTGAAGAACGGCCAGGCGATTGCCGGATTGACTTCTTCGTCACTCACGCTCGTTGCGCTCACGTCCATTGATGCCGCAACCTATAAGGTGGTGGTTTCAAATGTTGCGGGATCGGTCACAAGTGCCGATGCGCAACTGACCGTTTCCTCACCGTCCACGCCGCCTCCCTCTGATCCCTCTGGTGGTGGCGGCAGCACGCCGCCTCCCCCTTCGAGCACCGCGCCCGTGTTTACGAGCGCGCCAAGCTCCCTCAAGGCGAACGCAGGAGAAAGTGCTTCCTTCTCCGTCGGCGTCACCGGTACGCCGCAACCCCAGCTGCAATGGCGCAAGAACGGTGTTGCCATTAGCGGAGCCACAGGATCGAGCCTCTCTTTGACCTCGATTTCAACTGCGGATGTGGCCGCCTATAGTGTCGTCGCCACGAATTCGGCCGGTACCGTCGTCAGTTCCGAGGCCACGCTCAGCCTCATCAGCACGGCCAAAGGCGGCATCACGCCGAAGTTCACCTTGCAGCCTCTCGGTCAGAACGTCGCCCTTGGATCGTCCCCGCGGATCAGTGCAGCCGCGACGGGCTCGCCCTCTCCTTCTTATCAATGGCTGAAGAATGGCGTGGTCATCCCTGGCGCCACCGCGAACGACTTGGATTTGAACAACGTCACCACCGCCGACACCGCCGTTTATTCGGTGATCGCCTCTAATCAGGCCGGTGCGGCAATGAGTACCAGCGCCCACTTGATCGTCGGCGGCGTCGCCGGCGTGAGTGCACCCGTCATCAGCGTGCAACCCTTGAGTCAGAGTACGGTGACGCAATCGTCGGTTTCGTTTCAGCTCGCCGCCTCCGGATTACCCGCGCCGTCGTTACAGTGGCGCAAGAATGGCCTCGATATCGCCGGTGCGACCTCCTCGATTCTGACGATCTCAAAGGTAAATAAATCTGACGCGGGCACCTATACCGTGCTGGTGCGCAACGCTTATGGTTCCGTAACCAGTAAACCCGCCGAACTCATTGTGAACAACAGCTCGAAGGGGGCGGTCGCCGGAGTCGAGGGACCCGGTGTGGATTCCGGGCTTGCGGGTGACGAAACGATGTCCCGGATTGTGAACATCTCCGTCCGGGCGTCAGCCGGGGCGGCCGACGAAAGCCTGATTGTCGGCTTCGTGGTCAGCGCAGGCGCGCAGAAGCCCGTGCTCATCCGCGGGATTGGCCCTACCCTGAGTGCGTTCGGGGTCGAGGGAGCGCTGCAGGATCCGAAGGTCTCATTATTCTCCGGTTCCGTGCTCTCGTCGGCCAACGATGACTGGGGCGTGAACGACAATGCTCCGACGATCCAATCCACCGGGCTCAAGGTTGGCGCTTTCGCCCTCGGTGAGACCACCAACGACGCGGCCTTGATTTCGATTCTCCGCAGCGGAGCCTACACCGCGCAAGTCAGCGGCCAGGGTACGGAGCGGGGTGTCGCGCTCATCGAGGTCTATGACGGCGCTTCGACGGACGCCGGCCGACTGATCAATGTCTCCACGCGAGCCCGGGTGGGAACGGGCGGCGACGTACCTCATATTGGTTTCGTGATCCAAGGCACGCATCCGAAAAAGGTTCTGATCCGCGCGGTGGGCCCCACCTTGAGCGTCTTCGGAGTCGGTGGCGTTCTGGCGGATCCGCAGATTGAGCTCTTCGAAGGTCCCTCCCGTCTATTGCATAATGACGACTGGAACGGCAGCACGGAGTTGGGCCAGGCCTTTAGCCGGGTGGGGGCGTTCGCCTTCGCCGACCCACTCAGCAAGGACGCGGCGATTCTAGTAACGCTCGAGCCCGGCGCATATACGACCGTCGTTTCGGGTGTGAACGGCGCGACTGGGACAGTACTCGTCGAAGTCTACGAAATGCCTTGAGAGCTGAGAAAAAGAAGAAAGAACGCGGAAAAGAAGAAAGAAGAAACGCCGATCTGCAATTCCCGGGAGCAAACCATTCGGATCTTTAACTGAAGAGAATACAGCGCGGCAAACGCCGCAACCAAAGTGGCGGGACGCCGCCCATGGTTGCGGCCGGGGTTGAAATGGGACTCTCCAGGATAGCAGTGCGAAGGACGCGGAGTAGAAGAAGAAAATAGGAAAACGGAAAAGTAAGAAATCGGAAAACGCGGATTTCGGAAATCAATTTCCGCCAATTGCCTGGGTGCATTGAATGGCTGTCCTCTGCGCTCCCAGCGCGCTCCTGATAATCGGTATTTGCCCGATCATTTAGACCCCTGTTTCAGTTGTGTTGATCGCCATCGCGTCCTCCGCGGTTAAAAGGTTTGGCGCTCGATGCCTAACTAACCTTGCTGAGTCAGAAATCTCACCGGAGCCGAGACCCCGGCGTGACGAACGCAGGGACAGAAAGTCGGAACACGTGGAAAATCGTGAAACTGGGAGAAAATTGGGAAGGTGGAAAATCGGAAAAGCGGGAAACGGCCGACCCCGGCTCTTCGTTTCCGAAATCCGATTTCCCACTTTTCCGCTTCTCGTTTTCTGCTCGCGTACTCTGCGGTTCACGACCCGACCGGGTCGATTCTGGCGATCGGGAAACTGCCGTTTCTGCATTCTTCTTTCTCCGCGTTTTTACTTTCTCCGTTTTCCCGCTTTCCCAATTTTCCGCCGGCGGCCACGTAAGGCTCAAGAGGCACGACACTGGAAAAGAAGAAGGACGGAAAAGAAGAAAGAAGAAACGCCGGTCTCTATTCCCAAAACCGAGCCAAAAGACCAAGCTCGGAGAGATGGCCACGTATGGCACATCAGGGATGGATCTCCCAGGCATCTTCACAGAAGATAACAGAGGAAACGGAGATCGATCATCCGCAGATTGCGCGGAGGGAGCGGATGGTTAAAGGTCCTCAGCGCCCCTGCAGCATCTGCGGTTAAAAAGTCCGAGTCATTTTGATTGGATCGCCTCTTGTGGCCAATTACCCGGTTCCTCGCCGTTCTTCTTTCTTCCTTCCCTTATTTCGTATTTTTTCCGCCCGCGTTTTCCGATTTCCCAATTTCCCCATTTCCCGCTTTCCCGGTTTCTTCTTTCTACTTTCTCCCCGTTTCTTCTTTGTCCGCCGTTCTTCTTTTCCGCCCGATCACTCTCCCGCCTTTTCAATACTCAGCTTTTCCATCATCTCGTAGAGAGTAGGGCGGCTGATCCCGAGGTCGGCCGCAGCCGCGGTGATCTTTCCGGAATGCTTGCTGAGCGCGTGCCGGATCATCTCGGTTTCGAGTCGTTCCCGGGCTTCGCGAAGGGAAACTCCGTGGTTGGCCGACGCGCTGGATTCCAGCTCCAAATCCAGACCGGTGAGGCGCTTGCTCTCACTCATGATCACCGCGCGTTTCACGCGGTTCTGCAGTTCGCGCACATTTCCCGGCCAGGGATGCAGGCGAATCGCACGCATGGCATCCGGGGTGAAAACCATGCCCGTTTTGCCGCCCTCCGCCGAAAAACGCTGGAGGAAGGATTGCGCCAGCAAAAGGATATCATCCTCCCGATCCCGGAGCGCCGGTAACAGGATCTGAACCACCGCCAGACGATAAAAGAGATCCTCACGAAAGCTGCCACTGCTCATCCCTTTTTTCAGATCCGCATTCGTCGCGGCTAACACCCGCGTATCCACCGGAATCTCCTGCCGCCCACCCACCCGTTCGATACACTGCTCCTGCAGGAAGCGCAGCAGCTTCACTTGCGTCGCGAGCGGGACTTCGCCGATTTCGTCCAGGAACAGCGTCCCGCCGCTGGAATGCTCAATGCGGCCTTTGCGTTGTGCATGCGCCCCCGTGAAGGCCCCTTTCTCGTGACCAAAGAGTTCGCTCTCAATCAGCGACTCCGGAATCGCGCTACAATTTATCGCCACAAACGGTCCGTTTTTGCGCGAGCTCCGCTGGTGGATCGCCCGCGCCGTCATTTCCTTGCCCGTGCCGCTTTCCCCTAGGATCAGCACCGGAGCATCGGTCGTCGCGACTTTGCGAATCGAATCGAAAACGCGCTGCATCCGCTGCCCGGTCCCGAGCAGGCCTTCAAAGGAGTCGCCGCGCAGCCCCATCTGCATCTCATGGTACTCGCGCTCAAGCTGTGCCAGATGGTAACACCGCTTCAAAAGCAGCTTCAATTCGTCCATTTCGACGGGTTTGCCGACGAAATCATAGGCGCCTTCTCCAATCGCCCGCAGCGCCGGTCCTTTTTCACCCTGACCACTGACGATCACGACTTTGGTTGAACGGTCCATGGCCAGAATCTCCGCCAGAATCGCCAGGCCTTCGTCGGGCGTTCCCGGGTGAGGGGGGAGGCCCAGATCGAGCAGCACCACCGCCGGTCGGGTCAGGCGAAACTGCTGCAGTGCACTCGCGCGATCACCGGCTTGAATCACCGTATAATCCCCTGCCAGAGCCCAGCGCATCTGCGTCCGGATCTCATCGTCGTCATCGACGATCAGCAACTTGGGCTTCAACAGCGGCAACGGGGGAGCGCTGTCGCTGCTTTCACCTTTCGATGAGGAAATCTTTTCCAGCAGAGATTCTGACGAAGTTTTGGGCGAAGAATTCATGATCTCGAGGCCGCAGCAGTGCGGAGAAAAACGTGAAACGTCGTGCCCTTGCCGGGCTCGCTGACCACCTTGATTTTTCCACCGTGCGCTTCGATGATCATTTTGCTTTGAAACATTCCAATGCCGAGCCCATTTTTCTTCGTCGTTTGGAAGGGCCGGAAAAGTGATTTCGACAGAAACTCCGGGCTCATGCCGCAGCCTTCATCCGCCACCGTCAGCACCACCCAACCGTTTTCCTGCGAGGTCGATACCCGCACTTCGCCAGTGTCGGGACTGGCCTCGCGGGCATTCAAAACCAAGTTGGTCACGACTTTCTGCAGCTGGTCGCGATCGGCCATCACACCGGTAGCGGCCCGCAGGTCTTTGGTTAAGGTGGCGCCGGAAACGGCCCCAAGTTCGCTGGTAGCGTCAGTCACAAGATCATTAAGATCGGTTGCGATGAGTTGAACCTTAAGCTCATGTCGCAAATGACCGAGCCGGCTCGTCAAATGGTTGATGTGGCTCACCGTTTTGCCAATCCCCCGCAGCGCGTCCGCCCGAAATTCCGGGTCGTTATAATGGATCGGCAGGTTCTGCAACATCAGCTTCAGCGTGGAGGCGGCGTTCTTCAGATCGTGGACGAAGAAGGTCGCCATCGTCTGAAACGCTTCGAGTTCCTTCGACTGGAGCTGTTTCTGGGAGAGCTGGACGTTGAGCAGGCTGGCGGCCGCGTGATCGGAAATGCACTTCAGCATGTCGAAGTCCTCCAACGAAAACCGAATCCCGCTCACGCGATCGCCGATCGTGATCAAGCCCATCACCTCGCCGCGGCAGACCAGAGGCAGGGCGACGCGGTGGCCTCCGTTCGCGAACTCACTGGTATGCCAGCGCCGCAGGGCTTCCGCCCAGTCCTGGGCAACGTCCTCGAAGTCGACCGGCCGAGGATTGTCGCGCAGATACCGCATCACGTGAGCTGACTCGTCGGCCCGGGGCTGCTGGTCTCGCACTGAATCCTTGGAGACCGACGTGGACGCTGTCAGGTTGAGGGTTTCCTTGTCATCCACGATCCAGAGGGAGACTGATAACGCCTGAAACATATCGGCGATCAGGGTCACGATGGAGCGGGCGAGATCGGATTGTTCGACCCGTGAAGCCGTGGCCTCGGTAAACCGTTTCCAAGAGGCTTCGTAGTCGTGGAGCGGCCGCTGAAAGTGTCGGCTCACAAACCGGCGGAGCGCCAGGCGGAGGCGGTCGGATTGCAGCAGGATCGCGAGAAGGACGACGGCGACCAGAACGAGGAAGGCCTTGAGGGCGAAGGCCGCATCGCCGCCGATATAGGAAGCGAACTGCGCGAACGCGGCGAGGATCAGCAGGTAGATCCCGGCCAGGAGAACGGCGAGGGAGTTCTGGATGACGGTGCGGGACGGATAGACGTGAGTTTCGAAATGCCCGCTGCGGACCAGGGAGCGGAGGAACAACGGGACGGCGACAATGAGCGCCGCCGAGTTTACGGTTTCCAGCGAAGGATCGATTTCGCGAAACAGCAGGGCCTGGCTACTGGTATAGAGTCGGGCGGTGGCCATCGCGCCCACGCCCAGCAGCATGAACTTGATCCGCCACCGGATCGTGCCGACGGCGGCGCGAAACGTCCGCTCGAGGTTCATGAGCACCAGCACGCACCCGGTGAGTACCGCGATTTGCGTCGCGAGACCCAGCCAGCTCAGTCGAAGGACAGAGCGGGCGATCGTCCCATCGGCTTGGATTGCGCCGATAAACTCATTTCGTCCCGCCAAGAGCAGGGCCGCGGGAATCACCCCGATGGCGACGGTGAGAACGGCCCATCGTGCATCCCGGCTTTGCCGTGAAAACGTGAGGCTAAACCAGAGCCAGATTCCCGGTAAGACCACGCCGCCTAATTGGGCGAGGAACTGCCACTTGAGAAAGGAGGTAGCTGACGTTGCGCCGAGGCTCAGGCCACTGAAAAGGGCGGTCGCCGCAGCAACGATCATCCCCCCAACATACGTGAGACGCGGCGCATTGAGCTTCGCCTGGATCAGAATGGCGAGCCCCAAGCCACCGGCACAAAATGCGCCTGCGTAAGCGAGAAGGGAGAGGATATTGGTGTTCAAGGGCGGAACGCTGGCACGGGTTTATCACGCCCACGAGCAGCGGGAAGGCGGCGTGGGCAAGACGACCTAGTACAAACAACAAAGCTGTAGTGGCACGAGCCAATACAGCTTGGTTGTTTCGGAAGCGCTGATCTGAACACAAAAAAGCCGCCCACAATGTGGGCGGCTCAAGAGACCAGAGAGTCAGAGTCAAAACCGCTTAGGCGCGGCGCCGACGGCTGATCAAGCCCATGGCGACCAGAGCGCTACCAAGGAGGGCGATAGAAGCGCCGCTCTCTGGAACCGATGGAGGTGGAACCTGGGTCGTGGACGAGAACGTGAACGTCGTGGCGTTCGTGTTGCGATCCGCTGAGAAGGACCAAAGACCGGGCGTTGCATCCTTACCAGTCAAGTAAGCAGTTCCGAGGCCGGTGAGCGACAGAGAATCTTCTGTTTCACCCAAACCAGTCAATGAATTGAGACGGAAGTACGTCCCAGCGTTTACCTCCCAAATCTTCTGACCCACGGGCGCGAACGGGGTAGTGTAGTTGAAATTGAAGTAGTTGGCGTTGGTCTGGCTTCCGAACGTCGGTGCGAATGCCGAGTAATCACCAGTGGCTAGGGTGACGGAAGCGTTGAAGTTTTGCATCGTGACAGGATTAACCACCCCGCCGGTAAAGGCGACAGAGTTGGTCATCGTGTTGATGCTCACTGTTGAGTTGTTTGCACCAATATCAATACGGCCATTGATCGAAACCGCTTGTGCGGCATTGACCAAGGCGAGGGCCAGAAATGCTCCGGCGAGTTTTAGTGTGTTATTCATAGTAATTGTGTTTTGTGAGGACGCTCTAGGTTTAGCAGTCGCCGTGCCGACTAACGTGGAAATTCATAACTCATTTAATAATAGGATATAGAATTTTTTAGAGTGGTTAAGACCCCGTTGGCAGTGGGCGTGAAACGAGGTTGAAATGTAAGGAATTCCGACGCCGTTTGACGGGAATCCTGAATCCGAACCGTCCTGCCCAACCTGCCATTGGTAGGCGTGAGCGTCCTCGCGGCCTTCGGGCTCGGCCTATTGCCCATGGTCACATGCCCGCTTTTCCCGCTCTCCCGATCGGGGCCAAAATCGGAAAAGCGGAAAAGCGGGAAAGTGAGAAATCGGAAAACTTGGATTTCGGAAACGAGCAGCTGGACGAGCGGAAAAGCGGGAAAGTGAAAAAGTGAGAAAGTGAAAAACCGGAAAACGACCCTAGAAAATCGGAAAACGTCGAAAATCGGGAAATCGGAAAACATCCGATCATCCGCGAGATCCGCGTCATCGACGGTTAAAAAGTTCGAGTCTGTTTTTCCGATTTCTTGTTTCTCCCATTTCTTCTTTTCCGATGATGATGGCCGGGTAAGGCACAACACCGGAAAAGACGAAAGAAGAAATAAGGGAGAAAATCGGGAAAGCGGGAAAGCGGGAAACGTTCGAGCCGATCGTAGTTGGCGCGGAGGACCGCGGAGGCAGCGGATAAGTCCAGAAAGTGAAACAGACATTCCTGTCTGTCCTCCGAAAATCCCGCTGCGGCCCCCATCAGAACGCATGGATTGCCACGCCCTCGTTCCTCGTTCTCGCAATGACAAACGGTAAGTCGCGTTCCGGGCTCGGCCGTTTTTCCCGACGGCCAATCACCCAACTTTGTTATGGCGAGTCCCACAGCAGCGGGACGTGGCCATCCAGATGGATGGCCACGTCGCTGCGCTCTTGCCAGGACAGGAATTAAAGTACGGCGGGTCTGTGACCCGCTTAAGCAGGTCGAAGACGTGCCCGACGCGCATCCCATTTTCTCCCGTTTCTCGATTCGGGCGCGGCCGTTTTCCGCTTTCCCGATTTCTCACTTTTCCGTTTTTTTGGCCGATAGGTGCTACGTTCCCTCAAACGTTCCCCATCTGCCTCATGAAAAACCCATTCCAGCTTTCGCAACCGTTACTCGGCAAGGTTCGTGTCCCCCAGCGTGAAACCTTCGAGGCGCTCGCCGCCTTCGCCAGCAACCCTTCCAGCATCGAGCGCGAGGTGGGCATCATCCTCCCGGTCGGCTGCGGAAAATCGGGCTGCATCACCCTCGCACCCTTCGCGTTCCGATCCAAGCGTACCCTCGTCGTCGCTCCGGGCCTGAACATTGCCCAGCAACTGGCCGCCGATTTCGATCCCAGCAACCCAAGCATGTTTTACCAGAAATGCGGCGTCCTGGCGGGTCCGCCGTTTCCGGAACCGGTCGTCATCCGCGGCACCACCACCAACCGCGCCGACCTCGATGTGGCCCACGTTGTCATCACCAATATTCAGCAGGTCCAAGGCGAGGAAAACAGGTGGATGAAGGATCTCCCCGCCGATTACTTCGATCTCATCCTCTTCGATGAGGGACACCATAGCGTGGCGGATAGCTTCGAGACCTTGAAGTCCCGGTTTCCCGACGCCTGGGTCGTCAACTTCAGCGCCACCCCCCAACGCGCCGACGGGCAAATCATGGCCGGCCGCGTCCTCTACACGTTCCCAATCTTCCGCGCCATCCAGGACGGGTATGTCAAGCAACTCAAAGCCAAGCAGCTCAATCCTCGCACGCTAAAATATGTTCGTCGCGAGGACGGGCAGGAAGTCGAAGTCACCCTAGAGGAGGTTCGCCGTCTGGGCGAACAGGATGCTGATTTCCGCCGCAGCATCGTCACCTCGGCCGAGACGCTCAGCACGATCGTCGATGCCTCGATTCATGAGCTGAACCGACTCCGCGCGCAATCAGGGGAGTCGCGTCTGAAGATCATCGCGTCCGCCCTGAACTTTCAACACTGCCACCAGGTGGTCGAGGCCTACCGGGCCCGCGGCCTGCGCGCTGACTTCGTTCACTCCAAAGCCGACCCTATTGCGAATAAAAACGTCCTGGCCCAACTCGAGGCCCACGAGCTCGAAGTGATTGTACAAGTTCGTAAACTCGGGGAAGGGTTTGACCACAAATATTTGTCGGTGGCGGCGGTCCTCAGTATCTTCAGCAACCTCTCGCCCTTTGTCCAATTTGTGGGGCGCGTCATGCGCGTGATCGTGCAGAACAGCCCGGGAAATCGTTTAAACCAAGGTGTGGTCATCTTCCATGCGGGGGCCAATATAGCGCGCCAGTGGTCGGATTTTCAGGAATTCAGCGAGGCGGATCAGGCGTATTTTGATCAACTGCTCCCGCTCGAGAGCTTTGATCCGGGAATGAACGATAGCATGCGCGAATTTTCCCCGGAGCTACCGCCAAGGGAACAAGTGGAAGTCTCCGCGCAGTCGGAAGTCCATTTGGAGGAAATCCAGCTGCTGCCGGGAGACGAAGCGGCGGCGGTGCGGCTGCTCCTTGAACGCGGAAAAATTTCCGCCGCGCAAGCGAGCGAGATCCTGCAACCCATTCCCATTCCGGCGACGAAAGTCGCTCAACGCCAGG
>JBBQEG010000054.1:0-19330 GCA_038320495.1 Opitutales bacterium | reverse complement strand
AGCGGCCTCGCACTGAGAGGGACCGTCGGGACGCAAGCGGTCACCCTCCGTCCGGGGCTAAACCCCTCGTTGATGATTGGACGTTCGGCAAAAATTACACTGCACACCAGGTTGAAGGAACGCACTTATCAGTCGTACGCCCACACGCTCGCGCTCTCCGGAGCTGAACGCGCGCTGTTAGTCTTGTTTCCCCCGTTCTACAAAGGCTCGGTTGAAGTGCAGGCCCGCGTCTTGATCGATGCCCCTCCGGTGGCTCGGGAGTGAGGCGGATCATTCATCTGCGGTAACTGCCGACGGGAGCCGCGCGGAGGTGTTATCCCGGCAATCGAGCTCTCCTGTCGACTTGTCTTCCCGTCCTGCCGTGGTCGCGCCACGGGTTTCGAGGTCAGCGGTTTCTTCTGATTAGCTTAGGGAGATATTTACGAGCGGTTTGTGAAGCAGCTGCCGCGGGCCTCAGCGCTGCCCGGCTGGGTACGGCGTGAGAACGCGCTCTGGAAAGCTGCCGTGAACCTGGACCCGATGTTGCCCATCGCATTGTTGCCGGCGGGATATCGCGGTCGAGAAGCTCTACAGGCTCGCAAGCGGGTGTTCGCTCAATTGGCTGGCGGCAAAGTTGCCTGAGTTGAGATCGCTCGAAAGCCCCCGGGATAATGTATGACTTGAAATCCGACGGAGCGCGCCGACCAGTTTCATGTCGCATATGCGACCTGAAACTGGTCGGTGGTATAAATGTAACCGGAAACTGGTTACGCAGAGTTCAGGCCCGCACGGGGGACACGGGTGCCTGTTTCAGGAGCGTTCTTCGGCGGGCGGGGGTGGGTTGCTCCGGCGATCCGCCGAATTCTACTGCAGGGACCGAAAGCCACGCATCGCGGATCTCGCAGTGGGCCAGGCCTGGGGTGGTCGTCAGGCGGCGATGGTCACGCGGCTCCAGCCGCCGGACTCTTTGGTCACTTTGATCTGCGCGGGAATTCGCTCCTGCATGGCCGGAACATGAGAGATCACGCCAATGGTTTTACCACTGGATTGCAGATTCTCCAGTGCCGCCATCGCGGTCTCCAAGGTGTCCGCGTCGAGTGAGCCGAACCCTTCATCAATAAATACCGACTCGATCGTGGTACGTCCGCTCGCGAGTTCCGACAGCCCCAACGCGAGCGCAAGGCTGACGAGAAAACTTTCTCCGCCCGACAGGCTCCGCATCGGGCGCGCCACGTCCGCCTGGTAGTGGTCGACAATTTCGAGCTCAAGGTCATCCGCTTCCCTGTCCGTGGTTCGACGAATCGAGTATCGCGGATTGAGCTGCCTCAGGTGAAGGTTGGCCAGAACCGCGAGTTTCTCTAGCGTCAAGCCTTGGGCGAAGCGGGCAAACGATGAGCCGTCGGCCGATCCGATGAGCGCACGGAGCTTGTTCCAGCGAGCAAATTCCTGGTGCGCCGTTTCCAGTTGCACCGCAAACGAAGCGACGCGGCCCCGCTGTTCATCATCGTTCTTAATTATTGCGCGGATCTCGCCGAGCGATTCCTGCAAGGCCGCTCGCTCGGCTTCGCTTCGGGTGTGCTCGGCTTGAAGGGCCGGGTGCTCGCGGGCGTCCTCGCTCACGCCCGGCGCAAGCGTGAGACGTTGTGTCGCGAGGGACGCCGCTTGTGCCGCCAAGGTGATGCCTCGGGCCTCAAGCGCTTTGGTTTGTGCAGCATGGATTTCCGCCTCCTCGTCCGAGAGAAGGGCGGCGCGCAGGTCGGCTTCGCACTCGAAGCCCGCGGCCGTCAGGTTGGTCTTTAACCGGTGCGAGATCGCTTCCCGCTCGGAGATGCGGCGAGTAATGTCAGCGGTTAGCCGATCTTTTTCGCGGAACGCCGTGGCTTGCGCTTGCCGGGTTTGTTCGCAGGAACGGTGCGTCGATTCGGCGGCATCGCGCTTCCGCTTCAGCTCGGCTTCGGCGTTCTGTTGCTCCTCC
Source organism: Opitutales bacterium (assembly GCA_038320495.1). Classification (GTDB taxonomy): domain Bacteria; phylum Verrucomicrobiota; class Verrucomicrobiia; order Opitutales; family Opitutaceae; genus ER46. The sequence goes on along the minus strand of JBBQEG010000054.1, from coordinate 17,376 downwards.
GCCACGAGGCGGTCACCAAACTTAAGCCGCCGGATTTGCTCATGATCGATGACCACCGTGGTCGCGGCCGCGACATTGCGCTGTGATTCAAAAATGGATACGGCAGAGGCGGTGAGTTGCTGGGTCAGAGCATCGACCCCGGCGGTTTGGGCGCGGAGCTCGGCGAGCACAGTTTGCGTTTCGACCTCCCGTCGGCTGAAGGTGGCGGTGCGGGCCTTGAGCGTTGTGAGCAGCGTGGGTACGGCCGCGAGTTCAAGGGGAACCGAAGCGAACGTGGAAACGCATTGGTTCATCGCCGCCCTGTCCCGCAAGGCGTTCTCCTGGTGTCCGGCCAGGACGCGTTCCAGGTCCGGCAACTGGCGGCACGACTGCGCCGCCAATGCGCTTTGCTTCGCGATTTCAGCTTCGATTCGTTCCAGTCCGGTCTGCGCGGCCTGGCGGGACGCGCGGGCCTGCTCCAATCTCGCGTGTGCGTTGCGTACGGATACGACCTGAGCTTTCCGCTGGTCTTCTGCGGTCTGGGCGACGCGGAGGCTGGTACTGAGGGTCGACTCATCATCGAAGCGATCCGTCAGGCCGTGGAGCACGGCGAGTACGTTCCAAGCCGTTTTTTGCCCGGCGTAATCGGCCGTGAGTCTCGACCGTTCGGAGGTGAGCCGCTTTTGGTCAGCGAGCAGCGAGGCGAGACGTTTCTCTGCTTCGGTGAGTCGGTGCTGCGCTTCGCCCAGTTCTTTTTCAGTGGCGGCGACGAGCTGGCGGATGGCTGCGAAATCATTCGGGGGCAGCTCGCCCGCTGTCGCATAAGGATGGTGGATCGCTCCGCAGAGGGGGCAGGGCGTCTCGTCGCGGAGGTTCGCTCGATGGGCTTCGAGGGATTGGACTTTCTCGGCGAAACTCAGGGAGGTGCGATGGGCGGCGAGTAGCTTCACGAGTCCCTCGTGGTGTTGCTGCAACGTGGTTCGTGCGACTTCACTTTGCGTAAGGTCGTGGGTGATTTGATTCGCGTCCTTTTCGCCGCGGATCAAATCGGCCGCCAACGTCCGCAGTCTGGCTGCGTTGATGGTGAGTTGTTCGACGGCCAGCCGCTGGTCACGGGCGTGATCGCGTCGCGCCTCGAGCTCGGCCAGCGGGAGCTGCTCGCTGACCGCTTCGAGGTTGCGGATGATGGCCGCCACCGCTTCCTCGCAGGCGCGCAACTCGCGCCGCAAGGGCGGACGCTTTTCTTCCAGGACTTGTACTGCTGCGGTGAGAGTTTCCGATTCGCGCCGGAGCTTAATGAGCGCCTGGTGGGCAGCGGTTGCGGCGCTCTCGCTGGCAGACCAGCTGACAGAGGCGGCTTGGATCTCTGGAAGTTGCACCGCCAGGCTTGCATCGAGGCGGTGTTCGGCGAGCCAGGCCGCTGCGCTTGCGTGCACTTCAGTGGTTTTTTTGAGGGCAACCTGGTGGTTCGCGAGTGAGGTTTTCAGCGTGGCCGCTTCGGATTCGCGGCGCGCGTGGTGTTCGCTGACTTGGCGTCGGGTCTCACGTAGCGTGGCAAGGGTTTTGTCCAACTCCGTCACTTCGGTCCAGACGAGGCGGAGTTGAGTGTGGCGGTCTGTTTCGAGAGCGAGCGCGGCCCGCGCGGTTTGAGCGGTGGCCTCGGCAGCTTGAACCAGGTGCGCGAGTTCCGGGAGCTTCGGATCAAGCTCGTGAAGGGCAACGCGATCTTTTGCCAGCTCTGCCTCCAGGCGATCGAGGAACGTCAGATCAGCAATAAAGCGCGCCGCTTTATCATGTCGCGTGAGTCGGGCCAGAATGGGAGCGGCCGTGCGGTGATTGTCAGCGTGCTGTTTTGTATCCGCTTCCAGGATGCGGGCCGCCTGCTCGATTTCCGTCCAGCGTTGAACCTCGGTCAGGCGTTTCGCCAGCGCCTGCATGCTCGAGGAAAGCTCGACGAGGCGGGTCGCATTGGCCGCGAGGGCGGTTTCGTGTCCGTGGCGTTGAGTGGCATCGAGCACGGGAACGGCTTGATGATCGCGCAGCAGAGTGGCGTGGGCTTGTTCGGCGTCCGCGGCGCGACGAAACGCGGCTTTGGAAATGTCCTGGTAGACGCCGGTGCCGGTGACCTGTTGGAGCAAGTCGGTGCGTTCCTTGGGTCCCGCTCTCAAGAACGCGGCGAAGTCCCCCTGGGCGAGGAGGACCGAGCGCAGGAAACGTTCATAATCGAGTCCGGTGAGTTCGAGGATCTTGGTATCCGAGTCTTTGATACTTTCGGCGATGACCGTTTCGGCCGGTAGGGCGATGACGCGTCGTTTCGCCGCCTGGAGTTTGCCGTCGGGCTTTTTGCGGGCGCGCTGAAGTTGCCAGACGCTGCGAAAGAGACCGGCGGCGCAGGAGAACTCGATCTCGGCGGAGCATTCGCCGGTGTGGCGGCTCATGACGGCGTCGGGGCTCGGAGTTGAGCCGTAGCGAGCGACCCGGCCGTACAAGGCGAGTGTGATCGCGTCGAGCAGGGTGCTCTTGCCCGCGCCGGTCGGGCCGGTGATGGCGAAAAGTCCCGAGTTTGCGAGAGGGGGCAGCGTGAAGTCGATCGCGGTGGTATCGCGGAGGGAACTCAGGTTGCAGAGCCGGAGACGGAGGATTTTCACCCGGTGGACTCCGTGATTTCCGACGGCACGGTCTCGTCCATTTTGCTCAGCAGTTCGGCGAATGTGACCACGAGGACGCGAGCTTCGTTGGACGCGGGATCGATCTGCTCGCGGCGGAGCCGTTCGATAAAGACCTGCTCGGGCCGCAGGTCGGCAAGCGAGGGTGGCGTGGCCGAGCCGGCAGGGGTGTCGGCGTTATCCAAGGAGAGCGGCGCGGGCGTCAGGACTTTGAGGACGCGAAGTCGCAACTCGCGGGCGGCGTCTCGCACCTGGCGATCAAGATCGGGATGCGAGCGGCCATCGTTGACCGTGAGTTCCACCCAGGGCCACAGCGCTTCGTTGGACGTGGCTTGGTGACGCGCGAGCTCCGGCGCGAGGCTGGCGGTATCGGAGCTGAGTCGCAGGACCCGTCGGAAATGCGGAATGCTGATCGCGCGGTGCGTGAGTTGATTTCCCTTCACGTCGATGACGCGAATTTCCTTGGCGAGATCGACCTCGGCGAAACTGAGTGGAAGGGGCGATCCGGCATAGCGCACGCGATCGTCGCCTCCGATATTTTGTGGGCGATGAATGTGGCCGAGCGCCGTGTAAGCGAAACCCTCGAAGCAGGCAGTGCTCACGGCGCCGAGATTGCCGATGTGAATGATTCGCTCGCTGGGGCTGCTCGCGCTGCCAATGGCAGTCAAGTGGCCCGTGGCGATGATCAGGCGGTCGGCCGCTTTGGAGCGGGCAAACGTGTACATCGCGCGGTAACGCTCCGCGACGCCCTGCCGAATCGCGGCGGCCACTTCATCCGCCGACTGGCCGGGAGTCGCGAGGCGGACATCGCGCTCGCGCAAAAACGGCATCGCCGCGACGACCACGCCTTCGAACTCGAGCAGGCCCTCCGCGGGATCGTCGGGCGGCGATGCAATGACGCGCACGTCGAGTGCGCGCAGCACTTCGCGCGGTGCATGCAGGGTGGCGGGTGAATCGTGGTTTCCTCCGAGGATGAGCGTCTGGCACCTGGCTCCGGTGGCGAGACGACTCAGGAAACGATAGTAAAGCGTGAGTGCTTCCTGCGGCGGAGTGGCGCCATCGAAGATGTCGCCCGCGACGATCAGCAGATCGGGTCGCAGGTCCTCGAGTTGGCCGAGCAGCCAATCAAGAAACGCGCAGTGCTCGTCGTGCCGAGCGCAGTCTATGAGCCGGGCGCCGAGATGCCAGTCGGCGGTATGGACGATGCGCGTCACGGAACGCGGTGGTTTACCACGTGGCGACGGCGGCGGCGAACGCCCGCTTGTCGGCGGTTCGAAAAAAGGACGTACCGGCGACAAACGTATCCGCACCGGCCGCACGGCATTCGGGGCCGGTGGCGAGATCGACGCCGCCGTCGACTTCGAGGCGGAAGTTCAGGCCGCGCTGCTCCCGCCACCGATCCAGCTGTTGGAGTTTGGGCAGCATATCGCGGCGAAAGGGCTGTCCGCCGAATCCCGGCTGCACAGTCATGACCAATACGAGATCCACCTGGTCAACCAGGTGCTCGATAGTGGACGCAGGGGTGCCGGGATTCAGGACGATGCCATTCTGACAGCCTAATTCGCGAATGCGGGCCAGAGTGGTGGCGTGATCGTAGGCTGGCTCAATGTGAACACTGATCAAGTCGGCGCCGGCCTCGGCGAACGACTCGATATAGCGGTGGGGCTCCGCCAACATGAGGTGGGTGTCGAAGAAGAGGGTGGAGCCGGCCCGGCGCAAGGCGGCGAGGGTTTCGGGTCCGAACGTGAGGTTGGGCACAAAATGCCCGTCCATGAGGTCGAGGTGCAGCCAGGAAAGGCCGGCGGCAGCGACAATGTCGGCGCTGGCGGCAAGGTGAGCATGGTCACCGGCGAGGAGAGACGGACTGAGAATGGACGCGTGCGGAGAAGGCATGAGCAAAAACTGCCTTCATGGAGGCGCCCACGCGCAAAAGCTCAACCGTGGACTGCGGATGACGAAATTTCGTTGATCGCTCCGGTCCGGGTGGAGGGTGGGATGCGCGTCCCGCCTTACCAGACGTTCAGGGTGGCGTGGGCGACTTTGGCGGACAAGGCCTCAGCGAGCAGCGGGAGCGTCTGATATTCAGCCTGGAGCTGGCCGCTGTCGGTGAAAACTTCACGCATGGCCGTGATCGGCCGGTTCTCAAAAATCAGCCGGCCGGTACGATTCTCGCGCAGGGTGCAGATGGCTCCGAGCGTGACGTTGAATTTGCGGGCGAGGCCGGTGTCACCTTCCCGGACCACGGCGACTTCGCGGTGGTACTGGTTGATGATGACGGTGAGCGTCGCCTCGGCGGCGCTGGATGAGTTCGTGAGAGCGACGCGGCCGTCGCGGGCAAACGTTTCGCGGAGGCGGGTGGACAGCAGCGGTTCGGATTGGGGCAGTTGGGTTTGGTTGCCAACCGGCTCGATGTAGAGCGTGCGAAAGGCGAGGGCGGTGCCAGTGCCGAGCTGGTAATTCGCGCACCCGGATGTGATCAGGAAGCACGCGGCGGCGCAGAGGAGAAGGTACAAAGGCCGGACCATGACGTGAGTGAGCGGACGCTGAAGAAACGGCCCGCGGAGCCGGCCGCTCAAAACAGGAGGAAGCGTTTCTTTTTGGGTTCCGCGGACGCGCCGGAGCCGGCCGGAATGGGCTGGTTGGACGCTTTGGCTTCCACGGCGACGAGGCGATCGCGGGCGATTGCAGCGACCTTGGATTCTGGATACGCGGTGATGGCCTCGTTATAAAAAACGCGGGCGGCCTGATAGTTCGAGCGTTTATAAAAGTAAAAGTCCGCAATCTTGATTTTGCTTTCGGCGAGCATGGTCTTCATTCCGTCGAGACCCTTTTCCGCCGCGGCAATGTTGCTGTCGCTCGGGAAGAGCAGCATGAAGTCGGTGAAGTAGGTGATCGATTCGTCGGTGGCGCCTTGATCGTAATAAGGCCCATCGACGAGCGACGCGTGCGTTTGCGCGAGCTTCAAGTAGGCGTCGGGTGCGAGCAGGCTCTGGCCGTAGTTGTTGATCATGCGATCGAGCGCATCGATGGCATTCTCGATATTGCCGAGGCGCTGATGCCCGCGGGCGATATTCATGAGTGAAAGCGGCGCGTAGTCGCTGTAGGGCGCGTTGACGAGGATCGTCTCGAACAACTCGAGAGCCTTGTCGCGTTGCGTGAAGCCAGGCAGCAAACCGAAGAGCATGCGACCGCGTGCTCCGTCGAGCATCGCGCTCGCGATGCGATACTGTTCGCCGATAATTTCGTTGAAGCGGCGGGTATTGGGATAGCGGGCGAGGACCTGTTGGAAATCGGCGAAAGCCTTGGCGTAGCTCTTCGAGGCCAATCGCAAACGCGCGGAGCGATACAGGGCCTCGGGAGCGTAGATGGAATTGGGGTAGCGTTTGGCGATCGCCGAGTAGGCGCGGATGGCGGAGCGGTTGTTGCCGGCTTCCTCATTGGCGCGAGCCTTGTTCATCTGTTCCAAAGCATTGCGGCCCTCCGCGCCGGCAAGTCCGGACAGAGCGCCGCCCTCGACGAGCCATCCGGTTTGCGGTGTCCACGCCAAGTCGGCGCGCGCGGCGGTCGCCAGAAGGCCGGAAACAGCGATCAGGAAACAGAAAGTGGCAAAGGTCCGGGCAGAGAGGGAACGCATCGAAAAAAGAGTTACCAACGAATCAGCGCGCTTCCATAGGTCAAGCCCGCCCCAAACGCGACAAGGAGGGTGAGATCGCCGGGTTGGATACGGCCGGCACGCCGCGCCTCATCCAAGGCGAGTGGAATGGAGGCGGCCGAAGTATTGCCGTAGCGGTCAAGATTCACAAAAAAACGTTCCATCGGAAGTTCAAGATACTCGGAGATCGCTTCGATAATGCGCAGATTGGCTTGGTGGGGGATGACTAGAGAAATCTGATCAGCGGTGATTCCGTGTTGTTCCAGAATATCACGGGCTGATTCATCCATGCCTCGCACGGCCAACTTGAACACTTCCTTCCCCTTCATGCGGATGCAGTGTTCGCGGGCGATAATCGATTCGGCGGTCGCGGGCGAGCGACTGCCGCCGCGTGGAATGCATAATAGCTCCGCGCCTTCGCCACAGCTGCCCAGCCGGGTGCCGATCAGGCCGCGGGTGGAGTCGTCACTTGCACCAATGATCGTGGCGCCCGCGCCGTCTCCAAACAGGACGCACGTGGTCCGGTCCTGCCAATCGATTACGGCGGAGAGTTTCTCCACTCCGATGATGAGCGCTTTTTGGTACCGGCCGGACTCGATCATCGCGCAGGCTGTATCCAAGGCGTAAACAAAGCCAGAGCACGCGGCGTTGATGTCGAAACAAGCGGCTTTCGAAGGAATTCCGAGCTTGTGTTGAATGAAACAGGCGCAGGCCGGCATCGGCATGTCGGGTGTAACCGTGGCCACGACGAGCAAGTCGATATCAGAAGGACTCAACCCGGCGTCGTCGAGGGCGCGGCGCGCAGCCTGCACCCCCATGTCGGACGAAGCCTCGCCGTCCGCGGCAATCCGACGTTCGCGGATTCCGGTGCGGGTACGAATCCACTCGTCGGACGTATCGACTGTCTTGGACAGCTCTTGGTTGGTCAGGATGCGCTCGGGAGCATAGGAACCGGTGCCGAGAACGACGGTGAAGCGGGAAGGCATCAAAAGGAGCTGGAGGGCGAAAAGGGAAGTGACCGGCCGGAAAACCGGAACCCGGTCGCGATCAAGTGAGAGCGTTATCGCTCTTACGAAAATGCGGGTTGCGCAAGCAGTTCGTTTGCTCGCGCAATATCGGCCTCGATGAGCTGATTCATGTCCGCCTTGACCATCTCGTTGGCGGCACAGATCGCACTCTTGATCGCGAGGCGGCTGGAAGAACCATGGGCCTTCAAGATATGGCCGTTTAGACCCAGCAAAGGCGCTCCGCCGTAGCGCTCGGGATTGATGCGTTCCTTTAGCGCGTGGAAGGCGCCCTTGGACAGCAGTGCTCCGGTGGCTCGCAGCGGATTGGCGCGCAGTTCCTCCTTCAGCATGTTGGAGAAAAACTTTACGAGTGATTCCCAGCTCTTGAGCATGATGTTTCCAACGAAGCCGTCACAGACGACGACATCGACGTGCTCGGCGAAAACGTGGAAGCCCTCGATCGCGCCGGAGTAGTTGATCAGGGTGCCCATCCGCCGCAACTGCTCGTTGGTCTCGGTAATGAGCGCGTTTCCTTTTCCTTCCTCCGTGCCGATGGTCATGAGACCCACGCGCGGGGACTTCACGCCGAGCATAACACGGCAATAGTGACTGCCCAAAATCGCGTTGTGTACCAGATGCTCTGGTTTGGCATCGGGGTTTGCGCCCGCATCGATGAGAACGAAATGCCCACCTTCGCGGGGACAAATCGCGCCGAGGGCAGGGCGGGCGACGCCCTCCATCATGCGCAGCTTCAACGTGCCGCCCGCCATCAGGGCGCCGGTATTTCCGCAGCTTACGACGACCCGGGCATTGCCGGATTTCACCAGCTCGATTGCCCGAACCATGGACGAGTCCTTCTTCCGCTTGAGCGCGGTGAGCGGCTTGTCCTCCATCGTAATCACCTCGGTGGCGTGATGGAGTGCAAGGCGCTTTTCCCGATCCAAGCCGGCCTGGCGCACCAGTGGGCCAAGCACGGCATCATCTCCGACCAAAATGATCGGGCTGAGGCTGGGAAACTGGCTGAGCGCGAGCTTTACTCCCGCAACAACTTCAGCGGGTCCGAGATCGCCGCCCATGGCGTCGACCGCGATTCTCCCCGCGGAAGCGGACTTGGTAACCATCTCAAAGATGGCGTGAAGACTGGCTGGGAAGAGGCTTAAACCTCGACGTTCAGCACCTGCCGACCGCGATACATTCCATTCTTGGGGTTCACGCGGTGGGGGCGGAACAAGCTGCCGTCCGTCGGATCCTTTGCGAACTCTGGAGCCTGGAAAGCGTTGGCCGCGCGGCGATTAGCGCTGCGGCGTTTGGATTGCTTGCGTTTCGGATTTGCCATGGAAGTGAGTGTGTAAGAGTGCGTGCGCAGAGGAACAACGCGCGCAAAATTGTGGTGAAAGGGTTCGGAGTAAAGGGCGGGGACTAGGCGCGTCAAGCGCCATCATCATCGGTGCTTAGAGGTAAAATACGACGGCGAGCACGGCGGCCAGGGCGAGGCGGTACCAAGCGAAAACCGCGAGACCGTGTCGCGTCAGCCAATGTACGAGGAAGCGGACTGAGATGGCGGCGGTAATCGCGGCGACAACACCGCCGAGGATCGCATTGGACCAGCCAAAGACTTGAATCATCGAGGCGCCGCTGCGGTATCCTTTATAGAGAGACGCCGCGCTGAGGGTGACGAAGCCGAGCAGGAAACTAAACTCGGCGGAGCGCCTTGGATCCAGGCCAACGAAGTAACCGGCTACGATAGTCATCATGGACCGACTGGTGCCGGGCCACATCGCCACGCATTGCAGCAAGCCGATCACAAGGGCGGAGCGGGACGTGAGTTCTTTGATTCCAGTGATTTCCTCCGAGCGGGGCAGACGACGTCTGCGCCACGCCTCGGCGAAAAACATCAGCAGGGCACCGGCGACCAAGGCAATGATGACGGCGCCCGCTGAAAACAGATTTTCGTCGATCCAATCGTGGGCGAGCAGGCCGAACACGGCGGCCGGGATGAAAGCGATCAGCAGATTCATCAGCAGGCGCAATCCGCCCGGATCGCGGCCGAGCAATCCTCTTAGCATCGAGACGAACCGCGGCCAATAAAGCAGGGCCACGGCGGCAATCGCACCCGCCTGCAGCACAATGTTGTAGGTGTCAGCGGCGAGTTTGATCGTGAGTGGCTCGCCGGCTGGATTTTGTTTCGAAGGCTTCTTGTGCCACAGTGGCTGGCCATCGGGGCCGGCGAGCGGCTGGTCTGACTCCAGCCCCAGTGCGCGGGTGGCGATGATCAAGTGGCCGGTCGACGAAATTGGCAAAAACTCCGTGACGCCCTCCACCACGCCGAGGATGATCGCATCGGTGGCGCTCAGTTCGGCGACGGGGCGGGTGATCGGGAGAGGTTCGGTGATCGACGCCGGTGAAGGCGGCGTCTGGGCCAGAGCGCCGAAGGCGCTGCCAGCGATCAGCGCGGTGACCAGGATTCGTTTTCGCACCCGCGGTTGGTTTCAGTTTTGGCGGACTCGGGCAAATTTATTTCCGGGTCTGCGATTTGTCGTTGCGACGATCAGGGGGAGGCCGGCATTCACTGTGCTCTTCGCTGGAGGGCTCCGCCGCTGCGCTGCCCGACCGGCGAAGGTCTTTTTTTATGTCCATGCTTGTTGAAATGACCGCGCGGCTTGTCGAGGGCCACGACCTAACGTCCGCCGAGGTGGAGTCGGCGGCGGCTGCGCTCGCAGCGGCCACGGAAGGGGATGAGGTAAAAGGCGATTTTCTGACGGCGCTGGCGCGCAAGGGTGAAACATCCGCCGAGGTCGCTGCCTTTGCGGTCGCTTTTCGCGCGCGGGCGGTCAACCCGGGCGTTGAGGCCTGGTCGGATCGTGCGATCGACATCGTGGGCACGGGGGGAGATCACGCCGGCGGTTTTAATATCTCCAGCATCGTCGTGCTCCTGCTCGCGAGTGCGGGGGTGAAGGTGATGAAGCATGGCAATCGTGGCATCACCTCGAAGTGTGGCAGCGCGGATTTGCTGGCGGGCCTTGGGGTCAATCTCGAGGCGACGCCCGCGCAACTGGGACGAGCGCTGGATGAGCTCGGTTATGTTTTCTTTTTTGCGCCTGCGTTTCACCCGGCTTTCAAGCACATCGCGCCGGTGCGCAAGACGCTCGCGGCGCGCGGACAGCGCACGGTATTCAATATTCTGGGACCGTTGATCAACCCGGGCCGCCCGGCGCATATGCTGTTGGGCGCGTTTTCCTCCGCCTGGGTGCCGCGGCTGGCGGGCGCACTCGATGTGCTCGGCACGAAGTCCGGCCTGGCGGTGCATGGGGTGATCGATTCCACCCGGGGGATCGATGAGCTCACGACGGCAACGATCAATTGCGTCCGGGGATTTGGCACGCGGCAGGAAATCGAGACGGAGTGGAACGCGGGGGATTTCGGCCTGGATCGGGCGCCGTTCGAGCATCTGGCGGGCGGCGATCTGACGACCAATCTTGCGATCGTCGACGCGTTGCTGGAAGGGCGGGCACCGCACGGGCTGGTGGATACAATTGTGCTCAATGCAGCGGTCGCCATGTGGTTGGTCGGAAAGGTCGCGACCGTGCGCGAAGGCCTGAGTCCGGCGCGCGACCTACTTCTGGGCGGCGCTGTGAAGCAAAAAATCGCTGCAACCCGGGAGTTCTACGGCGCATGAGCAGAAAATATTTCGGTACCGATGGTGTGCGCGGGGTCTATGGCGGCCCGGTCATCAACGAAGCGTTCGCCGCCCAGCTCGGGTTTGCCGCGATTCGCTGGCTGAACGGGAATGCAACCGCGGGGTCGTCTGCGGCGGTGGTCGGCAATGGGGAAAAGCCGGTGCGCCCCCGGGTTCTGATCGGCCGCGATACGCGGGCCTCGGGGGCCGTTTTGGAGCAGGCGATCGCAAAAGGTCTGCGCGCGGGAGGCGCCGAGGTGGTTTCCTTGGGAGTGCTTCCCACCCCGGCAGTGGCCCGGGCGGTGCGCACTTCGGGCGCGCAACTCGGAGTGGTCATCACCGCCTCGCACAATCCGGCCCGCGATAATGGGATCAAGTTTTTCGGACCCGGTGGAGTCAAGCTGACCGACGACGCGGAGTCGCAGATCGAAAGCCTGCTTTCCGATCCCGGAATCACACCGGCTGAGCCGGTACCGTACATCGGTCGAGCGCTTGGCGACTATGTTTCCGCGGCCGAGGCCTTATTGCCGCCGCAGTCGCTCAAGGGGTGGAAGATTGTCCTCGATACAGCCAACGGCGCGACCTGTGACACCAGTGGACGGGTACTGCGTGCGCTGGGCGCCGAAGTGATCAGCATTGGTGATGCGCCGAACGGAGAAAACATTAACGCGGGGGTCGGCAGCGAGCATCCCGCGGAGCTTGCCGCCAAGGTCCTGGCAGTAGGAGCGCGGCTTGGAATCGCACACGATGGGGATGGTGATCGGTGCGTGTTGTGCGATGAAACGGGAGGCGTTTTGGATGGAGATGAGTTGCTCACCTTGCTGGCGACGCATGCGCTTTCGCAGGGACGTTTGGTGAACAACACGCTTGTGATTACCGTTCAGAGTAATCTCGGAGTCGACGCGGCGATTGCGGCCGCGGGCGGGCGCGTGCTGCGCACGAATGTCGGTGATCGGTATGTGATCGAGCGCATGCTTGCGGAAGGTGCGACTCTCGGCGGGGAATCGTCGGGTCACATTATCTGTTCGGAAATTTCCTCCACTGGCGACGGCCTGGTGGCTGCCCTCAAAGTCATCGAAGTGATGTTGGCGATGGGCAAGCCCTTGGTTGAGTTACGAGGTGTGTTACGAAAATTCCCCCAGCTTTCAGTGGCGCTGAAAGTGCGTGAGAAACTCCCGCTCCACGATCTTCCGACGCTCCCGCGAACGATTCAGGCGCTTGAAAACGAACTCGGCGGACAGGGCCGCGTGTTGGTGCGATATTCCGGGACGGAACCGAAGTTGCGGTTGCTGATTGAAGGCCCCAGCGATGCGGTGATTCGGGCGGGGCTCGCCCGCTTGGAAGCCGCCACGCGCGCGGATCTCGAGGTGCTGTAGGCGCCTTTTCTCCCGCCCCAGCCATTCCGGCGACGCCGGCTGGTGCAAATCGATTCGGGGTGCCTCCAGCGTTGACCGCATCGCGCGTCGTGATTTCCCTTCGTTCCAACGTTATGCCTGAAATTCTAGTCGCGTCGTTGGACCCCCGCCATCAGAAGCTCGTCGAAAATGCTCGTGTCGCTCTTGATCGAGGAAATTTCGATTACGTGATCGAAGTGACCTCGCAGGTGTTGACCCTGGCTCCCGGATGCCTGCCGGTGCGAAAGCTGCAGCGGATCGCCCAAGTCCGACAGCAGCGTAGCCGGAGCGGTGGCTTTCTCGGTCGTACGCTGAGCGGGTTGTCCACGGCTCCGTTTTTATTGGGCGGCGGCCGCAAGGATCCTGATAAATTGTTGACGCGGGCGGAGGCGATGCTGGCGAAGGATCCGCTGAATGTGACGGCGTTGAAGCTTTTGGCCGAGGCCGCCGGCGCGTTGGGATTGCTGGAGACGGTGGCGTTTGCCCTCGACTGTGTGCGGGAGATCGAACCGGAAAATCGAGCCAATCTCCTGGCGCTCGGCGAAGCTTGGTTCGCGGTCGGCAAGCCCGCGGAAGCATTGAGGATCGCGGACGAGATACTTCGGTTGAAGCCGACCGACGCGGATGCGCAGGCGTTGATGCGCAAGGCTTCAGTCGCGAAAACCGTAACAGATCATCATTGGGATCAGCCCCGGACCGATTTTCGCGAGAAGCTGCGCGATGCCGACCAAGCGGTCTCGTTGGAGCAGTCGGCCAAGCGGGTTACCGGTGATATCATGACGCAGCGGCTGCTCGACGAAGCGCTGGCCCGGGTGGCGAGGGAGCCGGATAATCTGAACCACTACCGCAGTGTGGCCCAAGCCTATCGCCAGCAAGGGCAGCTGAACGATGCCTTGGTCTGGATCCGCAAAGCGAGGGAGCAACCAATCGGGAAGGCGGACGCAGCGCTCGAGAAACAGGAGTCGGAGCTGGCCGTGGCCATTATTCAAGAACGGGTGCGGACCGCGGAAGCGGCCGCGGCGCTCGCGCCCGGAGACGAAGCAAAGGCGGCCGTTCTGGAAGCGACGCGGCGGGAGTATAAAGAGTTCAAGCTGGCGGAAACCAAGCGCACGGTGGAGCGCTATCCGAATGACTACCCGGTGCGCCTTGCGCTTGGTCTTTTACTGATCGAGCTAAACGAGGTTGATTTGGCGATCGCCCAGTTTCAGCAGGCTCAGAAAGGCCCGACTGTTCGGGTGGCCGCCCTGGTTGGACTCGGGCGCTGTTTTAAAATGAAGCGCCTTTATGATCTGGCCGCAGCGCAGTTCATTCTGGCGAAGACCGAGCTCACTTCGCTCGACGAGGTCAAAAAGGAGATCGTTTACGAACTGGGCTGTTGCTACGAGCTGATGGGCAAACCGGACGCCGCCATGGTGGAATTCAAAATCATCTATAGCGAAGACATCGGGTTCCGCGATGTGGCGGATAAGATCAATCTCTTTTACTCCAAGGCTTGACGAAGGCGCGCGTTTCATCTGGCCGTCAAAGCGTCCCAGGAAAACGGTACTCGAGTTCCTTTACCCCCTATGAAAAAACTCATTCGCTATATTCGGACTGCGCTCTTCGCGACGGTGTTATCCGCCGGTTTAGCGTTTGCCGACGAGAAGACCAAAACGCTCGATTTCTACTGGATCGACTCCGAAGGCGGCGGCTCGACGTTGATCGTCACGCCGACCAACGAGTCGGTCTTGATCGATACCGGAAACCCCGGCGGGCGTGACCCGGCGCGGATCATCGCCGCCGTAAAGGCGGCCGGCCTGACCAGGATCGATCATGTGCTCATCACCCACTGGCACACCGATCACTACGGCGGTGCGGCCGAGGTGGCGCAACAGATTCCGTTTGGTGCGCTCTATCAACGCGCCATTCCCGAGGGCGACCCCGATGGGCGCAAGCAGTCGACCTTTCCACTGCAAATCAAACCTTATCGTGAAATCGCCGCGCGGCGCGTGACGCTGGCCGCGGGGGCCGTGATTCCACTCAAAGCGCCGGCCGGCCGTGGGGCGCCGAAACTCGAGCTGCGTTGTATTGGCGCCGATCAGAAGTTCGTGGAACCTACCGCGGCGCAGATGAAAACCAAAAATCCGCTGACCGGCTCCGTGCCCTCGCGCGCGGCGGATCTAAGCGACAACGCGAACAGCGCGGTCTTCGTCCTCGAGTTTGGCCCGTTCCAGTTTTTTGACGGTGGCGACCTGACTTGGAATAATGAGGAAAAACTCGTCACGCCCTATAATCTTCCCGGCGTAGTCGACGTGTATCAGACAAATCACCACGGCCTCGAATCCAGCAACAATCCGCTCCTCGTGCAGAGCCTTGAGCCCAGCGTGGTGATCATGAATAACGGCCCGAAAAAAGGCGGTCAGGCCGGTTCGTTTGCGGCGATTCGTTCCGCCAGGTCCGTGCAGGCGCTGTATCAAGTGCATAAGAGCTTCAACGTCCCCGCGGAGGAGAATGCCGCACACGATCACATCGCAAATCACGAGAACCTCACCGGACCGGATGCTGCCAAATGTCCTGCGAACCTCATCAAAATGTCCGTGGCGGCCGACGGTAAGAGCTACACGATCAGCGTGCCGTCAACCGGCCATTCCAAGACTTATCAGACGAAAGCCCGCTGATCGGGCGGTGTAATTCGCTCTCGCGAACTCGCCATCGCCGCTCGGTGCCAAGCCGTTGTCTATAATCTTTCACGGCCGGCCCGTCGTGGTTTAGCGCTGCGCCAGCCAGACTGCCGCTCCCAGAACGGCGAGGCTGACGAGAAGTCGCCAGAGATCGACGTTGCCACCGAAGAACAGGAGCGAGACGGCGACGCCGAGCGGGACTTTGGCGTTGTTCATCACTGCGAGCGTACCGGCGGCGACTTTCGTGGCCCCGACGTTCCACAGAAAAAACCCAACCCCCGAGGCCAGCACGCCCAGATAGAGGAGCGTCCACATCTGCGTGGCGGTGAGCGCGAGCGAGACGTCGCGCGTCACCAGCAGGCTAAGCGCAACCAGAAACCCGCCCGCGTACATCAGTCCGAAGACATCGCGGTCGCGTAATTCGATCCGGCTCCGGAGGCGCCGATACAGCACCTGACCGATTCCGAACGCGGCGTTGGAGAGCTGCACCAGTACAATGCCGGTGAGCGTGAGCGAAAGATCTTTCGCTCCGCGCGCGACGGGAAGGGTTCCCAACACTGCGAGCAGCGCCGCCGCCAGTGCGACCCAGCGGAGGCGGCGGTCCAGTGCATCAGCAAAGAGGGTCACGAAAACGGGCGTCGTGATTGTGAAGAGCGCCGCCTCGTGCGGTTGCAGGTACTGGAAGCTCTGAATGTAGAGCAAATACATCACGCCAAACTGCAGCCCGCCGATTCCGGCCAGCGCCAGCCCGGTGCGCCACGGCAACTTTGCGACGCGTAGCAGCGGAGCGAATACGAGCAGGGCCAGTCCCAGCCGCGCGGCCGAAACGACGGCGGCATCCACCCCTTGAAGATATCGTCCGATGAGTCCGAACGAGAACGCCCAGATAATGGAAACCACGATCAAATAAACCATGCAGACGTCATGGGTTCATGCTCCGGTAGCGATGGCAAGACTCCGGAAAGCGGCGATTTGGGCAAAGGTGGTGAGGACATCGAGCGGTTTCGTTTCGGACGATCCGGTCCCGGGAGGTCGCTTCCCGCCCGCCCCGTGCTTGAGCGGCGGGCAGGATTGTGCCGTGGGGCTCGGTGAGTGTTCTCTGCCGGCTGACGATGAAAGAACGTACTGGTTACTCCGAGACCGCGCCCTGCTTCTTGTGAGCAATTCTGCGCGTCCGGCCCGCTCGTAAGTGTACGACCTACACGCGGAAGATCGCGCCGAGCCGCTTGCCCAACATCAAACTGAGACCCGTGATGGTGACGCCGAGAAACACCATTGCCCACACGCCCAGCGCACTGGCGATGAACTTGCCGTCGCCGAGCAGTTGGAAGAGTTCCATGATCGCCTTGGTGATTGGATAAAACTGCTGTTTTTGGGCAAGGATCAGGGAGTCACTAACCTCGAGCATCGCGAACGCGAATGCCAGCAATCCGCCCGCAATCAGGTTCGCGGTGATCAGCGGCAGCGTGATCTTGATGAGCGCTTTCAGCGGAGTCGCGCCCATGTTTTGCGCGGCTTCCTCCAGCGTTTCGCTCGTCTGCTGGAAACCCGCGGCGGCGGCGCGCACCACATAGGGGAGGCGGCGCACGGAATAAGCGATGATGAGCAGAACGGTCGGATCGCGCGTGGGATTGATGAAGTCGAAGAATTTTCCGTCCTGCGACATCGCGAGATAGCCGAAGGCGAGGACCAAACCGGGGACGGCAAGCGGGAGCATCGCGAGAAAATCGAGCACCTGGCGGCCGGCAATTTTGCTGCGGACGACGACGTAGGCGATGGCCACACCGAGCACGAGATCGATGACCGTCGAAATGCTCGCGAAGCGGAGACTGTTCGCGATCGCGGGGACGGTGAGGTCGTGTCCGAGGGCGAGTTCGAAATTACCCAGCGTGTAGTTTTCCGGCAGCACCGTGCCGTACCAATCCTGCGAGAACGCGACGAGGATTACGCCCATGTGCGGAAGCACCGCGATGAATGTCACGCCGCCAAACAGCAGGGTGCATAACCACGCCCGGCCAAGGGGGAGTTTTCGCGCGCCGCCGGCATGCGTCGCCTTGGCCATCATCGCGTGAGGGGCGCGGCCGAAAAAGCCTTTGCTCACCGCGTAGATTGCGACCGAGCTCAACAGCATCACGGCCACGAGAGCGAAGGGAAACGGGTTGGCCCCGATGTCTTTCAACCCGTAGTAGATCTGGACGCTCGTGACGCGGTCGTAGTCGAAAATGAGCGGCGTGCCGAGTTCGGTGAACGACCAGATGAAAACGATGGTGCCGCCGGCAAACAGGCCGGGGCGGATGAGCGGCAGCGTGATTTTCCAGAACCGGCGCAGACCGGTGCAGCCG
>JBBQEG010000053.1:0-19588 GCA_038320495.1 Opitutales bacterium | reverse complement strand
GCGAGCGACGGAATCTGCAACGATGAGACGAGCGCGCGGAGCCAGCGGATGGCGTCGTGCACGTCAGCCTGCGGTTGGCCGGTGAGAAGGCGCCCGATCTCGTCCAGCCGCCGCAAAGCGTCCGAGCCCGGAGCGCGGGCGCACAACGCGTGTAGGTTAATTTCCATGACATGCGGCAACAGGGCCGCACAGACCGCTCCGTGCGGTGCGGGAAACATGCCACCGATTGGGCCGGCGAAACCGTGCACGGCGCCCAAGCCGGCGTTCGCGAGCGCAAGTCCGCTGTAGAGGCTGGCGAGCGCCATGTCGCTGCGTGCGGCGACATCGCGGCCATGCTCGACTGCGCGGCGTAGAGCGCCGGCGACGCGACGGATTCCGCCGACGCAGAGCGCATCGGTCAACGGGTTGGCCCGACAGGAAATGTAGGGCTCGATCAGTTGCGTGAGGGCGTCGAGTCCGGTGGTCGCGGTGATTGCGGGCGGGAGTTCGTACGTGAGTTCGGGGTCCACGAGCGCAAGGCGCGGAAGCATGTGCGGGCTGCGCAGACTGACCTTCGCCCGATGTGCGGGCGAGGCGAGGACGGCGTTGCGCGTCACCTCGGAGCCGGTGCCGGCTGTAGTAGGAATTGCGATACAAGGAGCCGCCGGATGCGGGAGGGCGGAGCCGCGACCGATCACTTCGAGGTACTCGAAAGGATCGCCCGGATTCGTGAGCAGCGCGGCAATTGCTTTCGCGCCGTCGAGCGCGGCGCCACCGCCGAAGCCGATGACGACATCACTATCGCTGCTGCGCGCCTGCGTTGCTCCCCGCAGCACCTCCTCGACGGTTGGCTCGGACTGAATCGCGAAGAGCGTTGGATGGATGCCGGTCGACGAAAGCAACTGGACGAGCTTCGAAGCGCGGTCTTGATTGCGGCCGGTGACGATCAGCGCGCGCCGGCCCAACGAGGCCGCGGCGGTGGTGACCTCGGGCAAGGTGCCGGCCCCGAAAATGATCCGGGCACTGGTGGCGAATTCGAATCGCATCGCGGAAAACTACCAGCCGTTGTCGGCGGGATAGGCGTTGGTGAATTTCAGGCTGGTGCGGGGTGCCGCCATCATGGGTGCGACGGTGTCGCGCCATATGGCATAGTGAACGGTTTCCTTGTGAGCGACTGCGCTCTCGGGCGTGCGGTAAACCTCGACCAGCACAAACCGGGACGGGTCGTCGTTCTGTTGCACAACATCGAAGCGCGCGATGCCGGGCTCGCGGACGCTGGCGGACGCGTTTGCGATGGTCGCAGCCTGAAAGGCGGCGATGGCTTCGGGTTTCACCTGAACGTAGACGTGAACGATGAGCATCGGAATCAAGGAAAAGATTTGTGAGGAAGCAGCGACGAGTGAGAGCTTTTGGCTAAGGTTCGAAATTGCTGAGGTTTGTCGCTTGCGGCGAGTTTTGGCGCGGGCTAGTCCATCGTTGTCTGATCCGAAACGATTACCCCTTACGCATGAAAACACGATTACTTGCTGCTGCGCTGGTTTGTTGTCTCACCTTTTCCTCGGCTCTGCTCGCCCAAGCTCCGAAAGGCAAGACGGGCGACAAGAAAGCTCCCGCGCCGAAAGGACCGGCGGATTTGTTGGTCGACGCCTGGAACAAGGCCCGGACTGACCCGGCGGCGAAAACCCAGGCTGGGTTTGCCAAGGTGATCGCTGCGGGCATGGCCTATCTGGCGCAGTTTCCCACCCACACGCAGGTGAATACCGTCGTCAATCAGCTTGGTGCGTTTGCCAACGGTATCGACCCCAAGCAGGCGGCCTTGCGGGGGTCTTATCTTTCTTTGCTGAAGTTCGAGGTAACGGACCAACGGTACAAAGAAGGCGCCGCGGATGCCTACAAGGCGGCGTTGGCCGCGGTGGATGCGGTGGTAGCCGACACGGAGCTGCGTCAAGCGCCGACGCCCGCGGCCCTCCTCACGCTGCGCGAAAAGATCGACGCCTTGGCGGAGACCCCTGGTAGCGGCCGTTTTCTCACCGACCGCGAACGGTCTTATGCCCACTTGTTAACCCTGATGAAGCAGACACCGCGGGCGGAAGAGCAGCTCAAGAAGCTGGCGGGCCATGCGGAGAAGAATGTCGCCACGATGGCTCGTGAGGAGCTCAACATTCTGGAAATCCAGAAAGCGCCTTTCGACCTGAAGTTCACCGGCGTAGACGGCAAGGAAACGGATTTTTCCCAGCTTCGAGGCAAGGTCGTGGCGGTGTATTTTTTTAGTACGACGAGCAAGCCTTCGACGGACCGGATCGAAGGGCTCAAACAACTGCATTCGGCCTACCGTAAACGCGGTTTCGAGGTCGTGGCCGTGTCCTATGACAAGGCAGAAGACGGCGAGAAGTTGAAGAAATTTGTGAAGGATAACCGCATCGCCTGGCCGGTTCATTACGACGGCAAGGCGGCGAGCAACGCGTTCAGCCCCAAGCTCAACGCGTATAACTCGAGCCTCCCGCGCATCTATCTTTTCGACAAGGCAGGTCTGCTGCAGACGATTATCCCATCCGGCAGCACCAACCTCACGCCCAACATCCCCGTCACCCAGTTGGAGTTCCACGTGAAGCGCTTGTTGGGTATCAAGTAAGCGTTCGCTGAATCCTTTCCCTCTGCGCCGTTGCACCTGTGCAACGGCGTTTTTTTTGCCCCCGCTGGATCGCTTGACTGGATTGCGCTGCGGTCCTGGAAGCGTCCAAACTCGCGGGATGACTGGATCTGTCATTTCAAGCACACCTGCCGCGAGTGCGCCGCCTGCCGATTATTTCGACCGCTTTGGCGGAGTGGCCCGGCTGATTAGTCGAGGCGGCTTGGAGAGGCTTGCGGCTGCGCACGTGTGTGTCGTGGGGGTGGGAGGAGTCGGGTCGTGGACCGTCGAAGGGCTGGCCCGAAGTGGCGTGGGGGCCCTGACGTTGATCGATTTGGATGATGTCTGCGTGACCAACGTAAATCGCCAACTGCCGGCGATGGACGGCCAAATAGGGCGTGCCAAGGTGGCGGTGCTGGCGGAGCGCGTGCGGCTCATCAATCCGAACTGTCGTGTGGAATCCGTCGCTGAGTTTTTCACGGAAAGTACGGCGGAGCGACTGTTGGCCCCCGCCTTTGATTTCGTCGTCGATGCGATCGATCTCCTTTCGCACAAGGCATTGCTCATCGCCCGCTGTCGCGAGCGTGGTGTCCCCGTGATCACGGTGGGCGGGGCGGGTGGGCGCCGCGACCCAACGCAAATCCGAGCGGGAGATATTGGCGAAGCGGGTGACGAGCTGACGCGGCAGGTGCGTAAACGCCTCCGGCGCGATCACGGTATGGCTTCGGGAACGCATCGCGGCATTACGCGGATGGGAATCCGCTGCGTTTGGTCGCAGGAAGCCCCGGTGTATCCATGGGCGGACGGCACGTGCGCAAAGCGACCGGAGCCCGGAAGCAACCTGACGCTCGACTGCGAGAGCGGCTTCGGCACTGCGGTCTTTGTTACGGCCGTCTTTGGGATGATCGCCGCCGGTGAAGTCGTGCGTGCGATTGCGGCCCGTGAGCCGCACGGAACGATCCTGGCATAACTTTCGCCGGTCTCACGATCCGCAGCGATTCGCGCCGGGTCGAGGAAGGCTCGGATCGAACAGCCCGGTTACGGATGGCCTCACGGTGCGGGCGGCGTCAACGGGTGGGCGCGCCGAACCAGCGATGGAAATTGCGGCCGAGGCGATCGCGGACCTGCTCGGCGGTCCAGCCGCGCAAGTCCGCGAGACCGTGATACACTGCGGCGATGTTCGCCGGGTGGTTCATCGCCGCGCCATCGGCGCGATCCGGCAGCGTGTAGTGCCGAAGTGGAGACGGAAGCGGCATGGCAGGGGCGTCGGTCTCGGCCAGCAGCCGATCGGCGGGCAGGCCTTGAAACACGGTGCGTTTTGCTTCCTGACGTTCGCCGAGGAAAAAGCCGTTGAAGGAGAAATAGGCGCCCAGGGATGCAAACTCCCGCGCCAGTTCTGCGGAGCCGCCATAGGCGTGCAGGAGAAAACCCCGGGCGGGCAGCGGCGTGCTGCGTAGGGCTGCGGCAAGTACGCCCCAGGCTTCCAGGCAGTGGATCGACACGGGGAGGTTGCGCTCGGCTGCGAGGGCGAGTTGCCAGGAGAATGCCTTCAGCTGGTCCTCGAGCGAGGCGCGGCGCAGTCCGATCAGACGAGAATCATCGGGGCGGGCGTGATCGAGAATCCAACGATCGAGGCCGATTTCTCCGATCGCGGCGTGGGGCTCCGCATCGAGGCGGCGTTGCAATCCGTCGCGCCAGTTTTGGGAGGCGTTTCCCACGTGCCAGGGATGCAGCCCGTAGCTGGGAAGCACGAAAGCGGATTCGCGGGTGAGCGCGTGAACGTCGGCCCAGTCACTCTCGCAGGTGCCGTTCACGACTGCGCCTCGCAACGGAAGTTCGGCGAGTGCGGTAAAAATGCGCCCCCGATCCGCTTGCAGCGACCGATCGTGCAGGTGATTGTGCGCGTCGAAAAACCCGGCCGGATGCGAAGCGGGCTCCATCATGGCGCAGTGGCCGCGTGGTCGAGTTTTGCCTGGGCGAAGGCGCGGATGGTGTTGCGCGCGGCGGTGAGACCGTTGCGGCGGGTGGGAGAGAGATTGTCGATCACGCCTAATGCGGCGAGCGGATCCACGTCGCCCGAGGCGATGGCGGCGGGGGTGAAGCCGCTGAAAAAATCGCAAAGCAAGACAACCAGCGCACGCACCACGGGCGATTCGGCGTCGGCGCGGAAGTGACAGTGTCCCTCCTTCATTTCCGCCACGAGCCAGACGACGGACACGCAAGCGCGAACCCGGTTCGCCTCGATCCGGTCTTCCGGGCGCAGCGGGGGCGTACGCTTGGCACGATCCACGAGCAACATTAGGCGTTCCTGGGGATCGTCCAGCACAGCGAGATCCTCGACGAGTTTCTCGAGTTTTGGGGCGAGCGGCACGGCGTCAGTTTGGACGAAGCGGGGCGACGGCGCAAGCGGAGGAAAAATTGGTCTTCCGCGGCACCGGAGGCGCTTCTCGTGGGTCTATGCGGTCACGCGGAACTTTTCTTCGTTCGAAGCGGGCCCGAGTGGACCCGACAATCCACTGGGCCCGACAATCTTAATCCAATTGAGCCAGGAGTATGACTGATAACGTCCTGATTCCCCTTCCCGGTTTCGAGCTGCCGACGGATTATCCGTGGCGAGTAGGCTTCGTGGGATTGGTGAACGATCAACTTCGCCGGTTGCGAGCCACGGGTCACTTTTTGCCGCCCCGGTTTTTTGGATACTATTTCCAGGAGCAGCTGCCGGTGGCGGTGGGAGGGAGCTGGACCGTTTCGCTGGATGCGACGCAGCCCGCCTCGCTGCTGCCGCGGATGGTGGAGCGGGTGACGCAAGGCGAGTACGCGATTACGAGCACGCGCCGGGATCTTGCGCCGGATTTCCTGTTGGTGCACGACCGGCGCGATGGTGCGTGCTGGTTGTGGAGCTTCACGGATGGTCTTCGCTTCGTGGAAGCTTACGAGCCCACGAAGGGCGATGATTGGTGCGACGATACGGGTCAGCCGAAGCTGCTGGAACCGTGACCGGTTGCCGAGGAAACGGGCCGACCTGCCTGTATTAAGAAATCAACTACAGACAGGAGCGACGGTGAGCGAGGCGGCTCAGTTGAAGAAGATGGCCTCGTTCGACTGGAAGAGCGCGTGGGCCAGTTTGGTCCAGGCGGTGAGCGGAGCGCGGCTTTCGTAGACACCGCCGACCTGAGTCGAGAACTTACCTTGAGGGCGCTTGGCGTTGGCGGCCATGCGTTCGGCCTGTTTGGCCTCGCGCGGGTTGAGTTTCTTCGCGGCGACGTTGGGTTCGGGCGCTTCGAAATGGGTGCCTTGCGGGTTCGATTTGACGTAACGAACGCCGAGCGCAACCTCCTGTTTCGTGGGCATCCGCTGGTAGATGGCCAGGTAGAGAATTGCGACGCGGTCGTCGTCGGATTTGAGTTCGGAGAAACTGACACGTTCGACCAACTTCCGTGCGGTCTCGATCACCATGGGGCTGTTCATGAGGAACAACGCCTGTTGGGGAACCAAGGTTTCGTAACGGCGGCCCGTGGAAACATCGGGGCTCGGGAAATCGAATTGCGTGAGTAGTTCGGGCGGGTTGCTCCGGTCGATGAGGGTGTAGATCGCGCGGCGTTGGGCGAAGTCCTCGCTGCTGATCGGCACCGGCCGTCCGCCGGCGGTGAAGTCCAGCTCGCCGGAGATCGCGAGAATGGAATCGTGCAGTTGTTCGAAGCTCAGGCGGCGGAGATTATAGCGCCAGAGCAGCTTGTTGTTCGGGTCACGTTCTGCGAAAGCCGGATTGTTCTTGCTGCTTTGTTGGTAGGCGGCGCTCAGCACAATCGTGCGGTGCAGTTGTTTGGTGGACCAGCCCTGCTCGATGAAGGTCGCGGCCAGCCAGTCCAGCAGTTCGGGATGAGTCGGGGCGGAGGACATGTTGCCGAGATCATCGGGGGTGTCGACCAAGCCGGCGCCCCAATGCTGCTGCCATATCCGGTTTACGAATACGCGAGCGGTGAGCGGGTTCTTGGGATCGGCGATTGCGCGGGCGAGCTCGAGGCGTCCGGAGCCCGCCTTCCATTCGGCGCGCTTCTTGGGGTCGGGCGAAAGGATTTCGAGGAACCGGCGGGGGACGATTTCTCCCCGGTTGGCGACTTCGCCGCGGAGGAGCACCGCGTAGTCGCGAGAGCGGGGTACGTCGATGAGGGCATTGGCGCGGGCGGGTGCGCCGGGGTGTTTGGTTTCGAGATTGCCGATGTCGCGCTGAAGTTCGCGTTCCATGCGCTGGAGTTGTTGCCGAAGGGGTACGCCGCCTTTTTGCGCCGCCACAACGGTGTCCTTGGCGGTGGATTTGGCCTTTCCCTTGCCTTTGGTCGCGCGTTGGAGCTCTGCCTGTTGTTTCTTCAGTTCTTCCCGGCGCTTTTCCAGCGCGGCCGACTTCTCCATGTAATCAAGCAGGTCGGCGGTCTGGGGCACGCGGGCTTGGAGGGTGGGCAGTTCACTGGGGGGCGTGCTGTTCGCGAACACCCCGTACAGCGAGTAGTAATCTTTGGTGGGGATGGGATCGAATTTGTGGTCGTGGCAGCGTGCGCAAGCGACAGTTAGGCCGAGGAAGGCTTTGGTGGTAACATCGATTTGATCCCCGATGATGTCATCTTTACGGCCGTTGAATTGATGGCCAAGCGTCAGGAAACCCATGGCGGCAAGCGGCGAGCGGGTGTCCGCTTCGGTGCGCCCCTGATCTTTCGCTTTCTTATCGAGGGCGCCCTGCACGCGGTCCCCGGCGAGTTGCAGGAGGATGAACTGGTCGTAGGGAAGATCGGCATTGAACGCGCTGATCACCCAATCGCGATACGTCCAGGCGTGAGCGAAACGCAGGTCGTCCTGACGCGGGGCATCGCCCTTGGTGTCGGAGTAGCGCGCGACATCGAGCCAGTAGCGCGCCCAGTGTTCGCCGTATTGCGGTGAGCCGAGCAGACGATCAACCACTTTGGCGAGCGCATCGGGCGAGGCGTCGTTGATAAACGCCTGGACGTCGCGAACCGTGGGAGGCAAGCCGATGAGATCGAAATACACGCGGCGGATCAGCGTAGCTTTGTCGGCCGGCGCATTCGGGGTCATCCCGTTGGCTTCGAGTTGCGCGAGTACGAAGTTGTCCACCGGGTTCTTGAGCCAGTCAGCGTTCTTGACCCCGGGTACGGCCGGTTTGCTGACGGGCTGAAAGGCCCAGTGGGCGCGGCCCACGCCGCCGTACGTTTTGCCGGAACTACCGGCTATCACGACGGTGCGTGGGTCAGGGAGGCCGCGGCGCACCCATTCGGTGAGGTCGGCGATCTGCTGATCATTCAGCTTCTCGTCCTTGGGAGGCATTTGGAGGTCCTCATCGTGGTAGCGAATCGCTTGGATGAGGAGGGACTCGTCGGGCTTGCCCGGGACGACGGCGGGACCGGAGTTGCCGCCGTGGAGGAGGGCTTCCCGCGTGTCGAGGAGCAGTCCGCCGCGCACTTTGTCGGCTTCCTTGCTGTGACATTTGTAACAGTGGTCGACGAGGACTGGACGGACTTTTGTTTCGAAGAAGGCGAGATCCGCGGCGGAGATCGGCTTCGCGACCTTCGGATGGTTGGCTGGAAGGTCCGCGGCGTGCGCGTTGGGTGCGAAGAGCAGCGTGAACGCGAGAGCGATGGCGGCTCGGGCGGGGAGAGCGAGCGGGCGAGTGGACGTGACAGGAACGACCGGCGCGGCTGGTATGAGGGCAGAGATCGTCGGGTTGGATCTCATGGCTCAGGCGAGGAGGGGTTTCACCACATTACCGGCTACATCCGTGAGGCGGAAGTCGCGGCCATTGAAACGATACGTGAGCTTCTCGTGGTCGAGGCCCATGCAATGGAGGATCGTGGCGTGGAGATCGTGCACGTGCACCTTGTCGGTCACGGCGACCGCGCCCAATTCATCGGTCGCGCCGTGGACCATGCCACCCTTGACGCCGCCGCCGGCCATCACGACGGAGAACGCCTTGGCGTTGTGATCGCGGCCTGGGTCGTCGTATCCGTTGCGATCGCGCGTGGGCTTGCGGCCAAATTCACCGCCCCAGACGACCAAGGTGGAGTCGAGCAGGCCGCGTTGTTTGAGGTCCTCCAACAGGGCGGCGAGAGGTTGGTCGATCTCGCCCGCTTTTTGGGTGAGGCGTGTTTGGAGCTGTTGATGATGGTCCCAGCCATTGTGCCAGACCTGTACGACGCGCACGCCGCGTTCGACGAGCCGGCGCGCGATGAGGAGTTGTTTGCCCTGCTCGCTGCTGCCGTAGGCGGCGCGAGTCTCGGCGCTCTCCTTGTTGAAATCGAAGGCGTCCAACGCCTCGGCCTGCATGCGAAATGCGATCTCGTAACTTTCAAGGCGGGTTTCGAGGGCGGCGTCGCGCTGGAGATTCTGCGCGTGGAGCTCGTTCAGTTGATGAACGAAGTCGAGTTGGCGGCGCTGCTCGGCTTTCGTGACATAGGTGTTGCGGATGTTCTGGATCATCTGCGGCACGGAAGGCGCTTGGGTGTTGATGCTCGCGCCTTGGTAAACTCCCGGGAGAAACGCCGCCTGATAATTGGAAGCGCCGCCATTGGGCAGGCCGCCGCCGCGCAGGGAAATGAAGCCAGGAAGATTCTGGTTCTCGGTGCCGAGACCGTAGACGAGCCAGGAGCCGAGACTGGGTTTCGCAATCCGCAGCGAGCCCGTGTTCATGAACACCGTCGCGACTTCGTGCGCGGGAATATCGGTCCACATCGAGCGCACGACCGCCAGGTCGTCGGCATGGGCCGCGGTCTTGGCGAACAGATCGCTGACTTCGAGGCCGCTCTTACCGTAGCGGGAAAATTGAAACGGCGATCCCAAGGCGACATCGGAGCCACCGATGGTCTTGCCATTCATCTTCGTGAGCATCGGCTTGGGGTCCCATGTGTCGAGGTGCGACGGGGCGCCCGAGGCGAAGATGTGGATGACGGATTTGGCTTTTCCGCCGAAATGGGAGGGACGCGGAGTGAGCGGACCGGTGCCGGGAACGCCTTGGCCCTTGGGTTGGGCGGCGATCAGCGCGCTAGGATCGAGGATGTTCGCCAGGGAGAGTGCTCCCATTCCCATGCCGACCCGTCCGAGAAACTGGCGGCGGGTCAGATAATAGTCCTCGAGGTTGGTGGAAACACCGCAGCAAGGATGGAGCGGCGCGGCGGGGGAATCGTGGGACGATGACATGGGGGGATGGGACTGGAAACGTGAACTTGCTTCGGAGACGTTGGCGAGACGCTCTGGTTTCACGCAAAAACAACCTCGGCACGGGGTACGTGCGAGTGAAGTAAATGTTTTCCCGAGCGGGCCGCCAAGCCAGGCTCACTACGTCACGTAGTCGAAATGCGGGAAAAGGGGTGATCGTCAGTCGGGCGGCGTCTTGCTGGGGGCGGGCCGAACGCTCGCGAGGGCGGCTCGCAACTTTTTAAGCTCGCGGGCGGGGTCGTGCCACCAATCGGCCGACCAGAGCCGGATGAGCTTCCAGCCGAGTCCTTCCATCACGGATTGACGCAGCTTGTCGCGATCGCGAGCGGTCGCGGCATCGCGGTAGGTGCGGCCATCCCACTCCAATCCGAGCACGTAACGATCGGGCGCGGCCGGGTCGATCACGGCGAGGTTGACCTGATAGTCCGACGACCCCACGTGACGCCGGACATCATAGCCTTGGTTGCGGAGACGGTTGGCGATGAACTGTTCGAAATCGGAATCCTCTGGCTCCGCGGGGGTGCCTTCCATGGCGGCCAGGGCACGGGGGCCACGCTCGGCGTATTCGAGAAAGTATTTCAAGTCGCGCACCCCGCGCGCGCGTGAGCGGGACAGGTCGATCTGGTCGCTGCGCAAGGTGGAGAACACGACGATTTCCTCCTTCGCCCGCGTGATGGCGACGTTGAGCCGGCGCTCGCCACCGTCCCGGTTCAGCGGGCCGAAGTTCATCGAGACCCGGCCGGATTCATCAGGTCCGTAACAGATGGAGAACAGGATGACGTCGCGTTCGTCGCCCTGCACATTCTCGAGATTTTTGATGAAGACCGGTTCGCCCTCGACGGGTGGCTCATCGCCGAAGTGCCGTTCGATTTCCGGGTGCAGTCGTCGTTGTTCATCGAGCAGATTTTCGACGAGTTGCTGCTGGGCCTGGCTGAACGTGACCACCCCGAAGGAGCGCGCGCCCCGGGCAGGGTCGCGCAGTCGGGAGACCAGATCCGCGACCAAGGCGGCGGCTTCGCCGGGGTTCGTTCGGGAACGGCCTTTGTCGTAGTGGGCGGCGACCGGTCGGAAATTCACCCCGCTGGATCTCACATCGGGCGAGGGAAACGTGAGAAGATCGTTCGCGTAATAGTGGCGGTTGCTGAATGCGATCAAGCCCTCGTTTCGGCTGCGATAGTGCCACTGCAATCGTTTGTGCCGGAGCCCGCTCGAGAGCAGCTCGTCGAGAATGCTCTCCAAGTCTTCGAACTCGCTCCCGGTCTCGTCGTCCGCTCCTTCATCGGAACGGTTGAAAAAGTTTGTCGGCGGCAGCTGCTTGGGATCACCCACCACGATCAGTTGCCGGCCGCGCGCAATGGCTCCGACAGCGTCCCACACCGGGATCTGCGAGGCCTCGTCGAACACGACGAGGTCGAACTGTTCGTATCCGGAATCCAGGTACTGGGCAACCGAGAGCGGACTCATCAGCACGCACGGTTTGAGTCGCGGCATGAGAGTCGGGATGCGGCTCAGAAGCTGGCGGACAGGCAGGTGGCGCGTCTTTTTGCCGATCTCCTTGCGCAGGAGTCCGAGCTCCGCCTGCGGGATGCTTTCATCCATGGCGTCGCGCGGAATAGCCGCGGCGAGTCGGGCGCGCACGACGTCCCGGGTGAGACGGCGGAGCCGGTCATCGAGCAGACGAAATTGGTCGATCCTTGCCTGATGGTCCTCGCCGAAAAAGTGACGGAGCGCGTCGTCCTGGCGAATGACCGCTTTGAGCAGTCCGTGGCGAAAGCTGCGTTCGAAACATCCGGGCGCGTCATCAGCCGTAATCGCGCCGTCCTCGACCGCGAGGCAGAGGGATTCCATGCCATATTGTTCGGCCTCGAGCCGGGCTCGTTGCCAGGCGCACCATGGCCGGATTTCCGGCCAGCCACGGCGAATGTCCGCCCCGAGTTGAGCGAGGGCGCCAATATGATCGGGTGCGCTGTCGATCTCGGAACGCTGCAACGTCGTCGCGGCGATGAGTGAATCGTAAGCGAGCGTGAGGGCCTCCCAATCGCGCAAGAAGAGGTCGCATTGCCCGCCGAGTGGCGCTGCGGCGAGAAAGGTCGCGACGCCTTTTTCAAACACCGTGCAGAGTTCGTGCTGCACCACCTGCAGTTCGGCGGGATCGCCCCCTGCGAGTACGCCGATGCAGCGATGGAGCTCTCTGCCCCAGCCGCGCAATTCGGTAACCGTGGCCGCAACGGGATCCCCGTCACGCCAGTACGGGCCGAGCAGGGCGGCGCCGCTGGCATGGGTCTCGGCAAAGATCCCGTTGATCTCGCGCAGCCGTTGCGCCTGCGAGAGGGTGGTGCCCAGCCCTTGCGGGGCAGGCATGCTCCCGCTTCGATGTGCCGGCGCGAGCGTTCGTCTTACCCACAGCGACCGGACGGACCGGGTGACAAAGGAGGCGGCTTTCACCTGGTCCCACTGCCGACACAATCGATCAAGGTCGAGGGCGAGCAGCACGGGTTCCAGATAGGAGCTCAAGGCATCGCGCAGGATGCGCCGCTCGGCGGCCAATTTCGCCCATTGCTCGAGTTGAGGCGCAATGTTTTCCCAAGGCGTGGTGATGAATGGGGTGCCGACTGAGCGGGAAAAGCGCAGCGCATCCGCCACTCCGCGCAAGGCCAGCAGTTCGGCGCGGTTGGAGGTGGGATTGCGGCGTTTCAGCCAGGTCCGCAACTCCCCGGCCGCCCGCTGGACGGACGGAGCCAGGCGGGCGATCGCTTGCAGCACTCCAATCACGCGATCGGACCAGTCCGATGACCAGTCGGTGGCGCGCACCAACCGCAGCGGATGCGAACGAAAGTCCTCGATGAGTTGAGCGCGACGAGCGAGGTGACGTGCGGCCTGCCGGCACTCTTCGATCTGAGCGGCCGGATATTTGAGAAAGTCGATATACGGTAGCGGAACCAGTTCGGCGGCGATGCGCGGCAGCAGGTAATCGATGCAGTCGTAGGCGCTGAGTCCGCACGGGTGCCGGCCATGCAAGGACCGCACGTGGGCATTAAGATCGTCCCGGGCCTGCTGATACGCGGCCGCTTCCTGATCCCAGGCTTCGGGTGACTGCTGCGCCCCCAAGGCCAGACTCTCTTGAAACTGTGCCAGCACCTCCGCTTTGCCGGATTTGTTGGAATGCAGTTCGAGGCAGAAGGGGGCGAGACCTTCCTCTTTGAGGCGTCGGTGGACGACATCGAGTGCGGCGCGTTTTTCTGCGACGAACAGCACGCGCTTGCCGTGTGCAAGGCAGTGGGCGATGAGATTGGTGATGGTCTGCGATTTGCCCGTGCCGGGCGGGCCTTCGAGGACGAAATCGTGACCCGCGGCGGCCGCCATGACGGCTGCGAGTTGAGAGGAATCTGCACTGCGGGGGCAGTAAATCCCTGAAGGCAGAAAGCGTTCGTCAAGGTCGGTGGGCAGGATGTCCTGCGGTGGATTGGGAAACGGTGCGCCACCGCCGTCCACCAAGTGTCGCACGACCCGGTTGCGCGTGAGATCGTCCAGACGATCCGCGAGATCTTTCCAAAGCAGAAATTTGGTAAACGAGAATTGGCCGAGCCAGATCTCGGGTTTGACTTCCCAGCCCGGCAGGTCGCGGACGGCTTCCCGAAACAGTCGGAAAACGGCGGCGACGTCCACCCCGGTGCGGTCTTCAGGAAGGGGTTCGAGACCCGGAATTTCCTTCTGAAACTGCTGTCGCAGCATCTCCATCAGCGTGATGTTGAGCCGCGTGTCCTCGTCGATCCGGCGAAGTTGAAAGCCTTCGATGACCGAGCGCCGCTTGAGTTCGACCGGGATCAACAAAAGCGGTGCGCGAAGGATGCGATCGCTGTGCTCTGTTTCCCGCCATTCGAGAATGCCCGCCACGACGTAGAGCGTGTTGGTGCCGTTCTCTTCCATGGCCAGCCGGGCGGAACGGTAGAGATCCGTGAGGCGACGCTGATGCTCCGCGTCGTCCAAAGTCGTATGCAGACGCCCGTGAGCCAGTTCTTCGCGCAAATAGTTGGGAAGCGCCTCGGGCGGTTGCTGCCGCGCATGGAGCGTCGGATCGCGGGGATCATCTGGAGCCATCAGTTTCGGCCGTGAGCTCAGCTTCAGATCGGTCTTTGCCGCCAGTTCATCTTCGACGTGTTCGGGGCTGGCCGAAAGAATCTGGATCATTCCTTTGGTGACCCGGAAATTGAGGAGCCGATTACGCAAACTGAGGTCGAGCAGGCGGCTTTTCCAAAGATCGATGCGTGATCCCGCACGAGGCTCGGGCGATGGCGCGGAGGTCGGCTCCTGGAAGACCCGTGTGCCCAAGTCCGTCCCGTTCGGCGCAGGGTCTGGGCGGGTGGACGGGTCGCGCTCAGCCAGTGAAGGCTGGCCTGGCACGGATAACGGGCGAATGCCGGAAGAGCGGGCCCGCTTCACATCGAGGGCGAGGCGAAACGGCGCGCCGGCTTGCAGGTGAGGCCTTGCGAGCGCCTCGGCCTGGGGCAGACTGCCGGGGTTTTCATGCGTCAGGCCGGTTAACTCGATGAGGGCGATTTCTTCCAACTCCACGTATTTTCGGATCGCCTGTTGATCGTCGGACGAGGCCTGCGGGAGCGTGCGCTCCACCAGCCAGCACCCGGCATAGGCATGGCCGTCGTGAAGAAAGAGCAAGGGATGCAACGCGGCCTGCTCGCAGCAGGCGGCGAAGAGGAGTACGAGATCGAGGCAGGTGGCAAAGCGCTGCTCGAGAATGTCGGACGGAAATCGCACTTTCTGGCCCACCGTCTCGTAGCTGGCAAGTGGAGCGACGTAGCGGATTCGTTCACGTCCAATCGCCTGGTAAAGCGCCGAGAGCTGTTGCCAGACGCGCTCGCGGCTTTTGTCCTGATAAGCGTTCAACGCGCTTCGGCCGGTGTGGGTCTGGAGGATCTGTGCAGTCGTATCCAGAATGCGCATCACGGCGGGATCGTTGGGCACGACAAACGCCGCGAGGATTTCGGGGAGTGACTCGAGTCCGGACCATTCATTGGCCGCGAGAATGGCGACCGGCTGAGCGTGATGAGCGAGGCAGGTGTCGAAGCCGGTGACTTCCACGTGAAGGAGGGCGGCGACGCGTTCCCGGGTTTCCGCCAGGAAGTCAGGACTGAGTTTCAGGTCCACGGGGGCCAGGCGGAATTCCGCGCCGCCCGCCAGGGCCGGAATCCGGATCTCCAGCGGAAGGGTGAAAGGTGGCTCCGTCCGGATCGTGAGGCAGAGCGTGCGGTGCTCAGCCTGACCCGAATTCAAGAGTCGGACCTCGCGGACCAACGGGATCGCGTTTTGCTGAAACGCGTAGTTGATCGTCGCGTCGCAGTCGATCGACACAGACAGCCCGGACCTGCCGTCGGGGACTAGCGAAAAGCTCGATTCCGAATCCATCGTGGGGCCGGACGCTGCGAGCGGCTGAATTGATCAGCAATCACGATTTCCCTCGAAAATAGGGTAGTCGGGACAGCGTTCGAATGCAGGCCGTGTGGCTCTCGAACGGGCGCTGGCGCTTCAGTCGGCGGTGGCGCGAAGCGGCGGCATGGGACAGTCCAGGGCGGCCGAGATGGCCCGCAGCAGTTCGGCTTCGGTGATCCGCACTTGCCCGTCGGCGCTCACGACGTGTGCTGCAGCGATAATAGTCCGTTGGCGAATGGGGAAGCTGGCGGCGGCCAGCTTGTCTAAAGCGGCGTTCAAGTGTGCGAACTGGGTTTCGGTCCCTTCGATGTAGCGCAGCTGGGGCTCGATCAGCTTTAACTGGGAAGCGCCGGCGGCGAATGCTTCGGGGGCGAAGGCCGGATCCGATGTTGCCGCGCGTGAAAGGATGGAGAGCACGGTGGCGATTTCGGACGTGACGGCATTGAACGAGTGGTACTGCTCCGCCGCATGACTCGGGTTTCGTGCCACCTTCATTGTGTGGGTGACGAGCTTCTGGAGCGCAAATTCGAACGTGGAGACTCTTTTGTCGGCGTGCACCAGCGCGTCGAGCGTGCTGAGGAACGCTTCGAGTGCCGTGGACGAAAGCGGTCGCAACGCCGGGAGCGAAAGCTGCACAAGCGGGAGGTGGAGCGCCGCGGGCAAGGGCTGGAGCAGTGCTTCGAATTCGTCGAGCGTCGCCGGTGCCGTGGTGGCGCCGGTCCGGCGTCCGCTAATGATATGGCGCTGTTTTTCGTGGACCCCGGGATCTGGGTCGAGGAGCAGTGCGAAGAGCAGCAGCGGCGCCTCGGTCGGATCATGCGCGGCGTCGCGGAGCCGTGTTGGGATCGATTCGAGTAAGTCGTGGGCGTCGGCGATTTGATCTGCGGTGAGGGTGCCGACGGTGGCGGGGGCGAGCCGGGCGGCGGCCATCGAAAGGATGGGCGGAATGCCAGGGGCCGCGCGGTTGGACGGGGCTGGCCGGGCGGGCGCCAGGCCGGCGCTGACGAAGGATTGCTCGGCAACATTGACCACTTCGGGCGGGTTGAAAAACGTGCCATCGAAGCCGGGGTCGATCGCGCGGATCCGTTCGGGAAGCGGTGGATGTGTGGCCCATAGTCCGCCGAAACGAGAGCGGAAGGCTTGGGCAAAAAAGAAGTGTCCAATTTCTGCGCTCTTGGTCGAGTTCATCGAGGAACCCAAGGCGTAGCCGCCGATTTTCTTGAGCGCGCCAGCAATGCCGGCGGGGTTGCGGGTAAACTGGACCGCGGAGGCGTCGGCGAGAAATTCGCGCTGACGCGAGACCGCCGCCTGGATGAGGCGGCCGAAAAAGTAACCTACGTATCCAATAATCAATAACGCGATCCCGGCAGCGACGACGAGGGCAATGCCGCCCCCGCCGCCCTTGTTATTGCGGGATCGGCGGGCTCCGCCGAAACGGAGACTCCAGATGATGCTGCGCCCGATGATTCCGAGGATGAGGATCCCAAACAGCAGGGAGGTCAGCCGCATGTTCAGCCGCATATCGCCGTTTAGGATATGACTGAACTCGTGGCCGATCACGCCCTGAAGCTCGTCGCGAGAGAGTTTGTCGAGGGTCCCGCGCGTGACGGCCACCACGGCATCGCTGGTGGTCAGGCCGGCTGCGAACGCGTTTAGCCCAGGTTCGTCATCGAGAATATAGACGGCGGGTACGGGCGTACCCGCCGCTATGGCCATTTCTTCGACGACATTGAGAAGCCGCCGCTCGTTGAAGTCGGTCGTGCGGGAATCGATTTCCCGGCCGCCAAGATTTCGGGCGACGACGCTTCCGCCAGCCGAAAACTGTTTCCATTTGAAGAGCGAGGCCAACCCGACGACAGCGAGGGTTGCGAGGGCGACACCGGCGAAGAGCTTCGGCTGCCACAACGATGGTCGTTCGGAATAACGACTGATTCCCTCCCGACCTGGGTCGTAACGCTCGGCTTGTCCGACGATGAGCAGTCCGGCGGCATACGCGGCGAAGATGGTCCCGAGGACGGCGAGGATGAATAGCACGACCAGGCGCGACGTGCGCTTCCTGGCGGCAGCTTGGGCCTCGAAAAAATCCATGGAGAGCGGGTCGGTTTAGTCCTGAACCGGGTGAAACGCAGGTGAAACGCGGCGGCCGGGGATATCTGGCGGTGCTGTCCCGGATCTGGCAGGACGGTGACGCGGGTGCCCCGAGCGGCTTCTCCGTTCCCCGTTCCGCGCGAAGGTAAGTCAGGTGAAGCTCACCTTGGGCGCGTTGCGCTCGGATGCGTCCTGAATTTGGAAGAGTTCGGCGGCTTGAAATCCAAAGGTGCCGGCGAAAATCACGTTTGGAAACGTTTCCCGGGCCGTGTTGTAGGCCATGACGCTATCGTTGTAGGACTGGCGGGCGAAGGCGATTTTGTTTTCGGTCGAGGTGAGTTCCTCGGTGAGCTGGCGCATGTTCTCGTTGGCTTTGAGATCGGGGTACTGTTCGGAAACGACCATCAGCCGGGAGAGCGCACCGGTGAGGCCTCCCTCGGCGGCGCCGAGTCCACGCATCGCGTTGGCATCGGCGGGATTGGCGGCGGCGGCTTGGGAAGCGGAGAGGGCGATATTGCGTGCCTTGATGACGGCCTCGAGCGTTTCCCTCTCGTGTTTCATGTAGCCTTTGGCCGTTTCGACGAGATTCGGAATCAGGTCGTACCGGCGTTTCAGCTGAACATCGATCTGGGCGAACGCGTTCTTGAAACGGTTACGCAGCCCGACGAGCGTGTTATAGATGCCGACACCCCAGAGGGCGAGAACGACGAGAACAAGGACCAGAATACCTATGACAATCAACGCAGGGGACATAAGAAGGGCAGGTTGGTTGTGAAACGGAAGGAGACGGAATCGGGACCGACGATGCGGTTTGTGAGACAATGAGCCAGACCGAACTCTTTACAACGCGGTTGATTGTTTCGAGTCGGGTTGCAACGTAATGTCTGCGTGATGCGTTTGCTTGGATTGGTACTGCGATGGCTGGGATGCAGCGGCGGACTATGTGCCGCGGCGATGCTGGTGCATGGCCAGCAGCCGCTGAGTGCGCCCGCGCCTTTGGCGCCGCCGCCGCCCCCGGTTTCGGCGGGTGAATTGGCCGTGATGCGTCGGGCGGCGGAGCGGGCGCATGATTTCGGTCTGCTTACGCCGGCGGCGAGCTTGTATCGGAAACTCATGGACACGCCCGGGGCGGACCGCCCCGCACAGGCGCTGGCCTTGGCGACGGTATTGCTGGATGCGGGCAGCGCGGCCGAAGCTGAGCGTGTGCTGGCGGGCATTCCTCCGCCGCACGACGCGGCCTGGCATCTCCGGAACGGCTTGGCGGCTCTGCAACTGAGCAAACGCGGCGTGGCGCAAGCGGCGTGGGACGGCATCAATCCCGATGAGCTTTCGACCGGTGATCGCGCCTGGTATATATTTCTGCAGGCTGCACTTTACGATACCTTGCCGTTCCGGGACCGTGCGGCGGAAAACAAGGCGAACGAACTCTATAATCTGGCGCGGGATGCCGCCACGACCGACCTGGCCAAAGCGCGGTTTCAACTCGCGGCGGAGGGAGTTCGACTTCAGTTTGCCCCGCCGACTCCCGAAGACCTCGAGCAGACCCGGCGGGTGTTTGAGCAAAATCAGGGCCGCGAGCTCGGCTACGAGGCGGCGCGGCAGTATGCGGTGAAGCTCGCCCTATTAGACCGGAGGCCTGATGCGGTGAAATTTCTGCAGGAGCGAGTGCTGACAAGGATGTCCGCGCTGGAGCGGGGGTGGCGGGATGAGTTCAATTTCCTTATTGGCTTTTTCGGTGATCGGAGCCGCACCGGCGCGGGGCGGAATGCGCTCCTGCAACTTCTGGCGGACGGGATTCGCCCGGAACGCCAACGGCAGGCGCTGCAACTTCTGGCTGACGCGTCGGGCCGGACGGCGGAGCGCACCCAGTTTCGTGCCGAGCTCGATCGCTTGATCGCGCGGACACCGGCCCATGCGATGCGCGAAGTTCTGCTCTATTTCCGGGCGCAGCTGGCGGTTTCCGAGAAAGATTATGCGGCGGCGGAAGAACATGGGCAGCGCCTTCTGCGCGACTTTCCTGATTCAACGTTGCGCGCTCATGTCTTCGGGTTGCTGACCGAATCCGCCTGGGAGCAGCAGCGTTACCGGTTGGCGGCCCCGAATGCGAGCAAGACGCGGGAAGCGCTGCTCGCCCGATCGCCGGCCGGCGGCGGCGTGGCGCGGGCCGAATTGGGAGTGTTGGAGGCGGAGGCTTGGTTTCGGGCGGGAGATTTTCGCCCGGCGGCGGAT
>JBBQEG010000052.1:0-19632 GCA_038320495.1 Opitutales bacterium | reverse complement strand
TACTCCCTGCTGACCGTGTCGACGCGCGATGGCAAAGCCTACGCCGGCATTTTCGAATCCGAGACGGACCGGACGCTGCAAATGGTGCAGCTCAACGGAGAATCTGTCGCCGTCGAGAAGAGCCAGATTGCGGAGCGGCAGAGCATCCACCAGTCGCCGATGCCGTCGTTTGAAAGCGTGCTGAACCCGGCTCAGCTCGCGGACCTCGTCGGGTGGCTGATGGCCCGCCGCGCCGAGCCGGCTGCGGGTGTATCCATTACACTGGGACGGCAGGTTGGTCGCGCTGACGCTCCCGGCACTGGCTTCGCCTGGCAGCAGCAAGCGGATCGCCTCGCGATCTCCTATGACGGCCGACCCCTCGCCGACTACGTCTTCAACGATTCGCAGGTGCTGCGCCCGCACTTCCAGAACGTCCTTGCGCCGGGTGGCGCGCAGGTGACCCGCAATCATCCGCCGGCGGAAGGCGACGCAAAGGATCATGACACGATGCATCCCGGCATCTGGCTGGCGTTCGGCGACATCAACGGTCAGGACTTCTGGCGCAACAAGGGCCGCATTGAGCACGTGCGATTCAGCGCGGCCCCCGCGGTCACGGCGGGGCAGCTCACATTCGTCACAGAGAACCGCCTGCGCGGGCAGGATGGTGCCATCATCGGCACGCAGGTCTCGCGCATCACCCTGCGGGGGGAGGGCGAGTTTGCCTTCCTCCTGACGTGGGAGGCTGAGCTCCGCGGGGAAGATCGTCCGCTCGTCTTTGGCGATCAAGAGGAGATGGGACTCGGTGTCCGCGTCGCCACGCCCATCGTCGAGAAGAATGGTGGCCTGGTCGTTAACAGCGAGGGCGTGCAGGGCGCGAAACCGGTCTGGGGCAAGCCGGCGGCGTGGGCGGTGTATTCGCGCGCCTTGGACGGCCGGATGCGCGGAGCGGCCCTGTTTCCCGCCCGCACGAACCCCACGCCGACCTGGTGGCACAGCCGGGATTATGGCGTGATTGTCGCGAACGGCTTCGGCCAGCGGGTCCTGCCGCCCGCCGCCGATGGCAAGCTGGTAATTCCGGCCGGCGCCGCGCTCACGCTGCGTTACGGTGTGCTGATTTTCGATGCCCCTGCGTCGTCGCCGCCTGATTTCGCGGCCGTCGATCGCGCGTTCCAAGCCAACCCGCAAACCCGCTAATGAAGAATCCAACCAGTGCCTTGAGCCGCCGCGAATTCATTGCCGCCGCCACCGCTGCCTCCGCCCTCTCCTCGCTGCCGGCGACCGCTGCCGGCGCCGCTTCCTCGTCGGAGTGGCCGAAACTCGATCGCATCGATTGCCAAAGTCATCTCTTCTGCCCGGAGGTCGTGGCGCTGATGGAGAAACGGAAAGCCGATCCGCAGGTGTTTACCCGCGATGGCGTCCGCGTCGTCCAGATGGGCGACTGGCTGCGGAAGATTCCGCCGCATTACATGGACGTCGGCGTGAAGCTCGCGGCGATGGACGCGAACGGCATCGCCATGACCGCGCTCAGCATCAACGATCCTGGCCCCGAGTGGTTCGGCGTCGACGGACCCCTGGTGGCGAAGATGCTCAACGACTTTGTCGCCGGTATCACCCGCCAGTATCCAACCCGGTTCTTCGGCTTGTGCGTGCTGCCGCTCCAGGACATGCGTGCGTCGATTGACGAACTCGATCGCTGTGTCCGGAAACTAGGCATGAAGGGCATCCTGCTGTACACGAACCTGGCCGGAAAGTTTCCCGACGAGCCCGAGTTCCGTCCGCTCTTTGCGCGCGCGGTCGAGCTGGATGTGCCGGTGCTGCTCCATCCGGCGAAGCCGATCACGACGGAATTTGTGAAGGGCTATGAGATGACAAGTTCGCTGGGTAACATGTTCGATAACACGATCGCGCTCACGCGGATCATCATGGCGGGCATCCTGGATGAGTTTCCCAAGCTTAAGCTGGTATGTCCGCATCTTGGGGGGACGTTGCCGTATATTGTCGGCCGGCTCGACCACCAGACTCAGGTTTTAAAACGCGGACCCAAGTATCTCACGCGTTCGCCCAGCGAATATTTGAAGAGCATCTGGCTGGATGTGGTCTCGCCGCTGCCGCTCGCGATCAAGTTTGGGCACGAGTTCATGGGACCGGACCGGTTGCTGTTCTCGAGCGATCACCCTTGGGTGGAGCCCGGGATGATCGTGGACTGCGTCAAGCAAGTGCGACTCTCGAGCGTGGACGAGCAAAAGCTTTTCTCGGGCAACGCCCGCCAGCTCTTCCAGCTGTGAAAGACTCCGGCCATCGATCGGGACGTCCACCCCATCTTTCTGCGCCAGATCGCCGAGTCTGATCCGGTGGCGAATCACTCATCAATTCAGCGAAGTTGTCGCTGTGGGGCGGAAATTCCTCCAGCCTGTGCTGAGCTCGCGATGAGTGATGTCGGCCTCCGCCAGCAAGCTGCTTGAGAGACACGGGAAATTTTCCAGCGACAAAGGCAGGCGCAGGACGAGGATGCCGGTTCGTCGTGATTGCCGCGACGGGTGGAGGCAGAGTGGGCGGGCTTGTAGCGACGCGTATGAGTGGCTTTCGGGCTTCCGAATTCACGCGAACAACCGTAGCGAACGCTCGACGGATCTCAGACCACCTTTCACTTTGCCATCTGAATGACTCGGAAACGAATTCTCCTGACGGGTGCCGCTGGTCGGGTCGGTCGTCTGGTGCGGCCGTTGTTGCAAGCGAACTACGCGCTTAGACTTTGCGATGTGCAACCCTTGGTGTCGGCCACTCCCGATGATGAGATTCATTACTGTGACCTCGCAGAGCCTGGGTGTGCCCAGCGGGCCGTTGAAGGGGTTGCGGCCGTCGTGCACCTCGCGGGCTTGGTGGCTCCGGCCGTATCATTTGCAGAGACTGTCCCTGCCAACTATCATGCCGTGCTCAACTTGCTCGAAGCCTGCCGGCATCACGGCGTACCCCGGTTCGTCTTTGCCAGCAGCCATCACATCATGGGCCTTCATCCGCCCACCGAGGTGAGCGCGGCCGCGCCGTTGGCTCCCGACGGTTTCTACGGCCTCAGCAAGGCGTTCGGAGAAGCGGCTTGCGCGCTTTATTCACGACGCGTCGGCTTGCGGGTGTTTATCGTGCGTATCGGAAACGCGGATATGCACGTGGCGGATGGACGGCGTGAACGCCTGTGGGTGAGCGGCCGCGATCTCACCCAGCTGATCACGATCGGCCTTGAGCACCCCGACGTAAAATGCGCCACGGTTTACGGCACCTCAGATTGTCCGGATCCGTTTTTCTCTCAAGACGAGGCGCGGCGCTTCGGCTACCAGCCGCTCGATCGGGCCTCGGAACATCTTGCGCCCGACTTTCGACCGCGATCGTCGATGAACGAGGCTGACGGTGCTCACTATGTGGGCGGTCCGTTCGCGGTGAGCGCACTTCCCAGTCCTTTTGGTCCCACATGAAAATCACCTCGGCAGAAACGTGGGTGGTAGAGATCCCTTTCAAGCTGCGCGGCTCGGGTGTCGGGATCATGCCGACGGCATGGAAAAGC
Organism: Opitutales bacterium; assembly: GCA_038320495.1. Taxonomy (GTDB): domain Bacteria; phylum Verrucomicrobiota; class Verrucomicrobiia; order Opitutales; family Opitutaceae; genus ER46. Next base: position 16,097 of record JBBQEG010000052.1, on the reverse strand, counting down.
CTTGAGTTTGCCCTGGTGCGCCTCGAAGACGACCAAGGCAATGTCGGTTGGGGGGAGGGCTTCGGGTATTTTACCGTCGATGCCACCAAAGCCATCATCGATCGGCTGATCCTTCCCACCCTGATCGGTTCAACTATCGAGGATATTCCGGCGTGGAACGTGGAGACTCAGCGCCGGATTCACATGTTTGGCCGCTACGGCATCACCGTCTTTGCGATTAGCGGGGTCGACATCGCGTTGTGGGACCTGAAGGCGAAGCGCGCCGGCGTGCCCTTATATACACTATTGGGATCGCTTACGCCGCGGTCCCCCGTTCCGTTCTATGCGAGTTTGGTGCGTTATTCGGACGCAGCGTTGGCGGTGCAATCGTGCGGGGAAGTGCTCCGGGCCGGCTTCTCAGCCATTAAGCTGCACGAAATTGGACTCGCCGAAATCGAGGCATGTCGCGCGGCGATCGGAAGTACACCCTCGCTCTGTGTGGATGTGAACTGTGCCTGGTCGATCGAGTTCGTGGAACAGCATCGCGCCCGGATCGAAGCACTCAATTTGACCTGGTTGGAAGAACCCATCTTTCCACCGGAGGATTTTGCGGCGCTGGCCCGCCTGCGCGGCCCTAAACTGAAAATCGCGTCGGGTGAAAACTGGTGCACCGTCGGGCAGTTCGCGGGCGCGCTCGCCACCGGCGCGGTTGATATCGTGCAACCCAGTGTGACTAAAGTGGGCGGCATTTCCGAATTCCTGGCCGTCCTCGAGCTCGCCGCGGCAGCCGGAGCGACGGTGATGCCGCACTCGCCGTATTTTGGCCCCGGCTTTTACGCCAGCCTCCACCTCGCGGCGGCCCGGCCCGCAATTCAGGCGCTGGAATACAATTTCGTTCAGCCCGACGCATGGCTGGCGGATGTCGAGGGTCTTCGCCGCGGGGGAATATTCGACATTCCCACCCGACCCGGACTCGGCTTCGAGCCCGATCCCGACGTTATAAAACGCTTCCGCCGCGCCTGATCCTGTAAACACCCAGGCGCAGCATGGTCCTGCTCTCGCCATCAGGTGTGAAATATTCGAGCTAAACACTGCACCGTGGCGTATCCGAACTATGAATATCGTCTCTTCGAATCGGGAATCGAAGCCGTCGGTGGTTGGGATCACGCCGGCGCGGCTCGTTGGCACCGGCGCGATCCGCGTCATCGTGAGCCACGGTTGGATTGCCGATCACACGCTGTTCGACCCGTTCATCGGGTTGATCGACGGCGAGCGTTTCACCTATGCGTTTCTCGACTGTCGCGGGTATGGCTCGCGCCGCCGCGAAGCGGGTTCTTATACGATGGAAGGTGTGGCGGGTGACGTGCGCGCCGTCGCAGACCAGCTTGGCTGGGGCTGCTTCCATGTTGTTGGACACTCGATGGGTGGCATGGTCGCCCAACGCCTGATGATCGATGTCTCCGAACGGCTCCAATCGGTCATCCTGCTGGCGCCTGTGCCCGCTTCGGGTGCACAATTGGATGCGGCGCGGCGTACGATGCTTCAACGCGCCGTCGCCGAACCGGAGGTGCGTCGCGCGCTGATCACGGCGAACACCGGTGGCATCCGCTCGCCAGGTTGGATCGACGCGATCCTGCAACTCAGTCTGGGATCGACAGCCTCCGGCGCGCTCGCCGGCTACCTGGAGTCATGGTCCACCACGGACTTTTCGGCGGAGGTCCGGGATGCCCCGATTCCGGTGCAGCTGATCATCGGTGATCTGGACGCCGGCGTATCGCTTTCCCGGATGCAGGAAACCATCCTGCGCTGGCACCCGCGGGCGTCGTTGCATGATCTGCCGGGTATCGGTCACTATCCAATGAGGGAGAATCCATCGGCCTTATATGCGTTGATCGAGGGACATCTCCTGCGCTGTGCCGCGTCGGCCGCGGACCAGGATCAGTCAACCCCTTGACTCACGTCCCAGCGTCGTCCGCAGGAAGTGGCAGGCTGAAACGGCAATAGTGCGGAACGCGGCCCGGTGGCGCGGGGCAGCCCGTGAATTGACGTTTCTCCACTGGACCCGGAAGGCCGATGCGGACGGATGGCGGATCAGCTCGTCTGCCGGAGCAGCCAGAACGTGTACCCGGCATAGACCAGCAGGAGCCCTGCGCCCTCCCAGCGGTTGATCCGCCCGCCACTGCGCACGACGGGAAGGAGCGCCAGTGAGACGAATAGCATCACTGCTAAATCGGCCCACGCGAGTTCGGGGGCATGAATAGGATGGACGAGGGCGGCGACTCCCAGAATTCCGAGAACGTTGAAAATATTCGAGCCTACAATGTTGCCGATCGCGACATCCCCCTGGCGCTTGAGGGCGGCGATGAGGGAGGTGGCGAGTTCGGGCAGACTGGTGCCAACGGCGACGATGGTAAGCCCGATGGCCATCTGGCTCATCCCCCAACTTTGCGCAAGGGTGACAGCACCCTGGACAAAGAAGCGTGATCCAGCCACGAGAATAGCCAATCCGCCGAGCACGCCCAGAATGCTCCACCCCAGGCCCAGAGGGCGGCGCTGGCCAAGCTCCTGGGAGAATTCGACGTTCGCGGCCGCGGCCGTTACAGCTCTCGCCTGGCGGACCGTCAGCCATGTGTATACCAGCAGGCATGTCACCAGGATCCCGCCTTCCCAGCGTGCGACGTGGCCGTCCGCCAGCACGAACAGAGCGACGACGGCGGTACCCATCATGATCGGCACCTCACGCCGAATGATCTGCATATCCGCTTTCAACGGTGATATCATGGCGCAGAGCCCGAGGATCAGGGCGATGTTACAGATGTTTGAACCGATGACATTGCCGACTGCGATCGGCCCATTGTCAGACAGCGTGGCCTGCACGCTGACGACCATCTCTGGACTGCTGGTGCCGAACGCGATCACCGTCAGACCAACGACCAATGGTGTAAGCCCGAGACGCAGGGCCAGTCCGGCGCCTCCTTTAACGAGAGCCTCAGCGCCAATATATAATGCGATTAATCCAATGCCCAATCCGAACCATGCGTTCATCATAAAAGGAAAGTGGTGGCTTCAAGCGGACAGACCATTCATCCTAGGAAGAACATTGGCAGGTGAGAAAGTCTATCCCAAAGCGCGCGCTCGTCATCCCAACGGTCCTGATCAGACTTGCGGTCATGGGCGGCAGGAAAAATCGGGGATGCGTGGGTTAGGAGGCACGCGGGCCGTGATTACGATCCAACTTTTCTACTTATATAATTCCCGTTGCGTGTCCGCCGGTGGTCCAACGCAAGTATGGGGAAGAGCGGGCCAGATTTTCGGTTGGTTGCGCGACCCGGATTCCTCAGCGGTGCACGCTCATGCTCGATCTCGTCAGAGGCCTCGTTGATTTCATTCTGAAGATAGACAAGCATCTGGCAGAGATCATCGGGAACTGTGGTGGTAGGACACTTGGCGCGGAGACGCGGGAGAACGGTAAGCATGCCCAGCCCAATGTGAGAACATTGCAGCCGAAGCGTCGAACCCAACTCGAAGGGGATTCGATTTGAGATGTAGCGCTGCGCCGGATGGCCCATCAACCGCGCTGGCTGCTGCGTGCCTCGCCCTGCACGGGAGCCAGCAGGGGAGTCGCTGCGGCGCGTGCTCTCCCGAGACGGCCTTACCCGCCGAGACGTGGGGTGTCCGTCCTCGCATTAGCTTGGATGGGACTCAGCCAGCCGTGGATCTTGCCGACATGAGACGTTCTGAAAAGCCGAGATTGTGCGGTTTCCGTCGCTCGGGTTGTACGTTGGGATCACACTCCGTCGGCGGTGATTGCGACCGCGATTGCGCGCAAATATTCGATCGCAGGCGCCTTTCCGCAACAACTCGCTCATCCAGCGGCAAAACCGTGAAACGGAGGTCACCAGTAGGGTCTCGGACTCGTGACCTGGGAGGTTGACAAAATGGGTCTTCGCGGGAGAGGTGGATGTCGGAAGTTTCTCATGTTTCGTCCTCTTTTCAGACTCGTTGCTTTCTCTCTGATCCTAGTTTGGGGTCCGGCAACGATGTGCTGCGCACTTGAAGCGGCAGGCTGGGGAATCGGGTGTTCAGCTGATTGTTGCCACGAGTCCGGTTCCGCCCATGCCGAGCCGGCGGATGGCTGTAATGTCATTGAGGACGGCGCTTATCAAAGCACGATCCCCGCTCTGAAAGTTGCGCCACCCATCGGCGAGCTTTGTTTAGGCGTCAGTTGTACCCGCCACTTCGAGCCGGAGCTTGAGACCGAGCATGCTGGGTATGTTTCTGAAATCGTGCGAACGCGCGATTGGGTGCCGGTTTGGCAGTTCGAGCGTCGAGCCGCTGCGCCGGCACGCGCTCCTGATTCGTTGATCGCGTAACCGGTTCCTGCGCGAACCGGACGTTCCGTCGTTGGCGTGCGCCGTCGCGTGCCCGCCATTTGTGCCTGAGCCATTGCTCGCCCGCCTTGCGTCTGCAAATCTGTCCATGAAGCCATTTTTTCCAATCTCTGTCAGAGTCTCCCTTATTGGTTTTCTGCTCGTCGTGGTCGCGTGCTTCTTGCGTGCAGCGGAGTCATCCGTGCCGATCGCGCTGGACGAGTTGGTTGCGGAAATTGTCGGCCACAATCCGGAATTGAAATTCTATGAAGCCGAGATCGACGCGGCAAAATCCAACCGTCGCTCCTCTGGGGCGCTTCGGGACCCCGAGTTGACCGTGGAAGCAGGCCGGAAGCGGGTGCGCGACCCTTTGGGCGGCGTTGCGGGGGAAGGCCTCGCATGGTCGGTCTCGGTGACCCAAACATTCGAGTGGCCGGGGCGCCTGGGGTTGCGAAAGGCGATTGCGAACCGGCAAATCGAACTTGCCGAGCTGGGGCTTGCACGATTTCGCGCTGCGCTGGCTTCGCGAGCCCGACTTCTCACCTACGTGTTGCAGGTCTCCAACGAAAAGGCCGCTGCCACCAAGGAGGTGGCGGACCGCTACCAAATGCTCCGCGAAACCTTTCTTGCGCGCGATCCGGCCGGGATCACGCCGCAACTGGAGACGCGCATCATTGAAGCGCAGGAACTCGTGCTCAAACGTCGTGCGAGGGATGCCGCATTGGCTGCCAAGGCGGCTTTGGTTGAACTGAACCAGCTCCGGGGCGCGCCCGTGCAAACTCCGATTCAAACTGCTGGCGCGCAGATCACATTCAACCCGCCGCCGCTCTTGGATCAGCTGTTGGCGTCAGCGCGGGACAAGAACTTCGAGTTTCGGATGAAGCGGATCGAGCTGGAGCAGCAAGGACTGGAGGTCTCGTTGGCGCGCAACGAACGCTACCCTGCCGTTTCCCTCAGCCCATTTTTCTCGCAAGAAGAGGCAGGCGAGCGCGAGTCCGTGGTGGGTGTCGGGCTATCCGTGCCGCTGCCCCTGACTAATCGGACGCGAGCAAACCTCGAAGTGAGCGAGGCCAGACGGCGGCAGGCCGAAACCGCGATGCTGATCGCGCAACGCGACATGGAGCGCGACGTCATCACCACGTTTCAGACGTTCGAAGCAGCGCTTTCGGCGACGGCGCAATCCCAGCCGGACGCCGCGAGAAAATTCCGGGAGGCCGCGGCTCTGGCGGACCGCCATTACCGGCTCGGAGCGGTGCCGCTGGCAACCTACGTGGAATTGCAGGGCGCCTATCTCGAAGCAGTGGAAGCCATCCTCGACACGAAGCGCGACGCCCTGGAAGCCGGCCAGCAGCTTCAGCTTCTTTCCGGCCTCGAATTCAACGCAGTTCAACTTTCCCAATGAACACTTATCTGACACTCTCCTTTCTCCTTTGGGTTGCACTCCTCTCCTCTGGTTGCGGCGAAGGCCGCGCGCAAAAAGCGCATGCCCCCGCTCCCCCGCCCAAGCCCGCGGCCACCTACAAGGCGGGACACGGACTGCAACTCACACCGGTCGCGGCGTCGTTCATCGGTCTCACGGCGACTGACGTCGGCACGCGAGACTTCGCCGAGGCGAAAGGCGCGACGGCGATCCCGGCAAGCGCACTCGTTCGCACGGTCAAGGGCGACTTTGTCTATGTCGTAAATGGCGAGTGGTTGCTGCGGACGCCCGTGAAGCTGGCGGGTGGCGACCGCTCGCATTACGCGGTCGACGAAGGGCTTTATGAAGGCGACAAGATTGTGACGCAGGGGGCGCGCGAGCTCTGGCTCGCCGAGTTGCAGGCGGTGAATGGGGGCGTCGGCTGCGCCGATGGTCATTGATGCTGGCGTGGGTGATTGATTTTTCCCTCCGGCGCCCGGCGCTGGTTATCTTTATTTCGGTCGCGCTGATCGGCGTGGGCGGGTGGTCGGCGCAGCGCATCCCGATCGATGCGGTGCCCGACATCACGAATCCGCAGGTGCAGATCAATACCGAGGTGGGGGCGCTCGCGCCGGACGAAATCGAGACGCTCGTCACCGTTCCGATCGAACTCGAGATGGCGGGTCTGCCGGGCATGCTCGAACTGCGCTCGCTCTCGAAGTTCGGGCTGTCGCAAGTCACGATGACCTTTGAGGATGGCGTGAACATTTATCTGTTGCGCCAGCTCGTGACCGAGCGGCTAGCGCGTGTCCGTGACCGTCTGCCGTCGTCTATCTCGCCGGCGCTCGCACCCGTGAGCACGGGCTTGGGCGAGATCGTTTATTATACGCTGCGTTATCGGGACGATGCGCCCGACAAGCCGGTGGGCCGCGTCGAGCAGCTCCGACAATTGCGTCTGCTGCACGACTACATGGTGAAACCCTTGCTGCGTTCGACGGCGGGTCTGGCGGAGGTGAACGCCATCGGTGGTTACGAGAAGCAAATCATCATCGAGCCGAACCCCGCGAAACTGGCTGAAGCCGGGGTTGGTTTCGATCAATTGGTCAAAGCGATTCGTGCGAGCACGGAGAACGCGGGCGGCGGCATTCTCGAACTTGGCGGCGAGGCCGTGGTTGTTCGCGCGGATACCCGGGTGAAGACCGCGGAACAACTAGCCGACTTGCCGGTGAAATTCGCCGGCGCGTCGAGGCCGCTCCTCGTGCGCGATCTCGCAACGGTGTCGATCGGCTCGGCGGTGCGAACGGGAGCCTCAACGCAGGACGGTGAAGAAACCGTCACCGGCGCGGCAATCATGCTCGCTGGCGAGAACGCCCGCGCGGTGGCGCAAGCCGCGGTCGCCCGGCTCAATGAAATTCAAACCAAGCTTCCGCCCGGCGTCGCCATCCGCGTCGTTTATGACCGTTCTGATCTGGTGAACGCGACGATCCACACGGTCGAAAAGAATCTTTTCGAGGGCGCGGTCTTGGTTGCGGTCATTCTCTTCGCGTTTCTCGGCAACTGGCGGGCGGCGCTCATCGTTAGCCTGGCGATTCCACTGTCGTTTCTCTTCATGCTAACGGGCCTGGCCCAGGCGAAAGTTAGTGCCAACCTGATGAGCCTCGGCGCAATTGATTTTGGACTCATCGTGGACGGCGCGATCGTGATGGTCGAAAACGCACTGCGGCACCTGGCGGAGAAACAACAGGCGGTGCGCCGCGCGTTGACGCCCGGCGAGCGACGGGAGGTCGTCCGTGCGTCCGCTCACGAGGTGGTAAAACCCATGTTCTTCGGGGTGATGATCATCACCGTCGTTTACGTGCCGATCCTCGCACTCACCGGCATCGAGGGGAAGATGTTCCGGCCAATGGCGATTGCGGTCATCTTCGCGCTGCTGGGAGCGCTGGGCCTCGCGATCACGCTGATGCCGGTTCTCACCGCAACCTTCCTTGGCGGGCGAATTGTCGACAAGGAAGGCTGGCTCGTCCGTCTCACCAAGGCGATCTATGCGCCGCTCCTGCTATGGTCGCTGCGCTGGCGCTGGCTCGTGCTGGGTGTCACGGCGCTCGCCTTCGGCGGGTCCGTGTGGCTCTTTACCCGCCTGGGTGCCGAGTTCATCCCGCAATTGGATGAAGGTGCGCTCTCGATCCAAATGATCCGCGGCAACAGTGTTGCGTTGAGCGATTCGGTCGCACTGCAACTGCGCTCCGAAAAATTGCTCCGCGACAAATTTCCGGAGATTACGCATCTCTTCACCCGCATCGGCACGGCGGAGATTGCGACCGACCCGATGGGTCCGAACGTCGCCGACACGTATGTCTTTCTCAAGCCCCGGGCGGAGTGGCGAAAGATCGATGGTCGCACCGTGACGAAGGCGGAGTTGATCGAGCTGATGCGGCACGCGCTGGTGGAGTCGGTGGCGGGGCAAACCTACCTTTTCACCCAGCCCATTCAGATGCGCTTTAATGAAATCATGGCGGGCGCTCGCGCCGACCTTTCGCTGAAGATATATGGCGACGATTTCACGGAGCTGGAGCGGCTCGCGGCGGAATCACGTGAAATCCTCCGCAACGTGCCTGGCGGTGGCGACGTGGAATTCGAGGCCTTGGGACGGGTTCCGATGCTGGAAATCACACCTAATCATCAAGCGTTGCAGCGACTGAATCTCCACGCGGACGAAATCAATCGTGTTGTGTCGACCGCGCTCGGCGGCGAGGCGGCGGGCTCCCTGCAGGAGGGCGACCGACGCTTCGACGTGATAGTGCGATTATCCGAGACGCAACGCCTCGATCTTAAAGCGCTCGGCTCGCTGCCGGTGACCACCTCCGATCACGTGCAGGTGCCGCTCTCGCGGATCACGAACATCGCAGTTGTGGATCGCGTGGGCACGATCACACGCGAAGACACGCAGCGGCGGGTGGCGATTCTCATCAACGTGCGCGGTCGCGACACGGAGAGCTTTGTGCGCGAGGCGCAGCAGAAGCTCGCGGCGTCGGTCACGTTTCCCGCCGGCTACTATTTTGAATTTGGCGGCCAATTCGAAAATCTCCAGGCCGCGCGCGCGCGACTGATGATCGTGGTGCCGGTGGCGCTTGCACTGATTTTCACCTTCATCTATGCGAGCTTCGGCAGCGCGCGCCAAGCGCTCCTGATCTTCCTTTGTGTGCCGCTTGCGGTGACGGGCGGCGTCGTGGCGCTCTGGCTCCGCGATATGCCTTTTACCATCTCGGCCGGCATCGGCTTCATCGCGCTGTCTGGCATCGCCGTGTTGAACGGCATCATGCTGGTCAGCTTCATCAATCAATTGCGCGACCAAGGTCGCGCTCTGCGCGCGGCTGTGGTTGAAGGCACCCTCACGCGCCTCCGGCCGAAACTAATGACCGCTCTTGTCGCGTCCCTCGGCTTTGTGCCAATGGCGATTTCGACCGGAGCAGGCGCTGAGGTTCAGCGGCCTCTGGCGACGGTCGTCATCGGCGGGATCATCACGTCCACGTTCCTGACCCTGATCGTACTACCCATTCTCTACGACTGGATGGAAAGGCGATGGGCACCTCGTGATCCAGCACGACCGCGGGCAGATCAGGCCAACGTGCCTGCGGCCACTGCGGCCGGATAACTTTTCTCATTACATCCTATGAAACTAAAACATCTCCTCATCGCCGTCGTTGCCCTGTGCAGCGCCGTTTCCGCCGCTTCCGCTGAAAAGATCGTGGCGGGTCCCAAGGGTGGCCGTCTCCTCGAAGTCGACGGCCAGAAGGCCGAGTTCTTCGTAACGCAGGACAAGAAGATCGAAATCACATTCTACGACGCGGCGATGAAGCCGGTTGCTCCGGCCGAGCAGGTCGTTGCCGTCATCGCCGAAGCAAGGAGCGGACGGACCAAGGTCGACTTGGAAAAGACCGCGACCGGCTACATCTCAACGGCGCCCGTCCCGGAAGGCACCCCCTACCGCGTCGTGGTGCAGATGCGCTCGAAGCCAGGCACGAAACCTCAGAACTTTCGCGTGGACCTCGACCTTACGAACTGCGGCGGGTGCAACCGCGCCGAATACGCGTGCACCTGTGACGATTGACGGCGCCGTCGGAAATCCGGTCAGGCTGAAGTGAAACAGGCATTCCTGCCTGTATTGTCCGGTGTACTCCGGTGTATTCACTTTCTGGTTACCGAGCGACAGGCAGGAATGTCTGTTTCACTTTCTAACGACCACCCGTCGCCATCCCTTATCGCCGGCTCCACCCGCGCAAGGAAGCGAGGAAAAAGCGGCGGACTCGTGAAACCTACGTTCGCTTCCAGCGCGTGAGGCCCGAAATGATGAAACCTGCACACCTCACTCGTTGCCGGTTTCGACCTGGCTCTTGCGGGAACCGCCGCCTGGGCGGTCAGCTTCCCGTGAGTTCAGAAGCAATGTCTTCTCCGTCAGGCGGGAGGCTCACCCAGGACGCGTAGATTTCGAGACGCGTTTAGAACTCGAACGTCGAGCGGAGCGAAAAGGTGCGCGGCGACGGGATGCGCCAGGCGGCGATGGAGCCGTCGGGTTGCGCGGCGACCGGAACCAGGTCGTCTTCGTCCAATAGATTACGAACATTCAGCTGCACCCGCCACGTGATTTTGTCTCCGAAGAGTTTTCGGGTATACCCGATCCAGCTATCGAGTTTTAGATCTGTCGGTCCCATATAGGGATTGTTTACGTCGATCCGGGTGTCCCCCGTCGCAGGATCTTGCATCACCGGAAAACCAATGCCGACGCGGTCCTGCCAGCGAACCGCGCCACCAATGCGCCAGCCGCGCAGGCGTGAATCGCGGGCAAACGTATAGTTCGTCACGGCATTCCAGCGCCACTCGCGTAGTTCTGTTACGATCGCGCCGTCCTGCTGGAGGGTCTTGTTGAAATCGTTAAGGAGCCGCTCCTTGGTGCGCACGGCCACGGTCTCGCCGGATTCGTCGGAAAGCAGCTGGCTGCTGGCGCCGCTGAACCAAACGTCTTTCCGGTACTCGTTGAAGTAGGCAAGGAACCCGCGGGCAATATTGGCCCGCTTCGCTTCCTGCTTCGCCGCATTGATGGCGATACGCCAGTTGCGGGTCGGATTATAAACCAACTCGAGCTCGACGCCGCGCGAGACGAGGTCGGCGGTGTCCCGGAAACCCGGGTTGTTGTAGCGCACGTCGGTGTCGCCGTTCGGCAGAATGACCTCACGCCAGTTGACGAGTTCCTTCAGATAATCGGGCGGCTCGACATAACCGGCGGCGGCCCGCTGGGCGGGCGTATTGTATTCAATGATACGGGAATCGATGTCCAGCCAGATGCCGGCGGCGAGGCCCGCGTCGTCCCCTGAGGAAGTCGTTTCGTACCAGGTCGCCCGCGCCTCGAGCTTGCGGTCGAAAAGGGACAGAGCCAACCCGTAATCCTTGGTGTCGCCGCTGGGTGGTGGAATCGCCTGGCCCAGGATATTGCGACGAAGGACAGAGGGCTGGAAGTTCTGGGATTCATTATAGCGCAGGCTGAGATCGGAGTTCCAGGGCAGCCGCCGCCGCACGAAACTGGGGGCATGCAGCACCAAGCCGTAGCTGAAGATGTTGCCCTCCGCCTCGAGGTCGGGCTCGTCGAATATACGCCAGCTGGGGTCCTGCGGCAGGGCGATGTTGGTGACGGGCTCCCGTGGGAGCGGAGTCGAATTGAAACGCTTGGTGTAGTCCTGCCGCCAGCCCAGGGTGGAAACGAGCAGGTTGTTGAAGAAGTAGCTTTGCAGCACGCCGGCATAGGAATCGATCTCGTCTGCGTTGAAGCCGCCGCCGTTCACGGTGCGATCGAAGTTCGTACGGGCATCGAAGAGCGTGTTGGTGCGCGTTTCCCACGCGCGGTTGGCGGTGCTCCAAGTGGTGGAAGGGTAAGTCGCCGGTAGGAGTCGCAACGCGCCGATCGGGGGCAGGTTGGCCCCAGCGGCGCTGGTGCGGTTGGCGAGGCTCTGACCGAGATAGTGGACGGTCACGAGGTTCGCGTCGCCCTCGACCACGGTGCGGACGTTGAGGTTCTTGCTCTCGAGCTGGTAGTTCGAATACAGCAGCGTGCCCGTGTGACGTCCGAGCCAGCGACCCAAGCCGCGGTCCCATTTCTTTTGAAGATCGATTTCGGCGAACGCCGTGGCGCGATAGGTTTCGCGATCGCGGAAGACCGCGGATCCATTGCCCGTGGTGGCGACGAACACGCGGCCAAAGTTCGGATTCACGGGGCCGTACGGCAGGTTCGTGTTGACGTCGATGTTCAGCGTGTATCCGCGATCTGAATTCAGCAGGTCAAGGAAGCCGCGCTCGTGGCTCTCGCGATTGTAGGCGAGCTCGATCCCGCCCCGACCAAGTGGGTGGTCGAAGGTCTGTTCGAGGCTGGCGTCAAACACGTGGAAATTTTCCCACTCCGCCTTGTTCGGTCCGTCGAGGAGATTGTTGCGGTAGTCGAAGATGGTGGGGTCCGTGATCTGGCTGTTGCGGTAATACGAGCCAAACGGCTTGGGGAAGGAGGGGCTGTTGGCGTACTGTTCGCCCGTCGTGAGCGACACGTAGTTGGCCGCGAAGGGCCGTCCGTTGCGCTGAATGTTTTGCCAGGCATAAAACGAGTTCGAGGGGTTCGGACTGCTGGAATCCTCATAAATTAGGCCCAGCGTGCTGAACCAGTTGCCTGGACCGCGGAGGAAATCGCGATTGATGGTGTTAAAGTTGTTCTCCGCCGGGTTGTGGGTGGGTTTGCCGAAGTCCCACCAGCGGGTCAACGTGTCGCGGGGAGGATCGATCCGCGGACGATTCGCGTCGATCTTCCCGACTTCGTAACTTGCGCGCAGCGTCGTCTGGCGGAAGGGACGGGCCGCGATCGTGCCGAAGTAGCGCTCCTCGTCCTCAAAGGCTTGATCCTGTTCGAACCGGCCCCGGCGATCGACAAAGGCAAAACGCGCGGCCAGCTTTTCTTTGATCAGGGGTTGGTCGACATCGAGGACGACGCGCCCGCTGCCGAAACTGCCATACTCGAGTTCCACGGACGCCTTGCGGCGAAACGTCGGTTGTATCAGCTGATTGTTGATGATTCCTGAAGGGCTCCCGAGGCCGAACAGAATGGCGTTGGAGCCACGATTGATGTCAACGCGCTGCGTGTTATACGAATCGAAGCGAATGGAGGTTAGATAAAAATTACGCGTGAAATCCGCGGCGGCGAGGCCGCGAACGCGGTTAGCCGACTGCGGATCGCGGATCGCGCCGGTAAATTCGACGTGTCCGCCTCCCACTTCCGCGCCGGCAAAATTCCCCTGCGGGCCGCCGATCTCGGTGCCGAGGGTGTAAACCAGGAGATCTTCGGCATTGGTGGCGCCCAGATCGGACATAAAATCCTTGGTCACGACTGAAATCGATCCGGCGAGGTCGCGCAGATCGGTGTTGATGCGAGTGCCGGCCATGGAGCTCGTCGCAACGTATCCGGTGTCCTCTGTTTCCGAGACGGTGAACGGGGACAGGACGATGGCTGGTTCAGTGGCCGCGGGCGGTGCGCCGGGCGTGGCTGGGGCTTGGGATCCGGGGACAGCTTGCGCGTTGATCGTGGCTGGTGCGAGTAAACACACGGCGAGCAAGGGCAGCCAGAATGACGGTGTTTTATTTTCAGGCATAAGATGGGAAAGTGCCGCGAGCCCCATGAGCAGGTCCTTGAACGGTAGATGCGTCGCACGCGCCATCGCGCGAGGGAAACACAGAGTCCACAAACTCTCTGCGGTTCCCAAACGCGAGTGCGCTTAGCTGAAGCTTTTGTGAGGCATACCTCTTCGCTGTTTTCGAGGCAAATCTTCCGGCCGCAGCAGATGGCGTGAATGCCACCCGTGCAAACGCGAGCGTCGAAACCCGCTTTCGCTGTCGCACATGGCCGGCGGCGAGCACCCTGTCACCGTACCCAATCCGAGTCCGATCAAGCGGCGCAAGTCGGAGGAGGTCGGGAGCGTTGATCATGATGGCACATTTGGGAGCAATGGCTGCGGTGCTGCCGTGGCCATCGCAATCGAAGCGGTTTCAACGTCGTCATATCACGACCTGAAACCGCTTCTTATTATTTATCGCCGGCTTTGCGAATCGGGGCGCGCAACCGCGGAGTCGCGCGAGGTTCGAAGCCCTTAATTTTTGACTTTCTGAACGTCGATGCGAAAGGCCGTCGTCGTTCCGCTGACTTCATTGGCCACGACGATGAGCGGTACTTTGATTGGACTGTCATTTGCGGCGATGAAGATTAGTCCTTCGGGTCCATAATCGCTGCCATTGTTGAGCCCGGGAGTAACGGTGGGATCGCGATGGTTGATGTAGTCGATATAGCGGGGCGAGGTGGGTTCGCTGACATCGAATACCATGAATCCGCCAATGCGTTCGAGGCCGACAAACGCGTGCGGACGCCCCCCGATTTCCCCGACCGTCACCGATTCGGGTTCGGGGCCCTTGTTGTCGCTGCGGTCATCCAGGGCGTTGGACGTGTGGCTCGAATTGAAGATCGCGGCAAATTTTGGATGATTTGCGATGGCGCGTTCGATGGTGTCACCACTGTCGAAGATCATTTCGCCCTTCTCGTTCAAGATTGAAAATGAACGTCCGCCCAGAGCATAGAGCTCGTCATAATCTCCATCGCCGTCCGTGTCGCCTCGCGTATTGGTGATGGTGAGACGACCAAGCTGCGCATTGTTCTTCAATGTATTGCCGTAAGGGAAAGCCGTGGGATCGAGCTTGACCGCGCTGACGCGTGCCTCCTCGTCGAAAGGACCCCATGCGCGCGCGTCGCCTTCATTGGCGGTAATGAAGTAGTCTTTGTTCTTCACGCGAAACGTTGCGATTCCATCGGGCTGATACATGCCCTTAACCGGCCATTGACGGATGTTGATCCGGCCTTGTTTGCTGGAAACCTCCCGGTCGCTCGCATCGAGACCATTCAGCTTCACATCGACGATGCCAAGCATGGTCGGCTCAGGAGCATAACCGGGGAGAAGCGCGAAGGTGCCCGTGGTGTTGTCGATGGAGATTCCGGCGACTTGGAAGTCGTTATCATTGATTACCGCGATGGTCCATTGATCAACCACCGCGATACCTTCAACCTTCTGCACTTTATTGTAACCGGCGGTGGCAAGATCAACGTGCAGCATCTTTCCGATGGGCTGGATGCCGTTTGCCGTCAGTTCAGCGAGAGTCGCGTGGTCAGGCGTCTTGAGGGTGTTCGTCAGGAGGTTGGCTTCCAGACTCGGAGTCAGCGGGGTCGCGCCAGCGAGATTCAGACGGTAGACATTCTTGGTGATCGTCGATCCGGGATCGGCTGGGACGGATGTGATCGAATCGTCGTCGCGTTCAATGACAAGAAACTCGCCGCCCCCGAGGCCGACCGCATCGCCGATCTTGTCGGCCCGGGTATCGTCAGCGCTGACCGGAATCGGATTGTCCATCACGTAGATGAATTGGCGCATGGCCTTGGTTGCCGGATTAAGCTCCACCACGCGCACGTTGCGGAGTGTGTTCAGTACACCATTCGACGTCGAAGCGGGATTGCGAAGGGGGCTTTGCACCCATGCATAAATTTTCCCGTCGTCCCAGGCAATCGCTTCGAAGCCGCGGTTCTGGCGGCGATTCGCGAGGATTTCCGGAAGTACTTCGGTGCCGTAGGTGCCGGCAGGCTGACCGGCTTTTGCGGCGGTGCCCACCGGAACAAAACGTTCAATCAGCATACCATCAGGCTTAAAGTGGTAGATCGCGGGACGATACTCATCGCACATCCAGAAAGAGCCGTCGACCGGATCGACGACGATCCCTTCGAAATCAGCGCCATAGGGATCGGCGCCGGTTGGGAGGCCGAGAAGGTTGACGCCAATTTCATCATTATAGGGTAGATTGGCATTTGTTCCGAGTGTCAGATTAGGCAGACCCGTCAGAGCCAAACCGGGCGCCCGCTGGAGCTGAATTCGTTGGGTGAGTGCGAGGTTTCCTGATGTGCGATCAAGTTCAAAACGCACGATTTCCGGCGTGAAATTTGGCAGCAGGAAAGGCCGGTTGATTCCGGTCGGTTCCCCATTGGGGCCGCGATCGGTGTGAGTGATAAATTTGTAGCGACCATTGACGGGATTAACGCCCTCAAACGCCAGGCCGGAGAATCCGCCGAGCTTGATGGTCTGTCCCCTGATTGTTGTTCCAATGGCAGGCATTCCCGCCTGGTCGAAGGTGTAGGTTTCCGTCACGGGATCGATCGCCGCATGATCCTTGAATCCGAGCCCCTTGATATCGGTGACCCGGGCCTCTTTGATATCTACAAAGGCAACGGC
>JBBQEG010000051.1:0-19650 GCA_038320495.1 Opitutales bacterium | reverse complement strand
TCGATTGTTGAAGGCTCACTTTGAGGACGTTCACGCCGCAGTGCAGCTCCTGCCGCACTGTGCGCAATCAACCCCTCAACTTTGAATCGACCGCCCTGGTACACTTTGACCGACCGCTGACACGTTAAGTAGGATTTTTTTGATATTCCTACTTTAAGAATTTGACGGAGTTATTACCCGTGTCCTTACGGAGCTGACCGACGGTCAGGCACCCCACCCACCGTCTGATCGAATCCCGCCGTTCCTGTCGCACACCCGCTGCCTCAGACGATCAGCTCACGCTCTTCTAAGCCCGTCGCCCCGGTTCCCCGTGGTAGCGCGATCACCGTCGGTCAGCCCAACCGCCATCGAGTACCTGGAAAACGTCGCCATCAATTATCGTGATCACGCTCACTTCAAAGTAAAATTGGATGGGTGATGAGAATGGGGTCACTACATTAATCGTTAATTGATATTTGGATGATCGTGCGAACGCGTCGATTAGCGATTAACGCAGTGACCCATTGGTGCGTCCCAAGATCTACTTGGCGGAGGGTTTGGCAGTCCAATCGGCCATCTCGTTCTCCGCCGGCATACGGCCGGCAGCCACAAGCGCCATTCCGGACTTGACCCCGTCGGTCAGACCCCCTGCTGCCACATTGAGCGACCCGTCCCAGCGATGGGGCGAGCACAAGGGCATCGGGACAGAAGGCCTTCGGACTTTTTCCCACCGGCACGGGAAGGCCCCGCCCATCAAGGGCCGGAGACGACGATCGCAGGGTTGTGAAGGGACTCAAAGCCCGCATTCTTGCGGAGCCCGAACCTGCGCGGATGCCCCGGTTTCCGGTTATCACCATGAACGAACGAACCGCTCTTCCCCCTGAAGATTACGCGCAGCTTCATCCGGCTGATCTGGCCGATCGTCTGCAGCGACTCGAACCCGACGAAATCCAGGAGGCACTGCAGGGACTGCCCCCGGCGCTGGCGGCGGCGGCGATCGCGGAGATCGAGGAGGAGCGGCTGCCGGACTTGCTGAGCGCGATCGACGAACCCCGGCTGACAGAAATCGTCGCCCTCGTGCCGCCCCCGGATGCGGCTGACCTCCTGCAGCAGCTGCCGGCCATGAAGCGCCGCAGCGTGCTCGCGAAGCTCACGCCGGAATCGGCCGAGGCGGTGCGCGCGCTGCTCCGTTACCCCGAGGACACCGCCGGGGGAATCATGTCGAATCGCTTCATTTCCCTGCGGGAGGACATGACCGTCGAGCAGGTGCGTGAACTGCTGCGCTCGGGTGCACAGGAAGAGCGGACCGAGGATGTCTCGTATTTGTATGTGGTGGACGAAGCGCGGCGGCTGCGCGGCATCGTAAGCCTTCGCGACCTTGTCTTCCGTCGGGCGGATCGGCGGATGAGCGAGATCATGAACGCCGAAGTGGAGTCGGTGCGTGCAGAGGCCGATCAGGAGGAACTCGCACGGGAGTTTGAACATTACCACTACCTTGGTCTGCCGGTGCTCGATTCCGAGGGGCGGCTGGTCGGCGTGGTGAAGGCGAGCGATGCGCTCGAGGTCGCCAGGAAGGAGGCCACCGAGGACATGCAGCTGATGGTCGGATTGTCCGGCGAAGAGCGGACCCTGACGCCGTGGACGGTTTCGATCCGGCGCCGGCTGCCCTGGCTGTATGTCAATCTGGCCACCGCCTTCCTGGCGGCGTTTGTCGTGGGGCTCTTCGAGGACACGATTGCACAGTGGACAGCGCTGGCGGTTTTCCTGCCAATCGTCGCAGGTCAGGGCGGAAACGCCGGCATGCAGACCCTCACCGTCATCATCCGCGATCTGGCGCTGGGGGAACTCACAGAGGGAGATGGCCGCCGCGCGTTGGTCAAGGAGGTCATCCTCGCCCTGCTCAATGGCATCGCGGTCGGCGTGCTGGTTGGCGCGATCGGCTGGTGGTGGCAGGGAAGCGCCCTGCTGGGCATCGTTGCCGGCACAGCGATGCTGCTGAATCAGCTCGCGGCGGCCGTATCCGGAGTACTGATTCCGCTGGGCCTCAAGGCGGTGCGACTGGATCCGGCGCTGGCCTCGAGCATCTTTCTGACCACCGTGACGGATGTCGCCGGGTTCTTCTTTTTCCTCGGGCTCGCCACCATCGGCTTGAAGTGGATGGCGCTATGAACGCCGGGTTCGGCGCGGACAGGCCACCGGGGTCGGGGCGTGTTTTGTTAGTTGGTCCGCGTGTTCGCGTTCGGCCAGTGGAAGTGGCCCTCAAGCGAGACCGGCTGGCCCGGATGGGATCGATCTTCGATCCGGACTGGCAACTAACGAAACACGCCTCGACCCCAGTTCTAATTCGCTGTCCGGATCGACTCGGAGCGGCGGTCGAAACCGCTTTTGCGTTTCTACAGCCAGACGCCGCGCTTCGCCTACTGGCGCGACCGGCGGGGCGACGACTACGAGGTCGATATCATCGCCGAGCTCGGCGACCGGCTCGTGCCATTCGAAGTGAAGTATCAGGACGCCGAGATCACCCCGAAGCGATTGAAGGGTCTGCGCCAGTTAATCGAGGAACGAAAGGCGGATCAGGCGTATGTGATCACTCAGCGCTGGAAGAATTTAGGCCTGAGACGCCCCCCGAAGCCGCTTCGTCGTGCGATTTCCGCCAGGATCGGCAGACCACGCTTCGTGCGATTGCTGAAATGGCTTGGAAAGGAAAATGGGGAATGAACTTCACCCGGACCCTCACGCCAGTTCACCTATACTTTGGCTCTCGCAGATTTGAAGAGGGCGCCTGAACTGCATCTGCCGCGTACGGCGCGTGATGCAGGGAGCGCGGTCGCTGTGCGAGCGAGTGACGGAGTTGCCCCATAGTTTAAGAGCGAGAAACGACACGATCAGGGTGCAAGTTTACTGCATCTATTGACTCGCACCTCGTACGCCGTCATTTGTGAGGCACCCCTTCTGGCTCTGGTTCACGGCTTCCGCTCCTACTACACTATGAAAACAATCACCCGGCGCGGCCTGGCCGGTTTGGCCTTAATGTGCCTTATTTCGCGGGCGAGCGCGTTGACGCTCACCGCCACGTTCGACTCGCTCGATCCCAATCTTAACCTTCCCTCAGGCTACACAGAGAACGGAATTCAGTTTACTTCTCCAAGCGGATTTCAGCCGGTGACGGGATCTTGGGCGGCCACACTGTTTGGATGGGGCGGCTATATCTACACGGGAAACGCCCTTTCGGTTCAAAACAACGGCTGGGTGGGAATCAGCGTGCCGGGTAACCTCATGACGAAGGTCTCGTTCTCTGGAGGGTTCGATTGGAACGGCTATATGATCGAATATAACCTGATGGACACCTTTCTCGGCTGGGAGGTATGGCGGGGAGATATCTTGGTTGGCGCTGGCAACCGCGAAGACCCGGGCCTGGCCCATACAACGAGCTTTTCATATAGTAATTCGGCAGGTTTTGACCGGGTCCTCGTGCGCTCGACCGCCATTGCATATCAGGGAATTTATCATCCAGAAGGTTGGGGACCTGAAAAATGGTATTACGAACGCGGCGCCGTGATCGGTTACGGCGACAGGAACCACTTGGCGTTCGATAATGTACAAGTCACTCTGGTGCCCGACGCTTCCCACAGCGCACTGCTTTTTCTACCCGTATTGCTCGGCACAATTGCCCTTCGCAGCTGGCTGCGTCACCGTTCTGTTTCCCATCACCGCATTCGCTAGATCCCGAATCGGCCGCATCCCGCCAGAACCGATCGAACCGCATTGAATGCTTCCCCTTCATTTCGCGGCCAACCGACAAGAACGGATGGGTCGTCTGCTTCCGACCGGCGGAAATGAAAACGCCGGTGTTTTCACGAGCTCGATTTCTGCGCGCGGTAGCCGATGGTTCGTGGCGAGGAAGGTCCACCACTCGCCGACTACGGACTAAACGCGTTGAGGAATTCCGCCGGCCTGCGCGGCTTTAAGGCTGTAGAACGTAGCCGCGGCCACGGCGATGGTCACGTCGGGCATGGGAGGCCCGCGCCCTCGAAAAGGGCGTGGCGCAGTCCTCGGATAACGACAACCTCGCCCTTTTTTCCCTTGGTTACCATGTTTGCCTTTGCCGCGAGGGTACGTCACATCTGGTCGTCATCAAACTATGCCGCGCCTGAGAATCGTCACGTTCAACATCGCGCATGGCCGCGGCTTAAATCCAATCCAAGGTTTCACCACTCAGCGCAAGCTGCAGGCGAATCTGCGGCGGATTGCGGCCCTCGTCGATCGGCTCGCTCCCGATATCGTCGCCTTGCAGGAGATTGACGAACGCTCCCGCTGGGCCGGCAACTTTGACCATCTCGACTACCTGCGCGTTCATACCCGGTTTCCGCACACCGTATTCGGCATCAACAACCGCCGCAGCGGCTTGCTAAACCTCAGTTACGGCAACGCCCTGTTGTCGCGGCACCCAATCCGCGCCGCCGAAACGGTGGTTTTTGGCCAGCGCCGCCTCGGAGAAAAGGGGTTCCTGTATGTCGAAATCGATGTTGAGGGGCGCTGCCTGCCACTCGTTAACCTCCACCTGCATTTCGGTTCCCGCGGTCAGCGTTTAGCGCAGCTTGAACGCCTACTCACCTGGTTGCGCGAGAAACACCGGTTGCACGGCAAAACCTGGGCGGTCCCACCCATCATCTGCGGCGATTTCAATAATCCGAGCAATCGCGACGATGCCACCGCCTCACTCCTCAGCCATTTGTCCGATTACTGCGATTACGTGATGCACCCTGCTACCGGCTTGACGTTTCCCTCGCCCTTACCCCAGCGCGCCCTCGATTTTATTTTCCTCCCTGCCGGTTGCGTGCAGGCCCGCTGCGAGATCGTGCGCTCGCTGCTGTCCGACCATCTGCCCGTCGCAGTGGAATTCGATTTTTGATTCAGGGGGTCGCATGCACGCACGCGACCTCGCATCGCATCACGCTGCGTTGCGCCACCCACGTTCGTTCCAAAGGCCAAGTCGGGTTTAATTGCAGGCGCTTCACCGTGGGCGGCTAGTCGGTGATGGTCCGATTGCATTCGTCACGTTCGAATTCGTGCGGTGTGGTGATCTGCTCGCATGTCCCCTGTCTCCCCTACCCCAATCCGTCGCGGCGTCACGTGGTTCTCGACCGCTTTTCTGCTTCTGCTCCTCATCGCCCCCGTGCTGGCGTTGATTCGACTCGAACCCTGGGTCGACTGGCGGATTCTAGTCGGAGCGCCGATCGCGGTGTCGCTCTTCGCGTTTTTCTCTTATCGCAGCGATAAGCGCCGCGCCGAAGCCGGAGCTTGGCGCATCCCCGAGATCACCCTCCACCTCACTGCGCTGCTGGGCGGCTGGCCCGGTGCGTTTCTGGCCCAGCGGATGTTTCGCCACAAGGTATCCAAAGTTTCATTTCAACTGACATTCTGGGCGGTGATCCTGCTCCATGAGTTTGCGGCGATCGATTCCCTGCTGCATTGGCAGATCTCCGCTGACGTTTATCGCATCATCCAGGCGCAAATCGGTTAGCGATGAAGCCTGAGCCCGATCGCCAGCCGCAGCCTCTCGCGGCGCATCCGAATCTTTTCTGTAATATTCTTTCAGACGATGCGTCTTCCTTGGTTCACGCCGGATTAACTCCGGCCGTTTACCCATGAATCTCCCCTCCTCTGCCGCTCTACTACTCATGCTGGTTGCGTCGGTGAGCGTTGGCTTTGCCGCCAAAGCCAAGCCGGGGCCGGATGTGCTCGTGGTGGGCGACGCTGCCAGCGGAGTCGCGGAGGATTTCGTTCCCACGCCGGACAAGCCTGTTCACTATCTCTGGCTTGGCAGCGGCGAACACACGCTCGGTGCGGTCTGGGCCGGCGAACGGCAGCCGGATCGCGCCACCCTGGAAAAAGAAGTCATGCGCGTCCTCGGCACCAAAAATTTCCAGCGCACCCAAATTGGCGGACCGATGCCCAAGCTCGCAATCGTAGTGTTGTGGGGGTCCGCCAACCTCATGATCGACGATTTCGAGGAAACGGATGATGCGGGTGAAACCACCACCTCGAGCCTCGTCTGGAATCGCCGTGAAATTGCCCAGCTCGTTGGCGCCGACAAGGCCAACCGAAAGATGCTCTCCGGTTCTGAAGCGGACGCGATCAACGATGCCGCGCGCCAGGACCGACTCTATCTAATGGTCGCAGCTTTTGACGCAATGGCCTTGGCTAAGAAGGAAAAGAAACTGGTCTGGCGCACCCGCATCAGCATCGAATCGCGCCGCACCTCTCTTCCGGAATCGCTGACGGTGATGCTCAACAGCGCCGCGCCCTATATCGGGCGCAGCACCGAGCTCCCCGTCTTTATTGATGACAACCTGCGCCGGAAAGCGGAAGTTCAGATCGGTGCGCCCGTGGTGGTTCCTTCGACCGAACGAAATCCCAAAAGCAGTCCTTAATCGGCGGTTCGCCACAGCTGATTCGCCCCTGTTAACCTTCTTCCGATTGACGTCCCAACGAGCCGAAGCCAAGGACTGAAATGCCAGCGGTAAATCAACATCCCGTTGCCATCTCGAAGCTTGTTTCCACCCCTGAAGCGGCTACCAAATACACCCCTTCCCCCCGGTCCGCGATTTGGGTCCGGCGACCGCCAACCTGAATCGGGCACAAACGTCTTCCTTACCTAACCCTATGCACCTGCCTCGCCTCGTACTTACCCTCGCGCTCGCCGTTCTCAGCGATGCCGCCTTTGCGCAAGTCGCCCCGGCGCCGGCTGCGTCCACTCCTGCCAGCACGACGTCGGACGGAACAGTGACGCTGTCGCCCTTTATCATCTCAACCGAACGCGAGACCGGCTGGTCCGCCAACGACACCCTCTCGGCCACGCGTACCAAGCAGGCACTCAAGGACGTTCCGGTAAGCATTGATGCGATCACGGCGGATTTTATGGAGGACCTTGGCCTCTTCTCCGCCGACGAAGTCTCCAACTATGTGGCCAACGCCTGGGCCCCGCCGACCATGGAAAACGACAACCAGAGCGGCGCGATCGCGTTTCGCGGGCTGAGCGGCTCGACGGCCACGCGCAACTACTTCCGTTGGTATATTCCTTCAGATACCTATAACGTTGAGCGCATTGATTTCGGCAAAGGATCCAACTCGCTGATTTTCGGCGACGTCGAGCCGGGCGGACAGGCCGCGGTCTTTACCAAGCGCGCCCAGATGAAAACATTCGGGACCGCTACCGCCATCTACAATAGCGATGGAGCGTACCGCTTCCAGTTTGACTATAATCGCAAGCTGCGCGACGGCCTCGCGATCCGCTTCAACGCTGTACGACGTGAAGAACGTACATTTCAGGACGCATCCACCTTCAAGCTCGAAGGCGAAACCCTGGCCGCCACCTGGCAACCACTGCGAAATACCATGGTTCGCGTGGAATATGAGCGCGGCGACTTTGCCAATGTCCGCGGTTTTGGCGGCGTTACCATTCGCGAAATATCCGCTCGTTCCCGCGCCTATACGACCGACCGCCTTTATTATACCTCCGACGGCGAGTGGATCGTACGTTCCACCTTGCCGGCCGCCGATCGCTCCAACGGCCCCACGGGCGGATCGCCGTCGCTGATCGAAGGCGACCACTTTGATGTAACGATGCGTAACGCCGCCGGCGCCGTGATCGGCACCCGCCGCTTTGACGGCTACCCCAAGCACTATAATCTACGCGGCGCGTTCGATCGTCAGAACCGGCCTTTCGACACCTATTCGGTGACCGTTGAACAACTCCTCGGGCCCATCGGCCTGGAGTTCGCCTATAATCACCAAAAGCAGAAAGCCATTCGTAATGACAACTTCTTCTCGAGTACGATCAGCATCGACGTAAATGGACGGCCCTACGTCGAGACCGAACTCGACGAAAAACAATTTGCCAATGAGGTCGATTCGTTCCGCGGCACCGCTGTCTATAAGTTCGATAAATGGAAGTGGATGCAGCAGTTGCTGGTCGGGAGCGCCGAGTATCGGGAAGACGCGGTCAACAACTATCGTTTCAACACGTTCAACGTCCGAAATGTCGACCGCGGGACCGCCACCGCCATCAACGCCAATGCCGACCGTGTGCGGCTCCGGCTCTTCCTCGACGACCCCCGGTTTTACTCCCGCGCCCTCTTCGATGCGATGAAGCCTGCCAATCTGCCGGAAACGGATGCCATCAAGCCGACGAAACTCGCGTTCTTCCCCTCGGGCACCAGCGCGACCGACGGCACGCAATGGCGTCAGGCCTCAGCTGTCTCGTTCTCCGCCAGCGGTCGCTACTTCAATGGTCGGGTGCAGACCCTGCTGGGTGCACGCCATGATTGGAACCGCAATTACGAATACCAGGGCACCCGCAAATTCGGCAACTACGGGGAGGATATCCCACCCCCGAAGCGGCAGGATGCCCTCGCCGGCGAGTACGTCGAAAACATGCAATTGCATCTCGAAAATACGAGCATGACGGGCGGGATGACGATTCAGCTCACCCGGGACTTGAATTTTTATGGTGTCTATTCCGAGTCGTTTCGCTTCCAAGGTCTCCGCACCTTCGACCGCGAACTTTTCCCACCGATCACGGGCGTCACCAAGGAAATCGGTCTCAAGGGCAGTTTCTGGCAGGATCGCGTCAATCTGAGCCTGGGGGTTTTTAATATCGACCGCCAAAATGTTGCGCTGACCTGGAACTCAATCGTCGGGTTCGATCGCGACGAACTCGAGGATATGATGAATCCGAACAACGTGCTGCCCGGCGACCCTGGATACAAATACGGCGAAGACGGAACGGGCAGCGCATCTCGCTACTATAAATCAACCGAGAACTCCCGCGGCGCCGACCTCACTCTTAATCTCCGGCCCCTGAAAGGGCTGCAAATGCGCTTCACGTTTGCTCGCACTCAAGTCGAGGGCCAGCCTGACCTCGATTCGTTCCGTGGCTACTATAATGCCGCCGTCGCCCGCGGGAACGAGAACCCGGCCATGTTGAACGAGGCCAAGACGCTGCTTGATACTCTCGATATCGACACCAAGCCATCAGGCGCCCGCGCTTCACCATGGTCTGCCAGCTGGGTCGTCGACTATGCCTTCCAGCGTGACACTTGGAAGCCATTGCGCGCCGTCCGCATCGGCCTCAATGGCAGCTGGCGCGACGACTACCTCCTCGGGATTCCCAGCGGCCAGGAGATGATCGGCGGTTCCACCCATCTCGTGCACGGCTATATCATGCGCGATCAGAAAATCTGGAATCAACAGGTGCGGATCCGCGCCGGTGTGAAAAACATCACGGACTTTGAGAACGACAAAATCCGCAAAACCAGTTTCACGACTCTCGCCGACGGAACGAACGTCTATCGTTACAGTTACGTCGTTCCGATCCAGTATGATTTGAACGTCACGGTGCGGTTCTAAGCCGTTGTTCTGTCCAGGCGTGCCGAACGACACGCCTGGAATGTGCCCGTGAGGCCCGACGAACCCCGCGACTGCGGGATCAGCTCGTTCTATGCACAGTCTGGAAGCTGGCATTTACCTGCAGACCAAAACCAAGAGGTACGCTGATTCGGGCTTTTCGCTGTTCCACTCCGCGCCTCTCCGCTCTCCGCCACCTGATCAGAAACCATCGGGGCGGGCGTCGCGTCGAAATGCCGATTTCACCTTCGGGACATTCACCTTTGTCAAAGTCGCCGTGAAACGGGTGCTCGGCCGACCTTCTTTCCGGGTCCTTGAGCAGGTGCGCGTCATACACCGACGCATGCGACCCCGACGCCTCCGGCTCGTGAGTCAAACTGCTCCCGCGCTTGCTGAGCCGCTCCGCCCGGTTCTTGTTGAACGCTGACCATGCATTTTTTCCGCCGCGTTTCCGTTTATCTGTTTCGGTATAAGGGCCTTTTCGCCCTTACCCTCGCGCTGGCGATCGGCAGCACCCTCTTTCTGATCGCGATCCCGCAGGTCATCAAATGGATCATCGATGACGTCATCGCGCCCGCCCGCCGCGACTTGCTGCTGGTCGGAGTCGCTGCCCTCACGGGATGTTACTTCTTTCGCGACGCGCTCAACTCGTTGCGGATTCGCGTGAACAACCGCCTCGAACAGAAAGTCCTGCTCGATCTTCGCGCGGAGCTGCACACCAAGCTTCTCGACCTTCCCGTCTCCTACTACGATCAACGCCAGTCCGGCGAGATCGCGTCGCGGGTGACCGAGGACGTGCAGAATCTCGAGCGCGTCGTGTTGGACGGCACGGAACAAGGCACGGTCAGCTTGCTCACGATTATTGGCATCGCGGTCCTGCTCTTCGCGCAACAGCCCCTCCTCGCCGCGCTCACCATCGCACCGCTGCCCCTTCTGATTTGGCTTGGCCGTATCCACTTTCGCGCCGGCCGAAAACTCTGGAAGGCCACCCGCGAAGCGTCCGGTGAGCTCAACGCCCTGCTCATTGAGGACATTCAAGGCAATCGCCTCATCAGCTCGTTCGCCTTGAAGGAGCGGGAGCGGGGGCGGTTCTCTCGCGCGGCGCATCGGTTGAGCGATACCACGTTGCGCGCGATGTACCGCTGGTCGCTGCACGGACCCGGCACCAATTTTATCTCCAGCCTCGGCGCGGTTGCAGTGATGGGACTGGGCGGACTCATGTTGATGGAGGGTCAACTCACGATCGGAGCGTTTGTCGCATTCTTCGCGTATTGCTCGCTGCTCTATCAACCGGTCAGCCAGCTGAATAATCTCAACAACCTTTTCTCCGCGGCCCGGGCCTCGAGCGACCGCGTGTTTGAGATTCTCGATCACCCGGTGACCATCGCCTCACCGGCCCACCCCAAACCTTTCCCGAAGGGAGTGCCCACCGTACGATTCGAGTCCGTCGCCCACACCTATCCAGGTCGGCCGGCCGTACTCAACGACTTCTCGCTCACGTTACCCGAGGGCAAAGTCACCGCTCTGGTCGGTCACACGGGCGCGGGCAAAAGCACCATCGCCAATCTCCTGCTGCGGTATTACGACGTCACCGCCGGGCGGGTCACGATCGATGGCATTGACGTGCGCGAGCTCAATCTGGAAGCGCTTCGCCAACACATCGGCTATGTGGCGCAGGAACCGTTTTTATTCAACGGTACGATCGCCGATAACCTCCGCCTCGCGCAGCCGACGGCCACGGACGACAATATCATCGAGGCGCTGCGGGGCGCGGCCGCATTGGAGTTTGTCCAACGGTTACCCGAAGGCATGCACACCGCAGTAGGAGAACGCGGCATCCGGCTCTCACAGGGAGAGAAACAACGCCTCACCATTGCCCGCGTGATTTTAAAAAACCCGCCTTTGGTCATTCTCGACGAGGCCACCGCGAGTGTGGACACGATGACGGAGGCTGCGATCCAGACCGCAATTGAAACCCTCGTTTCGAATCGCACCACGCTCGTCATTGCCCACCGCCTTTCCACGATCCGGCGCGCGGATATAATCGTAGTGCTCGATCATGGACGGATTCTCGAGTGCGGCTCACACCGCGAATTGCTCGCTGTCGGCGGCCGCTACGCGAAACTTTGGCAGGCGCAAAGCACGACCGAGGGGGGAGATTTCGATCTGCTGCTCGATACCGACTCGGTGCCGCAATCCGCGTGAACTCAGCTAAACGCCTGCATCGTTCGCGCGATTCCTCCTGTATTCTACTACTACCCCGCACGAACCGTGGTCGCATTGGTATCGCCTCTCCGTTGCCTCGTATCCGAAATAATTACAGTGGTCCTGGAGGCTCTGTGCCGCTTTGCCTTCGACCAGTTTGATGTCGCATATGCGACATCAAACTGGTCGATCCGTAGTTTGACACTACAGCCTGAATCTTCGACGGAAATGACGATCCAGACACCGGCGCGGCTGCTTTAGAGCGCCGCGGCGGCTCCGCTCCACACGGTGGCAGCTAACGTCATCTGGCCACTCGCGGGTGCCGCACTTCGTTTTAGTTCAGCGGAAATTTGGGTCGGAATGACAGCAGCGTAGCAGAAGCCCAGTTACGGCCGCTGCGCGTCTCATGCGTTGTGATCCTCTTCCGTTCAAGGATTCAGAAAAGAACTCCTGATCCACGTCCAAAAAAAATGGGCGCGGGCCCCACGCCCGCGCCCTACGTTCCCACATACCCAAAGTTATGTTGCGGCTGGCCGCTTCGCTTGATGCGGCGCCGGAATAATGACCACCGGACAAGGGGCGCGCATGAGCACCCCATGCGTTGTGCTCCCTACGAGCAGATCGTAAAACGCGGTGTGCCCATGCGAACCCATTACAATATAGTCCGCTCCGATTTTCTTGGCTTGCTCTATAATGAGCGGTATCGGGCCGCCCACCAACTGAACAGACTCGGAGGGAACTCCGGCCGCCTTCAATTTCTCCTCGATTTCAGCAATACGCCGTTCCGCATTCCGTTCTCCGGCTGCTGTGATTTCCGCGAGATTATCCATTACGGCGGCATACTCGTAATTCACCACCGGCGGCTGAATGACGGCCAGCAGAACAACGCGTCCGGCCAACGCGCGGGCAAGAGCGGCCGCTTCCGCCACAACCGCCTCGCTGACTTTTGAGAAGTCAAGTGGAGCGAGGATCGTTTTCATGGCCTTACCTTACCCTAAAACTTGCAACGGCGCAACGCGTCCCTTGGCGCGTACTGCGCGCATTTTGGTCTTTCACTACGTCCTAACCGTTTTTCAGCAGACTTTCAGACCGACACCTCTGTTCATGATGCGCTCTAACCACCCAACAGCTCGCGCCCGAGCTTACTCGCCTGCGCCTGCTGCGCGGACGTAAGGCGCGATCCAAACGGCCAACGCGCACGATCCGCCAGATCAGCCACCAGAGGCGCGATCCCTTCCACAAGTTTCGCCAACACTTTGACCGAGACGTTCGCCAGCGAATCGTGACTGCTATGGTGTTGCCAGCGCCCTCCGGGGAAATTGGGCCGCATAAATCCGAGCGATGGAATCGCCGCCCGATTGAACGGGACCGTATCGAAGAACGGCGAAACTTCGCGGCGCAGTTGGACATAGATGTCGCGCTCAGCGAGTGCCGCCGCCGCAAAGCGCCCCAAGGCCTCGCTCCCCGCGACCCACATCTCAAAGTGCCCCAACGGCGACGCCACGCTGTCAAGGTTCACCAACAAACCCGTGGTCCGCGGCGTCACCTGATTCGCGCGCACAAACGCGGCTGAGCCCACGGAGAGTTGCTCCTCCGTGCCAAACGACAAAAACTGCAGGGTGCGTCGAAAGCGTTTCCCGTGAAGTTTTCGCGCCAGTGCCAGCACGCCAAGAACCCCGGACGCATTGTCGTCCGCGCCCACATTGCCGCACTGGGTATCGTGATGTGCACTCAGCGCCAGGGCCGGCAGCGAGGCATCCGTGCCGGGGAACGTTGCGATGACATTCTGAGATTCAGCCGCCACCAGATCTGCAACTACACGGACGCGAAGCCGCGCCACACCGTCGCGCTTCCAACGCCAGGCCTCCTGATAGGGAACGGTCACGGTCGGCAACATCCCGTAATGCTGAGCCCAATACGGATACACCCCGTCATTCTTCGTCCAGGCAAACGGCAACCGCTCGTCCACGTGCACCACGGCCAACGGTTCGGCGGCGAGCAGGCGGCGATGGAGGTCGAGGGACGTGGGCAGCGGACCGAACAGCGCGAGGATGCACCCGCGCAAGCTCCCCCGACCCAGCCGTGGCGCCTCCTCCGGAAAATCGAGCCACACCAGCGGTCCTTCCACCATCCCCGGGCCTGGCGTGGACGGCGCGCCCACGAGCGCAGCAGACTCCACCGCCCGCCAGCCGCGACCCCGCGGCTCCATCACCTTCGAGGCAATCTTCCGCACACTGGTACACGAAAACACCTCCGACCGGGCATCGTCTGCTCCGGCCGCGCGAAGTTGCTCAACGATGTACTCAGCGGCGCGGCGTTCGCCGTCGGTGCCCGCCCGGCGCTCGCCAATGTCGTGACACAACACCTGCCAGTCTCGAGTCAGTTGCGTGAGAAGCCGCGCGTCTGTTTTGCTGGAGATACGGTTGATTTTTCGAGCTTGATTTTTCCGGGACTGAACCGACGTCATAAAGTCGAGCGTTGAGCGCTCCGCATGAAGCGCAAAACCAAACGGCGGCTGCCGCAAAAGACATCCATTCCGGCGAACTGAATGCAGTCCTCGAATATAGCGCCCGACTCATTCACGCCCTCGCTCCATGCGCGCACTCCGAATCGAAATCCCGCTTTCCCTTCCGACTCGCACCTGCCCGACCATGACCCAGCGCCCGTGCGGTTCATCAGCTGACGGGCCGCTCGGCGCGTTGCGCGAAACGGCTGGCCATTACGCCGTGGACGAGCAGTTGCAGCGGATGATATAGAATCACCGGCAGCAGGATCACTCCGAGCGCGGGGTGGGCTCCGAAAATCACTTTCGCCATCGGCACGCCTGAGGCCAGGGTCTTTTGCGGCGCGCAGAAAAGCGCTGCGATCCGGTCGCCCTCTGAGAGCCGTCCGGCCTTCGCGAGCAGCACCACCAGTATCATCACGACCACGAACACCACGATTGTTCCAATGACCGCGGCCAGTACCAGCGGCGAACCATGTTGCGACCAAATGCGGCTTTCCACGGAATTGCAGAACGCCGCAAAAACGATGAAGAGAATTATCCCGCTACTGACGTTAGCCAGGATGCGTTTGCGGGGATCCACCCAGGCGCGCAACCACGGACGCAGCATCTGCCCAACAAAAAAAGGTAACAAGAGAAGCACTACAATCTCGAGCACCACCGGTCCGAGGGCGATCGACTGGCCCGTGGATTTCATGAGCCATGCCACCCACAACGGCGTGACAAACACGCCGATCAGACTCGAGGCGACGGCGTTGAAGATCGCCCCGGCGGTGTTGCCACCGGCCACCGCGGTCATCACCACCGAAGAGGAGACCGTTGACGGCAGAACGCAAAGGAAGAGAAACCCGAGCCGCAGATCCTCGCTCGCCCAGCCGCCGAGGAGCTGGTCAAGACCGATCCCCACGAGGGGAAATCCCAGGAACGTGAAACCCTGCACGATCGCGTGCAGCCGCCATCGTCGCGCTCCGGCCTTCAACGCCGCCGCCGCCAGCGTCAGCCCTTGAAACAAGAATATCACCGCGACCCCGATCTTTGTGGTCATCTCCGCACGCAACCATCCACCCGTCGCGCCCGCTTCGGGCAAAATCCACGCCAACGCCACCGCCAATGGCAGTGCGGCCACAAACCAATTTTGCCGTAGCCAGTTCATGGGGCGGCGTCGCCCTCGCAACGCACCAACTTCCAAACCGATCCAACTGCGCTCAACCCGCGGGTCTCCGGCTCCGAGTTCCGTTCATCGTCGCACCCGACGCGGCCAACGAAACCATCGGCAACGTCAGCGCCGGGAGTTGGCGAACTTCAGAAGAATCCAGCGCCCAATCAGCACGCCACGTTTCATTGCAGACGATCAATCTCATAAACCAGTGGCCCAACCGAATAAGACGCCGCTCGAACCGCAATGCCGAAAACATCGGCGTGCGGTCTTCGCCGAAAACGACCCGCACGTTCATCCCGCAACCGGCCGAACGTCAGCACTGCCGACCAGCGTCATCCGATAACCTCGCATCAAAGTTTCAGGGAATTCCCTAACAGTTTCTCATTGTTGCAGCTGCGTCGTCATCTTCTTATTCGGGCGCGCCTTCAGGACTCGCTCGATGCAATTAAAACCATCGAGACAACGGAACGCCTCAACTTCTCCGACCTAACGACCATGCACTCCGAATCCTTCCACCGACACCCGCTTTCCCCTGCGGAGGATCGCATGGTGCGCTCTCGCTGGAAGCGCGCCGTTGATCTGGCTGGCTGCATCGCCGCGTTACCCTTGCTCGGTGCAGTGACCCTGTTTGCCGCCGTCGTTGTCGGCTTCACATCTCCGGGACCGCTGTTTTTCCAGCAGCCTGCGATCGGCAACAAAGGTCGCCGATTCGGCCTCTATCGGATGCGGACAATGCACGTTCGCTGCTCACGGGCAAAGCACGGCTCAGAACGGCCTCCGTATTTTGCGGGCGGACGATGGCTTCACATCAGCGGGCTCGCGAACCTTCCACAGATTATAAATGTGTGGCGCGGGGAAACGAGCATGATCGGGCCGCGACCCAAGGCTGGGGTCGCTGGCGAAGTCATACCAACGGCCTAAGGAGACGCCGGCGGAATGGGCGAACAGGATTGTTCTTGATCCAGCCACCTAGGGGACCGAAGTCCATCAGCCAAAGTATTCGTGCTCTGGCCGACATGAAATCCCGTCTGGTCTTCAAAGCCGTCTGGCGTCTTTCGCAACGCCAGCAGCGTGAGTAGAATCCCAGTCCCAATCGAAACGATCCCGAGAAGGGCAAGACCAACAGTGAGAGCCTGCATGATTAATGGCGGCAGCATCATCGAGTATCGAAAAAACCGACGGTGTTACCAGCCAAGGAGGGTTATAAAAGGTTTCCAACAACTGCCTGTTTCAGAAAGCGCTGAACCAAGCGGCCCGAATCAGGGGTATCCAAGCCGGGACTACCTCTTCGAGATCTTTTCCTTCCCGTCAAGGCCTGTATCATGATTTAAGGGAGAGAACTTACGTTTTTTTTCGCGACACCTCATTCGGGCCTAGGGCAAGATCCTCATTCGCACCTTAAACGTTAACGAGTTTCAGGAGCCGCCTATACCGCCCGGGAAAACACATCTGGTCTCGATCGGCATATACGGACAAAAAAGCCCCCTCCGAAATGGAGAGGGCGGAAAAACAAAAAAAGCTTCAGCCCGTCGAAGCCAAGGTCGTGAGATCTCCGCTCGCATTCTTTTGCGCGCCCCGGGCCGCAGTCTCTTCGCGGGTTTCGATGGCATGGAAACCAGCCTCGTCCTCGAAACCTTCCTTCGCCGTCATGGCAGCATACCCCGTGATGACGGAGGCCCCGACCATCACTATGGCGATACATATTAGAATAGTCATGTGAGTCCTTTCGGTGGGGATTACGGGTTGATGGAACAATAATCGGGACAGGTACACTTGGCTTTACCATCGCGTTGGGTTTTTACAGGACCTATACAAGAGAATATCACAAGCGGCCGGCCGGCGCGCGCTCTGCGCTGCGATTGAATGTGCATATCCTGTTCTCACCGTGGCACTGGCCGTTTCCCAGGGCAGGTTGAGGCGCGAGCCAGTGCTCGCTCGCGGAAGACTACGGTTGAAGCCGAGTTTCAGAACAACCTGTCGCTATTCACCCGAACGCTCTCGAAACCGCGTCGGAGTCATCCCCACGCAGCGGAAAAATGCCCGGGAAAATACCACGCCGCTCCGATAACCCACCTGCGGCGCAATCGCTTCGAGTTTATCGTCGGTCTTCTCCAACAACTCCTGGGCGTATTGGATTCGCATATACGTCACGTGCTCCATCGGGGTGCGGCCAAGCTCCTGCCGGCACACCCGGCGCAAATGCTCGGTACTCAACGAACACTCCCCCGCCAGGGTCGACAGTTTCCAGTCCGCCGCGAGATCGCACGACACTTTCTCCCATAACTCACCGATGCGCGACGCGCTGCGCCAGGGTCGCGCGAGCCGGCGCGTCAACCCGTGGACGAGGCTCACCCAGTGATGCACCAGGACGGCATCGCATTCGCCTTCACATTCCGCCCGTAAGCCGGCCACGGCCCGTCCGAGCGCTTCCGCTCCTTCCTGCAACCGCAGCGGCGATCCCGCGCCCACCAGCGGTTTCGACTTCGACTCCTCCCGGTATCGCACCCACGCAAACTTCCAGTCGCGACTGCCCACCGCGTGAAACGCATTCAAAACGCGCGGCGGCGCCAACCAGACTTGTCCCGCCGTCATCCGCTCCCACCGGCCTTCCAGCCAGACCCGACCTTCCCCTTCCAAACACGCGAGGACAAAGCTCCCCGAAGGCGCCAGGCGAACCCGGCGATAAGGCCGTTGCACCGTGTCGTTCCCGAGCCACGCAATCTGATGCACCGCCAACTCCGGGCATTGCTTCGCGTCCAAGCTCCAGCGCCGCGTGCCTTTGCCATCAATGGTGGTTTCAACCCAATCCGCCTTCATCACAGTTAAGCGTGCAAAATCGTCAGTCGAATGTGTGAACCAAGAGCTTTTCTCCTGAGCAGTCGTTGCCCATGCTCAGGTGTTCACTGACCTCAACCCCGCGTCAAGCCACTGCCCTTGACCGATCCATTCGCCTTCCGTCCGAACGCTTCGTTTTCCAACGCGGCGCTCGGAGGCGTCACACGATCACGTTCAGCCCGTCTTTTTGCTCCTCTAACTCATCTTCACTTTATGCCGAATCCCTGGACAGGAAAAGGAAACCCCTACACGCGTCAGGAAGTCCGCGACCGCTTGCAAGCGACGCTCGACCGCGGACAATCGATCCTGGCCGCCGGCGCCGGCACCGGTATCAGCGCCAAGTTTATCGAGAAAGGCGGCGCCGATCTCATCATCATCTATAATAGCGGCCGTTTCCGCATGATGGGCCACGGCTCCACCGCCGGCATGATGGCCTACGGCGATGCCAACGCGATCGCGATGGAGATCGGCGAATTCGAGGTCCTTCCCGTCGTCGAAGAGGTCCCCGTGATCTGCGGCGTCCACGCGACCGACCCACGTCGGCGCATGTGGCACTGGCTGGGCAAGGTGAAGGAGATGGGATTTTCCGGCGTAAACAATTTTCCCACCCATACAATCGTCGACGGACACTTCCGGGGCGTGCTGGAAGAAACCGGAATGAGCGTGAAAAAAGAATACGAGATGGTCGCCCTCGCCCGGCGCATGGACCTATTTTCCGTGGTCTACGTGGGCAGCCCCGAGGAGGCCGTCGAAATGGCCAAAGCGGGCGCGGACGCGATCATTGCGCACGTCGGCACCACTGTTGGAGGCAGCATCGGCGTGAAGAGCGCCGTCGTGAGTTGGGACCACACCCTCAAGGTTACCCAGGACATCATCAACGCCGCCAGCCAGGTGCGGAAGGATATCTTTTTCCTCTGTCACGGGGGACCGATCAACACGCCGGAAGACGCGACTCGCGTGATTCAAGGCACCGACTGCGTCGGCTTCGTCGGCGCCAGCAGCCTTGAGCGCATGGGTGTCGAGGAATCCCTCACCAATCTCACGCGCAAGTTCAAAGCCATGCCCGGTCCGGCCGCGAAGCGGACCTAACGCCGAATCTTGATGCCAATGAAGAGGCGACTACGATCATCCCGACGGCGATCATCCCTCTTCATTTCAGATCGCACTCCGTCGAAAACCTGACTTCGCCCCCGCCACAGTCTGTTCGCCACCGGTGTTTGCCCCGATTGATTGCAGCTTCTCAACCCGCTTCGCTAAAACAACCCCGATGTCCCCTTCCGCCCGCCGCTTCGTTCAACTCGCCGACGTCATCCGCGATCCCAACCCGTGGACTAATAACGAATGGCTGTGCCGACCCGACCTCGTGGCCGCGGAGAAACTCCTGCTCGTTCGCGCCAACATGGACCCGATGCACTGCCACCCCTTTCATTATCATCCGCATCGCGAGGAAATCATCCACGTCGTCTACGGGCAGGCGGAACAGTGGGTTGGCAACGAGTATCGGATTCTCCGCCCGGGTGAGATCGCTCACATTCCCGCCGGAGTCGTGCATGCCACGTTC